>NZ_JAMYVQ010000012.1:0-169946 GCF_040324155.1 Mesorhizobium sp. M0011 | reverse complement strand
TCCCTTCTAGACCCGCTGCGGCAGCCCGCAACCCTTCGCGTGCCGCTCAGGGTCCTCCTCTTCGTTCCGGTCCTTCGGATGCGGTCCGCCTACTGGGCGGGCCCTTCCGGTCGCGACTCGCCGCCCACCCCGCTTCCGGGGAAAGGCGCGGCGATTGGTGAGCGGAGGATAACACATGCGTGCAAACAGCAAGCGTACCACCAGCGGAGAGGCTGGCGCAGGCAAGGGCAGGCGCCCGGGCGCCAGCCTCTATCAGGAGATCACCGACCGCATCATTGCCGAGCTGGAGCGCGGTACCGTGCCATGGGTCAAGCCATGGGGCAGCGCAAAAGCAGGCCTCGGCCTGCCGAGGAATGCGTCCACGGGGCGCAGCTATTCCGGCATCAATATCCTCATCCTGTGGGGCGCCGTCATCGAGCGCAGCTATCCCAGCCAGAATTGGCTGACCTTCCGGCAGGCGCTTGCCCTGGGCGGCAATGTCAGGAAAGGCGAGCGCGGCACGACCATCGTGCATGCCGACCGCTTTGTCCCCAAGGACGAGAAGGAGCGCGCACGCCACGAGGGCGATGCACCACAGGCCGTGCCTTTTCTGAAGCGCTTTACCGTCTTTAATGTCGCGCAGTGCGACAATCTTCCGGAACACCTCCATGCCCCCGCCGAGCCGCTGCCTCAGTGCGAGATCGCGCCGCAGGCCGAAACGCTGATTCGCGCCAGTGGTGCGGATTTCAGGGTCGGCGGCGATCGCGCTTTCTACATGCCGGGCAGCGACCACATTCAGGTGCCGCCGCAGCCGGCGTTCCATCAGCAGATCGACTATTACCGGACCTGCTTTCACGAGCTTGGCCACTGGACCGGCCACCCGACGCGGCTTGCTCGCGACCTCTCCGGCTCCTTCGGCTCCAAGGCTTACGCGCGTGAAGAATTGGTCGCCGAAATCACTGCCGCCTTCGTCTGCAGCAATCTCGGCATCGAGCCGACCGTGCGTCACGCCGATTACATCGGCTCATGGCTGAAGGTGCTGCGCGAGGACAACCGCGCCATTTTCCGTGCCGCCAGCCTCGCTTCGAAGGCCGCCGATTTCCTGCTTGGCCTTCAGGCCGATGCGGAAGGCGAGGCGCAAGAAGGGACTGCGGCATGACGATGCCCGATGCTCAACTGGCCACGACCGAGCCGACGCCGGATAGCGAGGAGATGCCCATTCCCGACGGCGCCCGGGACTCACCCGCCCCGATGCAGAACTATGCCGATCTGCATCGCCAAGGTGCGCCCCGGGTCGCAGCGCGCAGCCAACGAGACGGTGACTGCCATCCTTGTCGGCTGCAAGGCTGACGCCGCATTCGGCAAATGCGGCACAAGCTGTTGGCCCTGCTCGGATCACCGGACCGAGAATAGCGTGGTGGCCGGCGGCAATCGCGACCCCTTGCTGCCGCCGGCATGTTCGCGCGCAAGGTGGGCGCTCGGCGACGATAATCTCGTGCGCGTCGTGGGCATATGGTGGCAACCGGACGATGCCTTTCGATCGCTTGCGCGACGAGGAAATCGCCGATTCGATGCTCACCGAGATCGGCGGCAAGAACATCGAGAAGCCGCCTCAGCTTGAGGCCTGGCTGCCGCGCTGGGTGAAATTCCCGGCCGAAAGCTACACCAGCCGCGAGGCCTTCCTATTCGCCGATCTGTGCGCAAGGAAGCAGTCGCTGTTCGTGGCGAATAGTCGATCAGGGCCCGAGCGGCGTTTTCTCGAGTACTGCCGCTGAGGACGCGCGCGCCGCTCCGGGCCGCGCCGGCTCCGATTGATCGTCTTGCCGAGCCAGTGCCGCGTGCGATAAATTCCAACGCCAATTCGCCCCCATTTGGGCAGCCCCGCACCGGCCCGCATTGCTTGCTGAGGCGCCAGGCGCATGGCGCCAATTGTACATCCGATTACCGAGAGAGCCTGCGCCGCCGGCCCCCTGCATAGTGCCGCCTGCTTATTGTGCCCCCGATCGCGCACCCTCTCGCCATTGTGTCTCAGGGACCATTCCCCTGCGCCTGGCTTGACGACCTATGGGCGGATCCGGCCCGCCCGAAACCCTCGCCGGCAGCTTTTTTCCCCGCCGCCTGCGGCGGCTTCCTCGCGCCGCTTCGCTTCAAAAAAACTCCCCGCTCGGGTCCTCCGCTATCGCTGCGGCCGTGCCGGTTCCGGCGATCCGGACGCGCCCATCACGGTCCGCCATCGCAGGGGAATGGTCCCCTGCGAGCACCAAGAGGAGACTGAAAATGACCGCAATCGGATACGTCACCAAACAGGAAAACGGCGGCTACAAGGGCCAGCTCAAGACGCTCAGCGTCCGCGCCGACATCGACATCGTGCCCAATCAGGCAAAGAGCGCCGACACCCATCCCGACTTCCGGGTGCTGACGCAAGGGGTCGAAGTGGGTGCGGCCTGGATCCGCACCGGCGAGACCTCCGGCAAGGACTATGTGAGCCTGTCGATTGCGGCCCCCGAGTTTGGCCCGCGCAAGCTCTACGCCAATCTGGGCCGCGCCGCCGGCCAGGATGACGACGACACTTACGCCATCATCTGGAACCCGGTCGACTGACCGGCCGACCCGCAAAGCCCTGCGCCGCCAACCGGCGCAGGGCCTCTCTCAGGACCGGTGAGGCCGCCGAAGGGGCGGCGAAAACTCGCCCCCCACTCTTCGCCCGTCCCCAAAACGATCTCGCTCGCCGATCCTCGCCTCGCTTGCCCGTAACGAACCGAGGATCATCATGGACGACGAAAACGAACGCGCAGCCCGCGCCAAGAAGGGCAGTCCGTTTCTCAACACCGCGCAGGCGGCCTTCTATATCGGGCTGTCCCAGCGCACGCTGGAGAAGATGCGCCTCAAAGGCGGTGGCCCACAATTCCGCAAGCACGGCCGCTATGTCCGCTATCACATCGACGAACTCGACGACTGGTCGAAGGGGCACGCGCAGGAGACCGCGCCCGAGGATGGCGCGCACGAATCCGGCTCGGCCGGTGAGGGAGGCCGCTCATGAGCCGGCGTCCCACCATCCGTCTGATCGGCAGCCATCTGCGGCGCATTCGAGCCCGCAAGACGATCGTAGTTGCCACAATCGGACTTGGCCTGATCGGCTTCGCCGCCTTCGGCAAACCATCGCCCTGGCTGGTCTGGAACGCCTCGGCGAGTGCGCCGGTCGGCCTCTATCGCGTCGCATCCAGATCGCCCGCTCGTGGTGATCTCGTACTCGTCCGCCCACCAAGACCGGTTGCCGATCTCGCCGCCGAACGCTTCTATCTGCCCAGCAACGTGCCGCTGGTCAAGCGCCTTGCGGCGCTGCCCGGCGAGCATGTCTGCACCTTTGGCGACGCCATCATCATCGGCGGCGAGATAGCCGCGCGCCGGCTTGCAACCGACACGCAGCACCGTCCGCTGCCTTGGTGGAATGCATGCCGAAAACTCGCCGCCGACGAGGTTTTCCTGCTCGGCAGCGATAAAGATCGCTCGTTCGACAGCCGCTATTTCGGGCCGGTGCCGACCGAAAACATCATCGGGAGGCTCGTGCCGCTATGGACCGAGTGACCCTCCTTATGCTGAGCATGGCGTGTCTCGCACCATGCTCCTGTTCCGCCGCGACCAACACGAAGCCGGTCGTCATCTCCCATAGTCCGCAGCTTGCAAGATGGCAGCCCTTCGTAGCCGAAGCAAGCCGGCGTTTCAGCATTCCACAGACCTGGATTTATGCCGTCATGGATGCCGAAAGCCGGGGGCAGACGACGCTCAATGGGCGGCCGGTCACGTCGAGCGCCGGCGCCATTGGCCTCATGCAGGTGATGCCAGACACCTACGAGGAGTTGCGCGCAGAGCTCGGCCTCGGAGCCGTCCCGCACGACCCTCGCGACAACATTCTGGCAGGCACTGCCTATCTGCGCGCCATGTATGACCGCTTCGGATTTCCAGGCCTGTTTGCAGCCTATAACGCCGGGCCGGAGCGCTACGAGCAGCATTTGCAGCGCGGGCGACCGCTGCCCAGCGAGACGGTTTCGTATCTGGAAGAGATCAAGGCGGCGGGCATTTCGGCCGCCGATATGGACGCGCTCACCGGCAAATCCCGTTCCAAAAGCGCGCCGGGCATCCCGTCCGGGCAGTCGCTGTTTTTTCTCCGAAACGGTGTTTCCGTGACCGGCCCGAATGGCCAACTCCTGGTGCCGCTCGGATCGGAGCGAGCAAGATCAGGCCGGCCGGATCGCAGGTGAGGGCAGCGGCTAGCGTGGTTCGGGCGGGGGCCAGGGGGGCATGTGCGCGGAAGGCAAGATAAAGGCAGCGCCTCCTGGAGGCGGCGAAGTGTTTGTCTTCACATCGTTTTCCCAGGAGGTTGCCTCCGGGTCCAGGAGGGTCTGGCGGGCAAGCCTCTGAAATTGCTGCTGGCTCATCGGAGGCCGCATGCAGGATGACGAATTCACGCCGAAGCTCGGCAAAATTGGCTCGCGCGGCTCGAAGGCGGGCAAACGCTACGCTGGCCAGGTGCAGGCCGCGGTCAACCGAGCAGGCGGCAGGAGCGGACGCGGCAGCCGCTTCATCGGAAGCCGGGTGGGGCGCGGCGGGGCCGCTGCCGCCGTTCTTAGAGCGCGCGACCGCCACGCGGCGTTTCGGCAGCGGCGCGCAGTCGTCAAGGCACGCATCGTCAAGCTGGCCGGCAAGGGAGTCGACGGGGCTCGTGCGCACCTCCGCTACCTCCAGCGCGACGGCGTCACCCGAGAAGGCGAGCGTGGCGAGCTCTACGCTGCCGACAATGACCACGCGGACGGCAGGGCCTTTCTCGATCGCGCGAACGGTGACCGTCATCAGTTCCGCTTCATCGTCGCCCCTGAAGACGGAATCGAGTATGATGACCTGAAGCCGCTCACCCGGCGCCTCATGGCGCAAATGGAAGAAGACCTCGGCACCAGGCTAGACTGGGTGGCCGTCGACCATTTCAACACCGGCCATCCTCACACCCACATCATCGTGCGCGGCAGGGATGATCACGGCGAAAACCTCGTCATAGCGCGGGACTACATCTCCTCTGGCTTGCGCGAGCGCGCAGCCGAACTGGTTAGCCTCGACCTTGGCCCGCGCACCGACCGCGAGATCAAGCAGCGCTTGCGCCAGGAGATGGATCAGGAACGCTTCACCAGCATCGACCGGCAGCTGATGCGCATGCGCGACGATGAGGGGTGTGTCTCACCGGCCAGCCGAGACACCTTTCGCCAGACGCTGCACCAGGGCCGCCTGCGCAAGCTCGAGCGGATGGGCCTCGCCGAGGAGATGCCTGCCGGTCGCTGGCGCCTGGAGGATGAGCTCGAAGCTACGCTACGCCGCATCGGCGCGCGCGGCGACATCGTCAAGACCATCCATCGCGAGCTGACCGGCAAGGGGCTCGTCCGCAGTGCCGCCGACCATCTTATCCACGATCGATGCGACGGGTCGGCTCAAACCGTGGTCGGACGTGTCGTCGGGCGCGGGCTGGCCGACGAAATCACTGACCGCCATTACCTCGTCGTCGACGGCGTGGACGGCAAAAGCCACTATTTTGATATCGGCAAAGGCGAGGCCACCCAACCGACACCAGAGGGCTGCATAGTGCGGGTCAGGCCGAGGGACACCGGGCCAAGAAAAGTCGACCGCACAATTGCCGGCATCGCCACGGTCAACGACGGGCGCTACAGCATCGATATCCATCTCAAGCATGACCCCTCGGCCACTGAACGCTTTGCCGAAACGCACGTGCGGCGACTGGAGGCGATCCGCCGTGCGACCGGTGGCGTCGAGCGCGAGCCGGACGGCACATGGACAGTCGCGCCCGACCATCTCAACCGCGTCGCGGATTACGAGCGTCAGCGAGCGAGGGCCCAGCCTGTTGTCGTCGACAAGCTCTCATCAATGCCGCTGGAGAGCCAAGTAGGCTTCGACGGCGCCACATGGATCGACCAGGAGCTGGTATCAGCCCACCCTGAGTCCTTGCGCGACTCTGGCTTCGGTCGCGAAGTACGTCAGATCCAGGCCCGCCGACAGCAGTGGCTGATCGCGCAAGGTCTTGCCCATGATGCGCAGGATCGGGTCATCTATCGCGCCAACATGCTTTCAATGCTGCGCCAACGAGAGCTGAACCGTGTTGCCAGTCAGCTCTCGGACGAACTCGGGCTCTCGTATTCTGAAGCGCAGCATGGCAATCGAATAGACGGAACGCTGCGCTGCTGCGTCGAGCTCGCCGGCGGAAAATACGGTGTCATCGAGAAATCGCGCGAGTTCACGCTGGTGCCTTGGCGGCCGGTGCTTGAGCATCATATCGGTAAGGAGGTGTCTGGCGTGGTGCGCGCCGAGGGGATTTCCTGGACGATCGGACGCCAGAGGAGCGGGCCCGGCGTTTCGTGAACTGGCTACAATTTATTTGTCCGCGTTGAAACACATACTCAGCCCAGACGGAGTTCCTCCGCCTGCTGCTTGCTCGCAGCATTCATTTGGCGGAGAGTCAGTGTTCTGCATTAAGGAGTAGCTCGTTCCGTGTCCAAGCCCAGACAAGCCTTGGTTTTCTCACGGGCGCGATACAAAAGGCACAGGCTGGACTTGGCTGTCGGAGGCGGGGCTTGTCGACCGCTCGATGGAAAGTGAGATGCGAGGCGGAGAATCACCCATGTGCAGAGCGGCAAGGCGCTCGCCTACCTCCCTGTCATTCACCGTTAGCCGATGGTTTAGACGAAGATAGTCCGTCCATGTCGGCGTGCGGAATGTCTCGGTCCAAAGCGTCGACTTCTGAAGGTCGCGCTGGAGGGTCCAGTCCCGCGCACCGGCGCGGCTCTGAACGCGCCGCCTTTCGCGCATGCAGCTCAGAAATTCATCGATACTCTCCTCGAGTATCGAGTACTCCATCTTGATCACGATCGGACCGCTCCTGGGCTTCAAAGGGAGGGCCAGTTCTGGTGGCCTGAAGTCGACGGCCGCTTGATCCGATTCCTCCCATAGCCGCACCGGCAATAGCTTTCCCACAGCCGCGACCAGCAACAGTGCCGCTGCAGCGCCTTCCAAAGCCCACGTCAGCGAATAGTACTGCGCGACAGCACCCCAGATCCAGCTACCCGCTGCCATGCCGCCGTAGGTCAGGGCGTAATAGATGGACAGGGTGCGACCAACGACCCACCTTGGGCTTGCCAACTGCACACACACGTCGGTTCCGGTCCAGGTGACAACCCAGCCAGCGCCACCGATTGCAAGCGCGATCGCCGCCACAGCCACCGACGATGTGAGGGCCATCAAAAGGCAGCACGTTGCGCAAGCAACGGATGCGAGCGTGATCAATCGGTTCTGGGACGTGATGCGTCTCAAGTAGCTGCTGCCAATGCCGGCGATGAAGGCGCCTGTGCCGAAGCCGGCCAATAGCACGCCGTACACAATTGGCCCTCCCGCCAGCTGGTCGCGAACCAGGAGGGGGAGCAAAGCAAGGATCGAGATGCTTGATAGCCCGAACAGGGTTGCACGCACGATCGCCACTCTGATCTCTGAGGATATCGCCGTGAATCGCATGCCATCATGAATGGCCGTAGTCATCCGCTCGCGCGGAAGAGGCGAAGAGCGAACTTGCCATTGTGAGCGCAGAACAGCGCTCAACGGGACCAGGTCACTTAGCGCAGCGAGGGCGAAAGCCGTAAGGGGGCCCAGCAAAGCTAAGATTACACCGCCCAGCGCCGGTCCTATGCTGCGAACCACGTTGTACCCCACCGACATCAGCGTCACTGCAGCGGGTATGTCGCGCTTTTCCAGGATATCGCCGACCGAGGCGTGCCAGGCTGGATCGTTCAAGGCAAAGCCGCATCCGGCCAAGAAACTCAGTCCCAGGATTAGCCATGGACTAGCAAAGCCCAGTCCCACAGAGAGTGCCAGCGCCGTGGATGCCAGTGCGATCAGGCAGTGTCCGGCAAGCATCACGCCACGGCGGCTGAAGCTGTCTGCAATGGCTCCAGCAAGGATCGACAAGAAGAACGCGGGCAGTGTCGATGCAGCCTGTACGAGCGCAACCATCAGATCGGAGGCTGAAATCGTGGCCATGAGCCAGCTTATAGCCACGCTCTGCACCAGCCAGCCAAGGCTGGATATCTGCGTGGCTGTCCAGATAGAACGAAAGACCGGGTTGTGAAGAGGGATCAGTGTGTTTGCCGCAAAGCGCGGAGGATCTTGACGCCGCATCACTTCTTCACCTCCACTGGGTGTCGTTCTTCCGCTCATTTTGCTTACCAGCGGTGCGCTCTCTGCACAGACTGCGTCACAACGAAGTTCCGAGATCGCGCTCGCAACAAGGACAATGTCGCATCCACGGTGCTGATGCGCGTTGAGGTACCAACCTGGCCGTTAGCTGATGGGTCCCGCAGCCCGCTTGGTGCGGTCGGTTCTGCCCTGCGACTCTTGGCTTTGGACGGTGCTAGCGCCCCGATGGCCGGCTTGTCAAACTGCCGTAGTGCCAGCACATCCATCCCATCTGTTGAACGCGATCTCCGACGAGGTCGAGCAGCAGTAGGTCAACGGCAAATCTGGGTATTTCCGCTTCCGGTCGAGCGCGTGGCCATCGTCCAGAAACCCGAAGACGTTCATCACCCATGCGACCACGCGCCCGAGACGATGCGACACGGCGATAGCGGTTCACCAGAGGACGTGCGTTCTGCTCAGCAGGAACATTGTTCTGCCGATCGTCGGCTGCGCCGGCAGCCACATAAAGCGGCGCCAGAGTTCTTGCACGCGTCATTGGACTCCCGCTTTGCAGGTTTCGCCTAGGGCCTGCATCAGGTCATCGATAATGTCCTGAGGATGTTCAAGCCCTACAGAAATTCGCAGCAATCCGCCTGGCGCTTTGGACTTCGCACCTTCAACGGATGCGCGATGCTCTATCAGAGAATGCGTCCCGCCAAGGCTTGTCGCCCGGACAACAATCTTCAGGCGGCCGGCCACGGCCATTGCAGCATCGGCTCCGCCCTCGACGATAAAGGATAGCATCGCTCCGTAATGGCTCATTTGCCGCGTAGCAAGATCGTGTCCCGGATCAGTTTGCAGACCAGGAAAGAGCACTTTTTCGACGCGCGGATGAGACGCCAGGGCCTCGGCCACTTTCTGGGCGCCTTCGCAATGGGCGCGCATGCGGACCGGCAATGTCTGCAGGCCCCGCAACGCCAGCCAACAGTCGAAGGGCGCTGCAACGCTGCCCTTGTGTTTCTGGACCATCCGCAATGGGCGACCGAGGGGTGACGCGTTTGGGACAATGACTACTCCGGCCATCAAATCCGAGTGGCCGCCAATGTACTTTGTCGCCGAGTGCATTACCGCGTCTGCCCCGATTTCGAGTGGCAGTTGAAGCACTGGGGTGGCCCAGGTGTTGTCCACCACCGCCAAGGCACCGGCCTCGTGCGCGATTGCGCAGATGGCCGCAATGTCGACAACGCGGATCATCGGGTTTGACGGCGTCTCGATCCAGACGAGGCCAGTCCGCTTCGATGTCACCGCGGCGCGCAAAGCGTCCAAATCGCGCATGTCGACTGGGGCAAAGTCGAAGCGAGACCCAATGTCGGTCTCTTCGATCAGCGAACGAATGCCGAAATACATGTCATCCGGCAGAACGATCCGACCCGCCGACGGATGGCTCTCGAAAACTGCAGCGATTGCGGCCATGCCCGAAGCGAAGGCGATGCCGTCTTCCCCTCCCTCAAGCATCGCCATGGCCGCCTCGAACGCATTGCGTGTAGGATTTCCATCCCTTGTGTATTCGAAGCCGGACGGAAATGACCCGTTGACACCGCGTTCGAACGTCGTGCTGGTGTGCAGCGGCATGGATACGGCCCCCGTGGACGCGTCGACCCCTCGGCCGCAGTGGATCGCCTTCGTATCAAAACGCATCGGTTATTTCCTTCCTAACGGGCAGTTGCAATTTCGCCCCGGTCATTATACTGACCGCAATAGGTGAGCCGAGGTCCTAAGTCAATATAATGACCGATGTTACGACAGCCTTTGATGCCGAGCAGGTCCTTGGGCAAGCGATAGCTGTTCGAATCCGAGACTTGAGGCGCGACCAAAATCTGACCCTGGATCGCCTGGCAAAACTGAGCGGCTTGTCCAAGGGAACCGTCGTCTCGCTGGAGCAAGGCAAGGCGAACCCTAGTATCGGCATACTTTGCCGACTGGCGGCGGCGTTTTCGCTCTCCGTGGCCGATTTGCTGAATGACGATCCTTCCACAGTTCGCCTTCCTATTGAGCGGACAGAGACGAGGACGCTTTGGACAAGCGCCAAGGGAAGCTTTGCACAACTTCATTCATCGACCTCGGGGCGCACGATGTTCGAATTGTGGAGCTGGGTCATTATGCCGGGCGACGTGTTTTCCGCAGATGCTCATAGTCCGGATACGCGCGAGTTGATCTCGGTCAGTCAGGGTGCCCTGAGCGTTGTGGTAGGTACCCATGTGGTCATTTTAAGCGAAGGCGAGAGTGCGCGGCTTGTCACTGACCAACCGCACTCATACGCGGCGGCATCTGATGTGCCCGCCCATTTCTCGATGGCGGTTCTTGAGCGTGGTGGACACCGAGATCCGGGGCACTCGTCGACGGCAGCGAAGATTCAGGAGCCCGTTCCGTAAGGCTCCGCCGATTACTAGCAACCGCACATTCGCGACAGGAGATAAACCGTTGTACGTTCCGCCTCATTTTGCCGTCCCTGATCAGAACGCCCTGTTCGAGCTTATCGAGAAACACCCGCTTGGTATCCTCGTCACCCAAAGCAAAGGCACACTGGACGCGAACCACCTCCCCTTCGAGCTTGACCGCTCGAAGGGAGACAAGGGCGTTCTCAATTGCCATGTCGCTCGCAAGAACCCAGTCTGGGAGGAAGTCGCCAATGGCGATGAGGTTCTCGTAATCTTCCGTGCGGCCGACGCTTACATCTCGCCGAACTGGTATCCAAGCAAGCACGAACTCCACAAGCAGGTGCCGACGTGGAACTATCTCGTCGTCCACGCCCACGGACGCATCACTGTCCGGGATGATGAGCGATATGTACGCCGTAACGTGGCGAAGCTCACTCATATGCAAGAAGCCTCGCAGCCTGCCCCGTGGAAGATGGGCGACGCGCCGAAGGACTTCATCGACACGATGGTTAAGGCAATCGTCGCCCTGGAGATCGAGATCACCGGCCTGGTTGGAAAATCAAAACTCAGCCAGAACAAAGACTTGCGCGACATTCAGAACCCTGATGAAATGCTGCGTGCCCAAGGGGCCATTGCGATGGGAGAAGCGATGCTCGCGGCTGCGGCGGCCAAATCCCAATAGCATTTGTCTTGTCCGGACAAAGCCGCTGGTGCCGGCCTCCGACGGGTCACCTAGCCTGCCTTGACGCACGGCAATAGCTTTTGACGGCCTGAAGCGACGCTGTGGTCACCGTTGTGATACTTTCCCACGCGCCTGGTCAGGCGGCAGGATTGCTCCGTAGTGGCCGACGGGTTCGTTTCAGTCGCCTGCGCCCCGTTGTATGTCGGCGACCACCCGCTACCGGTCTTGAATGAGGCGCAATCGCACGCGTTTCGAAGCCACGTACCTTGGGCGGCAAGCTCGACCATGCACTCGACGCAGCTCCCAAGTGGCGGCGCCGTCAACGATCTCCTTGAACCTGCGGAACTTGCCTGAAAGCACTTCTCTTACGGGAGATGATTGGCTATGTCGCCGAACCGATGATGGAGATGGTGGCGGGCGCCGCCCTAGCGATCAGACCCGCCTTGCAGCGCAATGGCTACCCGGGCCCGACCGGGAGATGCGGGCGGGACTGTGAACTGCGGAGACGGAGCGGATCGGCATGGAGCCGTGACCGCTTGCGGTCTGGCTCTGGAACGAGTTAACGAAGCGCGGACTTCCGATCGTGTCAAGCGCCGCCCTCTCGATGATGCCGAACAAATCGGGCCCCGACGAGCGGCGGGCCTTGCCAGATCGGACGGACCGGATGGTTTAAGCAGGTTCGCACCAAGAGCCACGGCACCTGTGTCGTGCGGGTGCTGCTGTCGGCACGCGACCTTCTCGTCAGCCTAGTAGGCAAAATCGAGAACAGATGCCTGGGCTTCTTGAGGCCTTCGGCGTCATATTCGGCAAGAAGATCGATGCCCAGGTGATCGTACACATGCTCAGGATCCAGGCGACGCAGGTCTACCATGATCCGCTGCGAGCCGGCATCAACGACGTGCAGGAACTGTCGAAGACACATGAAGCGATCGCCAGGGCCAAGACCGAGATCCAGCACCGCATCCTGACAACTACCTGCCGCTGTATTTTCCCGAGATCGATCGCTTCCGGGGGAACAGCCGCAGCGATTGGTTCTTTGCCTTCCTCGATGCCTTTTCGACCCCAGCAAGCATCACGGCGCTGACGAAGGAGGAGTTTGTGGCAGCAGCTTGGGATGCCGTCGGCCGCAAGGTCAGCAAGACACAGATTCTGATGGATATTTTCGAGACGGCGCGCCCATCGATCGGACTGCCACTGCCACTTGATGCGCCTGCCATTCGCATGTTCCGGATGGTCATTGACGAAGCACGCAGCCTGATCCGGCACCGCAATGAGATCGAAGCACAGGCCGACGATCTGCTGCGGCACAGCCAGGATTACCAGCTCCTGCGACAAATCCCGGGCATCGGATCGATCAAGGCATTGACCGTCATTGCCGAAGCCGGCGATCTTCGCCGCTTAGGTCATCATCGCCAGTTTCTAAAGTTCTGCGGGCTGGACCTCTCGACACAGAAGTCCGCTCAATATCGAGGCCAGACCCTAGCATTCCTAAGCATACTGACCAGGGCGACCTCGACCCCCCTAATCACAGCGGTGAGCTCGCAGGCGGGGTCGATGAACACTATTGATTGGCCGAGCTTGAGCGGCATCTCTATCACATTGATAGCCTATTAGGCTGGTCCGGCGTTTGATCGGACCCATGATCCATCCGAGCAGCTTGTGAGGGATGCAGCCGAACCAGGCGCTGCTCCCACAGTCTTCGCAGGTCCTCCATCAGAGCTTCATGCTCAGCTTGATCCGGCGCAATTATATTGAGGTGATCGCTTAACACGGCTTCGCCCTCAATCCGCATCAGCAGATTAAACAGGTCGTTTGAAATTCGCACACTGTCAATGCTGGAGTGGTTCGGAATAATCTCGCAGACAGTCTCCTGATGATCTCGCGCTGTGTAAGCACGGGTTTGATGGAGGGAGACTGAGGGAGGCAATGAAATCGAAAGCGCAGTCCAATCCTGCAGCGTTGCAGCCCGTTTTTTTACCAGGAAGGGCCCGACCACAAGTCCATCCAGCTCTGTCGTCAAAAATGTGGCAATCGCGTCTGCAACCGTATCCACGATCGGTTCAGCATTGTTGTTAAAGGACGTATTGAGCAGAATTGGAGTGCCTGTCCGCTTCTTGAACGCATTGATGACCTCCCAGTAAGCGGGGTTGGCATCGCGCGATACTGTTTGCAGCCGAGCCGTACCGTCGACGTGCGTAATGGCACCCAACAAGGCGCGCTTTGAGTCACGCACGCGAACGACGAAATTCATGAATGGAAATTCGTGTTTACCGTCCGGGAGGTCGAAAAATTCGCTCGCATCCTCTTCCAGCACAGATGGTGCGAAAGGCCTATAGCCTTCGCGCTTCTTGACCATGGCATTGATCCGGTCCTTGTTTGCAGCGGGCCGAGGGTCGGCAAGAATGCTGCGGTTGCCCAGCGCACGTGGCCCAAACTCCGAACGACCCTGCACCCAGCCGATCACGGCGCCGTTGGTGATCCAGTGGGCTGCACTGCTCGCTACGTCATAAGAGCGTTCAACCTCGAGATGTCCGGACCATGCGTTCAGTTCCTGTTCCACGGCGCGGTCGCTCCCGAGATCAGGACCCCAATAGACCTCCTGCAGTCGCTCACGCGGCGCGGGGCGGCCCATCTCGTTAGAGACTATCAGCGCAGCTCCCAATGCGCAGCCAGCGTCGTGAGACGCGGGTTGCACGAAGATGTCTTCGAAAAGCCCTGAATACAGCAGCTTGCCGTTCATCGTGCAGTTGTGGGCTACCCCTCCCGCCAGACACAACCGCTTCATGCCGGTGGCCTCACGGTGGTGCCGGAGAATGTGGAACACGATCCGCTCAAGCGCTTCCTGCAGTGACGCACTCACATCTCGATGCTGCTGGGTGAAAGGCATTCCCTTTCGCCTGATCTCGATGTTGCGGAGCAACGCCGGACCGATGCGGTCGAGGTGAACACGGTAGCCACCGTTGGCGGAGAGCTCGTAGAACTGCTCGAAGAGCTCGCGATAGGGAGCGGGGTCGCCATAGGGCGCGAGTCCCATTACCTTATACTCGTCGAACATGCCGTAGCCGAGACAGCGGATCGTCTCGAGATAAAACAGCCCAAGAGAATTGTCCTCCGGGAAAGCCTCGATTTGCGTAATTTCTGTGCCAGACCCTACCGCCACAAGGCCCGACAGGAAATCACCACAGCCATCAATCGCTAGAATGAGACTTTGTTCGAAGCCCGACATTGCAAAGGCGCTCACGGCGTGCGCCTGATGATGACCTACGAATGAAATACGCGAACTGTCCAACTTAGTGCCGAACTCACGCGCTAACAGGTTCTGAACCAACATTTTAGCATCCAACGGAGTGGAGAGAATGTCCGGTTGGGAAGCGGACATACCTTCAAGCATGGCGTTGGCATAGGGCTCGCTGGCGTAGACCGCGACACGATCAATGTCGCTGAGCTGAACCCCGGCCGTCGAGAGACAGTATTGAATCGAACCACTTGGCAGCTTGTTCGAGTGCTTGATTCGATTGAGGCGTTCCTCTTCTACGGCGGCTATCACCTTTCCGTCTCGGACGAGCACCGCGGCGCCATCGTGCATAAAGGCGTTCGAACGCTCGAATCGGTTTTCATGGACTTGGTCAAGTCCGCCGCTGATTCCTAGGCACAGCATTTCTTTCTCCAAATAGTAACGGGAAGCCAAATTGGCTTACCTCGACTGTTTCCAACTAAATAGGCCGTGTTGTCGCCTGCAGCTGCGACCGCCCGTCAGGCATCAGCGGCATCGAAGAAAGCCTCATAAACGATCAATGAGATGCTTCGACTGTGCCGCCTACAGTGCCATCACGCCGAGAGCTTGGCTGGATCATCCAATCCTGAGCGGCTGCTGACATGTATCCGGCGATGTCGTTTTCATCGGCAGAACCAACTTGCGATGCCGCCTGTTCTTGGGAAGGGCGGCCGTCGACGAATAACAGTACCGCCCCCGTGAACTGGGCCGATTTCATTCTCCGAAGCGACCATGGTCGCACCGCCCGACATTGTCGGCCAGTTGCAACTCACTTTCTCGGCACGACCTCCACTGCACGTCAGGGCGCATCGAAGATTTTCTCCTTTGGATTATTCCTAAGGCAGCTTTCGTCACGCGATAGAGCAGCGTGTGATTGGTGCGTGAGGCTCTTTTTTGTCCATGCACGATTCCGGAAGAGTGATGAAATCGATTGTTTTGATCAAAGTCATCCACGCTATGAATAACAGCCGCAGCACATGCGTTTTCAAAGCGCTTCAGGCTTCCCGGATGGCTACTCCGATGTGAAGCGCATGGCATTCCAAGCGCTCTGTCAACCAAACGATGAGTATCGGCGTCGACCCTCATTGCCTTCGTCTTCGCGACTCCGTGACAGCGGCTGGCATTGTGTTTGTAGGGCATCGGGCGAAGATCATGTCGATCGGCCATCTCGCCTGCCTATTGACAAACCCTTGAACAATGATCCACGCACCAGCGCGATTGTGATCACGAGCGCCTCTGAGCTCGGGAGGTTCGGTTTTCTGAGGGTTCCTGGGTCTCCGAAGCGATGGAGGTAGCTAGCCTTCCTGGTGCTATACGGTTGTGCTCTTCATGGAGTGGACGCATTTGCGTCTCGAAAGCGGTTCTTCAGTGGAACCGGCGCCAAGGCCCGTCTGTGGTCGTTCAGAACACGGGGTGCCGTCTCCAAACCGGATATTGGAGCGGGCAGCCGCCGGAATTTGACCCATGGAAATGAGCGCCTGTCAGGAGGCGTTCGAAAACGGCGCGATCTTCATCGCGGCTGTTTCATGGTGTCATTCCTGACATGTTCTTTATAATCGGCAGCTTGCGGATAGTCTTGCCCGTCGCCGCCCGTAGCGCGTTGGCGACGGCCGGGCCGATCGGCGGCACACCTGGCTCACCAACTCCCGTGGGCGGCTCCTCGGACGGCACAATGTGCACCTCGACTCGCGGCATCTGCTCGATCCTGAGCGGTGTATAGGTATCGTAGTTCTCTTGGTCTACGACACCGCCCTTCAGGGTCAGCTCCTCCTGGAGGATCGCACCTAGCCCGAATCCGATACCGCCCTCCATCTGAGCGCGAATCTGGTCAGGATTTATCGCGGTGCCGCAATCTACCGCGCAGACGACGCGGTCGACCTTGAAACCATTTTCATCGTTGAGGGTGATCTCCACCACATCGGCGACATAGGTCGAGAGGCTTTCATGCAGGGCCACGCCGCGGAAACGGCCTTCCGGCAGAGGCTTGTCCCAGCCTGCCTTCTCAGCAGCCACTTTAAGCACGGCGGCATGCCGTGGATGGTGACCGAGCATTGACAAGCGGAAGTCGACCGGATCACGGTTCGCAGCGGCGGCGAGCTCATCGATCAGGGTTTCCACCGCGTAAGCGGTGTGGGTGGAGCCTACCGAACGCCACCACAGCACCGGGATGTTCACGTCCGTGGTGGTCAGCTCGACCTTCAGGTTCGGGATCGCATAGGGCAGGTTGGTGGCGCCCTCTACGGAGGTTGGATCGATGCCGTTCTTGATCATCGCCGCAGAGGTCGAACCGCCCAAGACCGATTGGCCCACGATGTGGTCATGGAGAGCGACGACATTGCCTTTCTTGTCGAGCCCCGCCTTGACTGCGTGCACATAGGCCGGCCGGTACCGCCCACCCCGCATGTCATTCTCGCGGGTCCACTGCACCTTCACTGGCTTGCCGCGTCCCAGTGCACGTGCTGTGGAAACAGCTTCGATAATGACATCTGCATCCAAGACCGCGCGGCGGCCGAAACTGCCGCCGGTCTTCATCACGTGCAGCCTCACCTTGTCCGGCGTGGTGCCGCCTACCTGAGCGGCAGCCGCCTGATAAAGGTCGGGCATCTGGTGTCCGCCCCAGACGTCGATGGTGCCGTCTTCGTTGATTCGGGCGGCCGCGTTGAGTGGCTCGATCGAAGCATGGACAAGATAGGGGAATTCGTAGTGCCCCTCGATGATTTTCTCAGCACTGGCGAACGCTGCGGGAGTGTTACCGTCGTCGCGCGCGGTGGCCGCGCCCAGATCGTCTGCTGCCTTGTTGTATTCGGCCATGATCTCGGCCGTGCCGCGCTCTTCGGCCTTCTCCTCGTTCCAGGTCACCTCCACGAGGTCGCGGCCCTTCAGCGCCGTCCAGGTGTCCCTGCCAACCACGGCAATGCCTCGCGGCGTCTGGACGACATCGACAATGCCGTCGAGTGCCTTGGCCTTGGTTGCGTCGAAGCTCTCGATCTCGGCGCCGAACTTCGGCGGATGGATCATAACGGCCGTCTGGAGTCCCTCCATCATGAGGTCGATCGTGTAGGTCTGCGCGCCGTTGGTCTTGCCGGCGGAATCGTAGCGCTTGAGGCTGTCCGATCCGATCTGGGCCCACTTGTCGCGCGGCTTTAGCGGCACGTCGTCGGGAACCGGCATTCCCGCTGCGGCTTCAGCCAGGTCACCGTAGCGCGCCTGCATCCCTGAGGCGTGCGACACGACCCCGGAAGCGACTTTGATCTCGCCGGCTGGCACGTCCCACCGCTGCGCCGCGGCCGCCACCAGCAAGGCCCGTGCGGCAGCACCCGCCTTGCGGTAGCGTTCCCACGACGAGCCCATCGACGTGGAGCCACCAGTTGCCTGTGCGGCCCCGCCCCAGGCGAGATTGCCGTAGAACGCGGTATTGCCATATCCGCCGACCACGTCCACCTGCGCCCAGTCGCCGTCGAGCTCTTCCATAACCAGGGTGGCGATGCCGAAATAGGAGCCTTGTCCCATCTCGAACTGCGAGGAGTGGATGATGATTCGGTTCTCCTTTGTGATCTCGACATAGGTCTGGAAGGGGTTCGCCTGAACCTTTGCAGGGGTCGTTTGTGCGATGTCGGGCGCGGCCAGCACTGGCCGGTAGCCCACTGCGAGGCCGCCGGTGGTGACGCCCGCGCCGACGAGGAACCAGCGGCGCGTGGGCCGCACGGCAGTATGCTTCGAGAGAAACTGCGACATGCCTCAAGTCTCCAGCCGGTTGGCGGTCTCGTGGATGGCCGCGCGGATGCGATGATAGGTGGCGCAGCGGCAGAGGTTGCCGCTCATCGCCGAATCAATATCATCGTCCGTCGGCTTAGGCGTTTCTGTAAGGAGGGCCACGGCCGACATGATCTGGCCAGACTGGCAATAGCCGCATTGAGGTACGTCGAACTCGGCCCACACGGCCTGGACCGTTTCGCCTATCTTGCCCGACACACCCTCAATGGTGGTGATCGAGGCTCCTTCGATGTCGCCGACTGCGGTCTGGCACGAGCGCGTCGGCATGCCGTTAACGTGAACCGTGCAAGCGCCGCACTGGGCAAGCCCGCAACCGAATTTCGTTCCCGTGAGTCCGATGACGTCACGGACCGCCCAGAGCAGCGGCATCTCTGGATCGACGTCGAGTGTTCGCGCCTCGCCATTGAGGGTAAAAGCGACCATTGCTTGCTCTCCTTGTCCTGAGCTGGCTATCTCGTTGAGCCTCCGCCCGCCTGGCAACCGAGCTCTTGTTGCTGAGGCCTAGCGACCACACCGTAGGAACGCGCAGCTCAAGCAACAAGCCGCTAGGTTGGCGAGTTACGAGATCGTGAAGTGGGTCGTGTCGAAAGGCTGGAGGCAACTGAATGTCATTTTTTGGGCGGACAGGCCGCTTTAGGCTGGGTTACACGAGACTGGACATTCGGGTCGTCGCGAACATCGACCGCTGGTCGGCCGCGTCCGGCAGGGCCCTGATTGGCTACACGAGATGAAATGGGACTACTATCGATGGGGGCCTACCTCGACCCGCAACCTCCACGACTGGACCCTCAGGTTTCCGGCTATCGTCCCGGGCGGTGGCCGAGCTCGGCGCCTCGGACGCGATAATAGACGGTGAGGCGTTCGTCGTTGACCAGAAGGCTTGTCGCGCATTCCCAGTCTTCAGCGGGCTCTTGGCCACGGCGGGAGACGTCAGGACCATGCTTGCCGGCTTCGACCTGCTCAAGATCGACGGCGAGGGTCTTCGCGATCGGCCACTCGTCGATCGGCGCAAAGCGCTAGTTAACCTGCTGAGACGCCGCCAAACGGCATCGTTCTGAGCGACGAGATCAGCGGCGGCAGCGACATTCTCGCGCAAGTCTCCCAGTTCGGCCTCGAGGGCATCGTCTCCAAGCTGCGTGTCAGTCCATATCGATCCGGCTGGCGCTAAGAATGGGTGAGACAAAATGCGTGCTGAGTGATGAGTTCATCGTCATCGGCTGCGAACCCGGCAACAGTTACGGCGGTCGGGAAGCGTGCTCTGGCGAATGTCGAGGACGGAAATCTGGTGTTCGCCGGCGGCATTGGCACCGGCTTCAATGCGCGCACCGGGCCGGAAGTAAAGCGCCGGCTCGATGCCATTCCAATGGATAAACCACCGATTCCTAGTTTGAAGGCGAACGGTGCGGCATGGGCGGAGTGCCCTGCGCAGTCTGTACCTCCGCAGTCGATTGTCGAGTTCGAAGGGGTGTGATTGGCGTCGAGACCGCTCCAGCCATGGCTATCAGCACGCCGAGTGCGTTGTTTTCGATCAGTTCTCGAAATGAGCGGGTAAATACCTTTCACTTGCCGAACGGGGTTTGCTGTTCACCGGCTGGCATCCGATGGCAAACCTTTCAACGCGGCGGCGATCTGGCGCTTCGCTGCTGGGGGCAGAGGCAGGATGGGACGCGGGGGTTCGGCACTGCAAACGTCGAGCAATTCAGCGAGTGCATAGACGACGCGAAGGCTCGAGAACTCCTTGAAGAGGCTCCAGATCGGGACCAGCGCGGCATTGATCCGTCGCGCTTCGGCCGCATCGCCCTGTTGCGCCGCTGTGACGATCGTCATGCAGACCTCGGGCAGGATGCCCGCGAGGACGCTGTACCATGTGTCGGCGCCGGCGATCATGGCCTCGGCGGCGTTCCAGTCGCCGCTGTAACCAATCGAGAACCCTTCCGGCAGTGTGCGCCTCTGGGCGGTCAGGTGGTTCTTGATCGCATCGCTTTTGTCTGTCGGATTCTTGATGGCGACGATCCCAGCCACCTTTGCCAGGCGGCTGACAAGGGGTGGACTGAAATGGAAATGCGTCGTTCCTGGATTGTCGTAGACGACGATCGGCAGGCCACTTTCGCGCGCCACAGTGGAGAAATGATCGAACACCTCGTCATCAGTAAGCGGGGTGTAGGAGGCGGCGGCAAGCAAACCCGCAGCTGCTCCAAGGGCCTTGGCGTCTTGCGCGAGCCCCACGGCTTCATCGGTGCGCAGCGCGCCCACACCCACCACGACCGGCATTTGCCCCGCCGTTTGGTCCAAGGTCTCGGAGAGCGCCCGCCGCCGTTGCTCGCGCGACAGATAGATGTATGTGCCGGTGCTGCCGAGAAGACCGATGGAATCGACCTGAGCAATGCCAAGCCGAGCAATCAGCCTGCGCAGGGCAACGCTATCGACGCGGCCGTCACGATTGGTCGGGGTGATGGGGAACGCGGAAAGACCGCTCAGGAATGCCATGGCAAGGCTCCAGATCTATGTGTGAGCGCAGAGATGGCCGCACGCCAGGTCATTACAAGACGTCCAAAGCCCGCCGCAGATCGGCGATCAGGTCATCAGCGTCTTCAAGCCCCACCGAGAGACGCATGAGATCCTCGCCGACTCCATCGGCCAAATGGGCATCCTTGCGGATCGGCTGCCGAGCACGGGTGAGGCTTGCTGGATGATAGATGAGGCTGTCGGCATCGCCGAGGCTGACGGCGCGAATGATCAGGTTGAGCCGGTCCATCATCCGGCGCGCTCCTTCGTATCCAGCGTGGAGGCCAAAGGCCAACATGCCCGATCCGCTGGACATCTGTTTTCGCGCCGTCACCTGATCAGGGTGCGAGTCGAGGAACGGATAACTCACAAATGCCACCGCCGGGTGCGCTTCCAGCGCCCGAGCCACCGCAAGGGCTGTGGCGCTGTGCCGTTCCATACGCAGCGTCAGCGTCTTGAGACCGCGCAGGATTAGGAAAGCTGACAGGGGCGAGAGCGCTGCGCCGGTGATGTAGCGCAGGCCCGTTTCATGCAGCGTACGGAGCGTTTGGGCGTCGCCGAGAAGCGCCCCGCCAAGGGCATCGCCATGACCATTGATGTACTTGGTCATCGAATGGAGCACGATGTCCGCCCCGTGCTCAAGCGGTCGCTGGAGCGCGGGCGAGGCGAAGGTGCTGTCGACTGCAACCCTTACACCGCGCGCGTGAGCGCGCTCGGCAATTGCCGCTATGTCGAGGATGCGGCTCAGCGGATTCACCGGCGTCTCGAAGAAAACCAGCCGCGTCCGCTCGGTGATCGCAGCATCGAGATTGTGGGGATTTGACAGATCGACCGCGACGACCTTGATGCCGAAGCGGGGGACCGCCTGTTCGACCATGGCAAGCGTGTTCGCATAAAGCGTCTTGTGGACGATGAGTTCATCGCCCTGGGACAGGAGCGACAGGATCAGAGTGCCGAAGGCCGCCATCCCCGAGGCAACAACCAGCCCCGCCTCGGCTCCTTCCAGATTCGCGAGCCGCTGCTCGAGGATCTCGGTCGTGGGATTGTATTCGCGCGCATAGAGCCGTCCACCAAGGGCGGCGGCGGCATCGTTTGCTGCCACGCTTTCGAACCCATAGGTTGACGTCAGGAACACTGGCGGCTGGACGGCATTGGAAAAGCCGGCCGGATCGTAGCCATGATGGATCGCCCGGGTGGCAAATCCGGGGCTGGTGCGGTTGAGCGATCCCGTGGGAGCATCGGTTTCGGATGGATGGGAGCTGGTCATTCGGCCTCTGCGATCTCTCTTGGGGTTCCGAAAGATTGACGGCAACCTGGCCAATGTGAAATATCCAGTTGGCGATGAAAGAGATGGTCCAGTCTTCAAGTGCCGGGTCTGCAGCGCGCTCGCACGCGATGGGTGCACGCCAGATATACGAAGCCCTTCGCGAGCAAATCCTCGGCGGCGTCTACGAAACCGGCAGTCAGTTGCCATCCTCCCGGGCCCTGGCAAATGACCTCGGCGTTTCGCGAACCACGGTGACGGTCGCCTATGAGCAACTGGCTGCGGAGGGTTTCATCGAAGTCCGTCAAGGCGCACGACCTCGCGTTGCGTCTTCGTTGATGGGCCATGGGACGGGGCGCACTCACGCGCAACGGGTCGGCCCGATCCACCTGTCCGCATATGGCGAGCGGCTGCGCGCGACGTCACCCTGGCCAGATTATCTGCCGACTGGGCTGAAGGTCGAGTTCCGCTATGGCGACCTGGCGCCGTCGGATTTCCCTTCATTGGTCTGGAAACGCGCGATGAACGAGGCGATGGGGCAGCGCCCGCTGCGTCTTGCCTATGACGATCCTCGCGGCTCGCGCCGGCTCCGCCAGGCGCTTCAGGGATATCTCTGGCGCGCCCGGACCCTGAGCTGCGACCTCGACCAGATCATCATCGTCAGCGGTTCGCAGCAGGGCCTTGATCTGTGCGCGCGCCTGCTTCTCGATCCCGCCGACCGCTTCGTCATCGAGGATCCGTGCTACAGGATGGCGCGTCAGGTCTTTGCCAGTACGGGTGCTTCACCCATCCCGGTCATCGTCGACGAAGACGGGATGAGGACCGAGTTGCTGGCGGGGATCGGAGCACGACTGGCTTATGTGACGCCGTCGCATCAGTTTCCGCTGGGCGGCGTCATGCCGATCGCGCGCCGCCATCAGCTTCTGGAATGGGCGCGGCACAACAACGCCTATGTGATCGAGGACGACTACGACAGCGAATATCGCTACGACATCAATCCGGTCCCTCCGCTGCACAGTCTCGAGGACCACGGGGCTGTCATCTATCTCGGCACGATCTCCAAAACGCTCTCGCCGATGCTGCGCATCGGCTACCTCGTCCTCCCGCCCGAATTGCAGGAGGTCTTCGCAACCGCCAAACAATTCGCAGACCGGCATTCGCCGGTCGCTGAACAGGAAGCGCTGGCATCGTTGATCGAGAGCGGCGGCTACGAAAGCCATGTGCGCCGTGTGCGCAGGCTGAACGGCGAGCGTCGGGAAACGTTGTTGGGTGCCTTGCAGCACAGCTTCGGGGATCGCATCACTGTCCAGGGAGCTGATGCGGGACTGCACGTCGCCGTTTGGTTCAATGACCTGCCACGATCGCGGGAAACGGCCTTGGTCGAATCCGCCCGCGACGCTGGCCTGGGGCTACACTTGATCTCGCCGCTCTACGAACGGCCATCGGACGAAGGCCGCACCGATCGCGTCGGACTTGTCATGGGCTATGCCGCCTTGAGCATTCGGCAGATCGGGAAGGGCGTTGAGGTCCTGCGAGAGGTTGTCAAGCAGGTGCAAGACGCGATGCCGGCGCGGAACAACTGAGACGGGGCGACGCCGAAAGCTGGCGCTGAAAACGGTCCGAGGGCCCCCCGTATTTCTTTCCAAACAGCCAACTGGACCGGGAAAATGCCATGCAACTGGCGCTGTTGATCAGGCCAGTTATGCAGCAGGTTTCCACGAGACGAATTTCCGAGAGCGATGATGACCTGGCGAGGAAAGCTGCTTCACGTCCATATCGCGCCTGCCGCCTCCTATGAAATGGAGGAGCTGGCGCAGGCGCAGCTTATTGCCGGCCAAGGCATTGTCGGAGACCGCTACTACCTGGGGACGGGGACCTATTCCGAGCGTCCTGACGTTCGCGAAGTGACGCTGATCGAAGCTGAAGTCTTGGACGCCATCGCGCAGGGCGAACCCAGAATTCCGGGCTTCAAGGCCAAGCTCGCACCCGAAGATCACCGGCGCAATCTGACGACACGAGGCGTTCCGCTTAGCCATCTTGTCGGCAAACGCTTCCGGGTCGGGGAAACGATTCTCAGGGCCGCCCGGATGAATGTGCCGTGCAAGTATATCGAGGAGTTGCTCGGGCTTCCGGGTCTCTACGAGGGGCTTCTGAACCGCTCCGGCCTGAACTGCACAATCGAGGTCGGGGGCGTGATCCGCCCCGGTGATCTGATCTTGCCCATCGACGAGTGAAACGCCATGGCCTCGCCGCGCATCATCATGAAGCTGACCGTGACCGCCGCCCGCAAGGAGCCGGGCGACGTGCTGGTCATCGACCTGAAACACCCACGCAAACCTGTGCTGCCGGCGTTCGAAGCGGGTTCTCACGTCGACGTCCATCTGCCTGAAGGGAAGGTGCGTCAGTATTCACTTTGCGGCGACCCGACCGAGCTTGGCCGCTACACCATCGCGGTGAAGCGCGAGAATGACGGCCGTGGCGGCTCGGCGTGGATCCACGAAACCATTGCCGTCGGCTCCACACTGCCTGTCTCCGCGCCACGCAACCATTTTGCGCTCAAGCCAGGCGAGGGGCCGACTTTGCTGCTGGCAGGGGGAATCGGGATCACCCCGATTCTGGCCATGGCGCGCGCGCTCACCCGGCAGGCCAAGCCCTTCGAGTTGCACTATTTCACCCGCAGCCGGGCGCTCACGCCACTCTTGGCGGCGATCGGGAGCGATCTTCCTGGCGGCAATGTGCGGATCCATTTCGACGACGAGCCTCAGACCCGGCAGAACATCGCCGCGCTGCTGGCGAACCGTTCGGACGACGCGCAGACATACTACTGCGGACCGCCTGGCTTCATGGCGGTTGTGGGGCGCGCGGCTCAACACTGGCCCAAGGGTACTGTTCATTTCGAAACTTTCCAGCCTCCCGAGTTTGATGGCGCGCCACCGGAACCATTCGTCATAGAACTGGCTGAGGGCAGGGTGGTTGAGGTTTCGGCTGAGACCACGGCACTGGCCGCCTTGCGTGCGGCCGGTGTGCCGTTGATGGCCTCGTGTGAGAACGGGGTGTGCGGGACCTGCGAATGCGCAATGCTGGCGGGACAGCCGATCCATCGGGATGCCGTCCTGTCCAAGGAGGCACGCGGCCACCGCTTCATCCCCTGCGTGTCGCGCGCGACAGGTGTGTTGAAACTCGATCTTTGACCATTTGGGCGGGGGTCCTGTGAGACCGGCAGCTGATTTGCGGGAAACTGAATGACGAGGAAACTGGAATATCTGCACGAGATCGAGCGCTGCGTCTCCTGGCTCGCAGCCTGGACGATCCACCACGCCAACCACGTCCGCGAGGGCGATGAGATCAAGGTCGGGGGGCATCAGGCCTCGTCCGCGTCGCTGAGTACCATCATGACCGCGCTCTACGGTTCGGTCCTGCGCCCGCAGGATCGGGTGGCGGTCAAACCCCATGCGGCGCCGATCTTCCATGCACTTCAGTATCTGGCGGGCAACCAGACCCACGAAAAGCTCATGAACTTCCGCGGCTACAAGGGCGCGCAGAGCTACCCTTCGCGGACGAAGGATGTCGACGATGTCGACTTCTCGACCGGGTCGGTGGGTCTCGGCGTTGCTCAGACGCTGTTCTCGTCGCTGGTGCAGGACTACGTCTCGGGTCACGGCTGGATGAAGGAGCGTGCCGAGGGCCGAATGGTCAGCCTGATCGGCGACGCCGAGATGGATGAGGGCAACATCTACGAGGCCCTGATCGAAGGCTGGAAGCACGGGCTCAGGAACTGCTGGTGGGTGGTCGACTACAATCGCCAGTCGCTCGACGCCGTGATCCGGGAGGGCCTCTGGCAGCGTTTCGAGCAGATTTTTCGCAACTTCGGCTGGGACGTGATGGTCCTGCGCCACGGCGCTCTGCAAGAGGCTGCCTTTGCCGAGCCGGGGGGCGAGAAGCTGCTCGAGTGGATAGAGCGCTGTCCGAACCAGCTCTATTCGGCGCTGACCTTCCAAGGGGGTGCTGCCTGGCGCAAGCGGCTGCTCGACGAGATCGGAGACCAAGGGCCGGTCACCACTCTGATCGAACGCCGCTCCGACGACGAGTTGCAGGCGTTGATGACGAACCTTGGCGGGCATGACATGCCGAGCCTCCTCGAAGCCTTCGAGGCGGCGTCCAGGCATGACCGTCCCGTCTGCTTCATCTGTTACACCATCAAGGGCTACGGTCTGCCGCTTGCCGGACACAAGGACAACCACGCGGGGCAGATGACGCCCACGCAGATGGAAGACTACCGCCTGCAAATGGGCGTAAAGCGGGGTGAGGAGTGGGACAAATGGGCGGCCGCCACCTTGCCGGAAGCGGAACTTGACGCCTTCTTCGCAAAGGCGCCGTTCTTCAGTGAGGGGCGTAGGAGGCTGTCTGCGCCGTCGGTGCCGGTGCCTGAAACCCTTCCGTCACCGGGGCAGCCCGGCAAGCCGCTCTCGACCCAGATGGGCTTCGGCCAGATCCTGAACGACATCGCACGCGAGCGCAGTCTGCTTGCCGACCGCATTGTCACCACCTCGCCCGATGTGACGGTCTCGACCAATCTCGGTGGCTGGGTCAACCGGCGCGGCCTTTTCGCCCGGGAGACCATGGCGGACACCTTCAAGGCCGAACGCATTCCGTCGACCTTTACCTGGGAATTTGGGCCGAAGGGGCAGCACCTCGAGCTCGGGATCGCCGAGTCGAACCTGATGATCATGCTTGGGGCACTCGGTCTCTCGCACTCGATCAATGGCGTGCGCCTGCTGCCGATCGGGACAGTCTATGATCCCTTCATCTACCGATCGGCCGACCAGCTAAACTACGCCTGCTATCAGGATGCGCGCTTCATGCTGGTCGCAACGCCCTCGGGCGTGACGCTAGCGCCCGAGGGCGGAGCACACCAGTCGATCGGCACCCCATTGATCGGCATGGCGCAGGATGGGCTTTGCGCCTTCGAACCGGCCTTCGTCGACGAACTGTCCGTGATCATGCGCTTTGCCTTCGATTACATGCAACGTAATGGCGAGGGGGATCCGGATGAGACGACGTGGCTGCGTGATCAGACCGGAGGATCGGTCTATCTTCGCCTGTCAACCCGGCCGCTCGAGCAGCCGCTGCGCGACATGAACCCGGCGCTCGCGCGGGACATCGTCAATGGCGCCTATTGGCTGCGTCCCCCTGGGCCCAACGCGAGTGTCGTCATTGCTTATCAAGGCGTCGTCGCGCCGGAGGCGATTGCCGCGACGGGTCTTCTGGCGGAGGACCGGCGCGATGTCGGGCTGCTCGCGATCACCTCCGCGGACCGGCTTAATGCGGGCTGGCAGGCGGCGGAACGTGGCCGGCAGCGTGGCGCGATTGGCGCCCTGAGTCATATCGAGCGGCTGCTCGCGCCGCTATCGCGTGACTGCGGCATCGTCACCGTGATCGACGGCCACCCGGCGACGCTCGCGTGGCTCGGTGGGGTTAACGGGCATCGCGTGAAGGCGCTCGGGGTCGAGCAGTTCGGCCAGACGGGGACTATTGCGGACCTATACCGTCACCACGGCCTGGACACCAACGCCATCGTACATGCGGCGCAGGCGGTCAGTGCGGGACCGGCTGTTCGCTACCGGAAGGCGCTGCCTTGACCATGAGCGACCGGATGCTCCGTGGCTGGTACGGATCGGCTGTTTCCACGGGCGTTCCGGCTCGCTTCAAAGCGGACAGGGCCGGGACACTGTGGACGTTCTGATCGCGCTTGAGTAGCTTGTGCGACCCCCAGGGTCACCTGGGAATACGCAGGGAGGCGGCTTTTATTTAGCCTTGCGCCCAATTACGAATTCGATCCAATCCAGTCCGGAGCAAAAGCTCCGCATCCTCCCGATTTTCGGCTTCGACGTAGCACCGCATTTCCGGGGCATTTCCGGATGGACGCAAATGCAAGACACGCTTATCCGCGAGAGTGATACGAAGCCCGTCAACATCGCTAACCTTGCTTACCACTCCAATCGACCCGACGAAGGCGGCGATGTTAGTTTCCGCTGTACGAAGGTATGTCATGAGGCGAGTGCTGCTTTCGACGGAAAAATTTTCCAAGCGATCCGCCGCCGCCGCCGGCAATTGAAAGGAACTGCCAATCTCCGACAGTGGCTGCCCACTTGTATTAACAAGGGAAAGTGCCGCGAGGATGGGGAGAAAACTGTCGCGTGTAGGTAGCGCTGGCAGTTTAGTTCCGTTCGGGTCAAAGTCCGTGCCGGTCAACAAACCACCGTTTGCTTCGAAACCAACCACGCGCTCGTGACCCGACGCAACCAAATCGAGCATGGCAGCAATAACAAATGGCGATCCAACCTTGGTACGCACGACTTTAAAAGAACCTGCGGTCTCGATGC
This sequence comes from Mesorhizobium sp. M0011, assembly GCF_040324155.1. Classification (NCBI taxonomy): domain Bacteria; kingdom Pseudomonadati; phylum Pseudomonadota; class Alphaproteobacteria; order Hyphomicrobiales; family Phyllobacteriaceae; genus Mesorhizobium; species Mesorhizobium sp. M0011. The sequence continues at coordinate 141,427 of NZ_JAMYVQ010000012.1, read as the reverse complement.
CAGAGTTTGATGTGACCGGCGTGACGACTGCCTTCGCTTGCAGGAAGTTCGCCGTAATCAGGCCTAACAAATCACCGCGAAGGGGGTCTCCGTGGTCGTCAGCTACCAGTGGGCGGTCACCATCGCCATCTGCCGAGACGACCGCATCAAGCCGATGCTCTTTGGCCCAGAGCTTGAACTGTTGAGCAGTCTCGTCAGAGACCGCTTCAGTGTCGACAGGAATGAAACCTTCCGAACGTCCCAGGGTTACGACCGTCGCACAGTGATATGAGAGAATGTCAACCAAGAGATCGCGCGCGACTGTGCTGTGCTGATATACGCCCACCGTTAAGCCCTTTAGAGCATTAATCTCCATAAGCTTTCGATTGCGCGCCATGAAAAAGGCCTTGCATTCGGCCTCCCGGTGCTGCCGACGTGCAACAGCACCTTCAAGGACGTATCCGCGCTTCTCCAACTGCAAGGCGATGCGCGTTATCTCCCGCTCATCACCCTTGTCGATCTCACCGTCGGGTCGATAGAATTTTATTCCATTACGGTCGGCCGGAATGTGCGAGCCTGTGATCATCAAACAACCACTCTTACGCGCCTGAGCATACAGTGCCAGGGCAGGGGTGGGGACTGCGCCGCAATCGACTACGATGAAGCCGAGCGCGGACAGTGCCGCCGCACAGACGGCGGCGATGGCCGGACTCGAGGCGCGAAAGTCGCGCCCTATGAGTATCTCGTCGCCAATTCTGGCCAGGCCGGATTCCAGCAGGAATGTCGCGAATGCCGTTGCATATAGGGCAGAGGCGGCTCCTGCCAATTCTGTCGCCAGGCCCCGTAATCCACTTGTTCCGAATTTCATACCAAATCCGACGTTGCTAACCGGGTTTTGAAGGTAACATGCTCAAACTTTGGCTCGTCCGGAATGCCCATCGACAGATCCCTCGGACGAGAACAAGAAGTACATTCGGTTACCGTAGACGCGTTCGGTTATCGACGGTTACCCTTGTGAGGATTGACGCAGTCGGCGTCGGCGTGGGCAGCGCACCGTGACCTCCACGGCGACGAGGTTGGAGCGGATGGGGTCCGGGTCCGGCAGGGCTCCTCGCGGCTGGCTCACATGAGCGCTATCGCCATCGAGTGATTGTCTCAACTACATTAGCTCTGGGTCCCGAAAGCGCGTACAGGCCTGAGACGCAGCAAATCCTCTTATCTATCGCCGTTCGGTGTAGCTCCCGTTCAGAAATGCATGATAGACACTCTCGATGCCTTCCATGAGAGTGATCTTTGCTGCCCATCCCAAAGTGCGCAGCTTGTCGACGCTCATCAGCTTTCGCGGTGTACCGTCAGGTCTAGAGTGATCATGCGCGATCTCCCCGGTAAATCCGACTACACGGCAGATCATTCTAGTCAGCTCTAGGATCGTGATGTCCTGTCCGCAGCCGAGATTGACGTGATCATGGTCAGAGTAGTTCTTCAGAAGGAAGACTAATGCGTCGGCGCAGTCGTCGACGTGCATGAATTCCCGACGTGGTGTGCCCGTGCCCCAGATGGTGATTTGCTTATCACTTATGAGCTTAGCTTCATGCGCTTTCCGGATCAGCGCTGGGATGACGTGGCTTGACTGCAAGTCATAATTGTCGCCTGGCCCGTAGAGATTCGTCGGCATAGCGGAGATGTAGTCGCGGCCATATTGCTGGCGATAGGCTTGAGCCATTTTGATGCCCGTGATCTTGGCGACGGCGTAGCATTCGTTGGTGCGCTCTAGTGGCCCGGTCAAAAGCGCGCTTTCAGGAATGGGCTGTGGTGCCATCTTCGGATAGATGCAAGACGAGCCGAGGAAGAGGACGCGGTCGACATTGTTTTCGTGGGCTGCCGCGAAGATATTGGCCTCGATCATCAGATTGTCGTAAAGAAAGTCGACCGGATAGGTGGCGTTCGCGAGAATACCACCTACCTTTGCCGCCGCCATAATGATAGCGTCCGGTTTCATCACTGCCACGAAGTTTTCAACCTCGGTCTGTCGCTTGAGGTCTAGCTCTCCCCGAGGGGCGGCCACAACTTTGCAGTCTTCAGACGCGAGTCGGCGTACAACAGCGCTGCCCACCATACCTTTGTGGCCAGCGACCCACACGGTTTTTCCGTTCAGATCATACATTACGCTTCCTTCATGACTACAGATGTCTGCATGACCTTCAGGTCTTCGCGTACCATTTCCGCAGCAAGCTCGCGCACGGATGTCTCATGCACCCAGCCGAGCTTCTCCTTCGCCTTGGTAGCGTCACCCAGGAGAAGATCGACTTCCGTGGGGCGGAAGTAGCGTGGGTCCACTTGGACTAGGCATCTGCCGCTCGCTACATCATAGCCCTTTTCGCCGACACCCTTGCCACGCCATTCGATCTCGACGCCGATATCTTCGAAAGCCCACTCGACGAATTGGCGGACAGGAGTCGTTTTGCCCGTCGCCAGCACGTAATCATCCGGTTGATCCTGCTGTATCATCATCCACATACCTCGCACGTACTCACGCGCATGGCCCCAATCGCGTTGAGCATCGAGATTGCCGAGATAAAGCTTGTCCTGCTTGCCCAGGTAGATAGCAGCGGCAGCGCGGCTGATCTTGCGCGTCACAAAAGTTTCGCCACGAAGGGGGCTTTCGTGATTAAAAAGAATGCCGTTGGAAGCGTGCATACCATAGCCCTCGCGATAATTGACGACCATCCAGTAGGCGTAGAGCTTGGCGGCGGCGTAAGGGCTGCGCGGATAAAAGGGCGTCGTTTCGTTCTGCGGTACGGACTGCACGAGGCCGTATAGCTCCGAAGTCGAGGCTTGATAGAAGCGGGTCTTGTCCGTCAGACCGAGGAGGCGAATCGCCTCAAGAAGTCGCAATGTACCGATACCGTCCGCGTTTGCTGTGTACTCAGGTGTTTCGAACGACACCTGCACATGGCTCTGAGCAGCCAAGTTGTAAATTTCGTCTGGCTGAGATTCCTGAACCACGCGGATGAGGTTAGTCGAATCAGTGAGGTCACCGTAATGCAAGATCAGGCGCGGATCGGATTCGTGCGGGTCTTGGTAGAGGTCTTCGATACGACCCGTGTTGAAGGAAGAGGAACGTCGCTTAATCCCATGAACGATGTAGCCTTTTTTGAGAAGAAGACGGGCAAGATAGGCACCATCCTGTCCAGTTATGCCCGTAATAAGAGCAACTTTTCTGCTATCGCCCATTCTATTCCTGCTCTATTAAAGTTTAAAGTTTCGGCTCCGGCTCGCCACGCCGACACAATGTGCGGCCAGCCCCGTGCGCTATGGAGCACTTCGACAGATGCGGCGCGAAGCTCGTCATTGACAGTCCGCCAGCCGAGCACACCTCTTGCTTGGAGTCACAGCAAAATAGAGTTGCGCCGCTAACCTGTCGGCTTCGTACATGCGGTCTGAGTGCCGCTCAGCTCACGCCGTGAGCGCATGTACTCCCAGCACCTTGCAGCTGATTTGCTCATCCATCAGTGAGTGAGGACGCCTTTCTTTCTTGCTTCAGCGTCTTCTAATGGGAATTGTTTGGATCAGTGAAATCGATTGTTTGGATAAAGTGCATCCACAGAATGGATGGTCTGGCCGAGCAGCGGGGGCGCATCGCCGGCCCGGAGTCGTAGGCGCGAGCTTCCGTTTCGGGGCGAGGACAAAGTTCGTGGCCGCGAGCCCTCACCACAGCATCCGGCACAGGTCGTGCAGAACTTTGGGAGCAGATTGCAGATTCTGTCGATCAGCTGGTTCCAGGCGCGTCGAGCTGTCGACCTCATCTCGCCCGGTACCGGTTGCTGTATGCAGCTTGCACCCTTGGCGTATGGCGTCGACGGAACGATTTGCTCCGGCAGGCCGTGTCGCAGCGTTTCCCGGCTGTTTCGGCTCTATTGGCCGGGCCCGCGTCAGCCGAGCCCCTTCATCATGGCATCCAACACATGGATGGCCGGCATCCACTCAATAGATTTTACATATGCCGCGGAGGCCCAGTAGAGAAGGCTGAACCGGAAGCGAGGGCATCGGCTTCAAGCTGTGCGAGCGTCACGGGATTAGTGGGCAGTGCTGAGTGAGCTCTTCTGCCCTATGCCCCGGCCTCTGCCAAGCGCGTCAGGGTCTACGTGTCGACTAAGGATACCAAACCGGGCAACCTCCTCTCTGAACGAGATTTCCGAAAATGCATGTTAGTGGATTGGAAAAGCGCCGGTTCGTCGTCTCTCGGAGGCGTACGGGGTTCGGTGATTGTCTGTGGTCATTGGCGGCCGCTTGGCGCTACGCGCAGCGGTCGGGACGAACTCTAGTCATCGACTGGCGGGGGGCCTGCTACCTCGACCAACCCTTCACAAATGCGTTTCCGGTGTTCTTCCAGCCGATCAATGACATCGCTGGCGTGCCGGCTATTTCCGACGACCGGATCAACGACGTTTCCTTCCCTGGTCCATTCTTCCCGGAGTGGTGGAACAGGCCGGCGATCGAGTGCCTTTACCGGCCAGATGAGCAGATTTTCCAAGAGCGCGATGAGTTGGGCGAGCTCTTTCAGGCCGAACACGATGTCGAAGCGAACACAGTAGTGTGTGACGCTTGTCTGATGTGGCGGTGCGATGAGGATGCAGAGCGGCAGGTGTTCCAGAGTGTCAAGCCTCGGCCAGAAATTCAAGCCCGCATAGATGCCATTTATCAGGAATGTTTTGAGGGGCACAGCATCATCGGGATTCATGTTCGGCACGGTAACGGTGAAGACATCATGGAGCATGCGCCCTACTGGGCCGATCCGGAGCTCGCCGTTCGGCAAGTGTGCGCTGCAATTGACAAGGCTAAGGCGTTACCGCACCCCAGGCCTGTGCGGCTGTTCTTATGCACGGACAGCGCGCGGATACTGGATCTTCTGTCGGCCAGGTTTCCCGATCTGCTCACTGTCCCGAAGCACTTCGGATCCAATCAAGGTGGCCCCTTACACACTGCAGCACTCGGGATTGACGGCGGAATTTCCGCCCTCGTTGAGATGTATCTTCTCGGGCGCTGCGATACCGTAATTCGGTTTCCCCCGACGAGCGCCTTTACACGATATGCACGCCTTTTCGCACCACGGGTAATTGAATTCGATCTGAAAGAGCCAAGTCGTTTGACTTTGATAGAAGGCAGCCAAGTCTCTGATCTCAGTTAAGACCCGCCACCTGCGCAATTCGGCAGACGCAACCAAAGGCATAGTTGAATGCGCATTTCTCACCGACGCCAGTGGAGGCGTCGTACATTACCGATAGCGTCGTCATCTAACGCCGCCTGCAACGCGCCAGAACTTCGCTGTTACGCGGGGGCCGCAGACAAGCCAGAGCGACGGCGATCGTGACGCTGACGCTCGAAAGAACGCGGGCGATCACTCCAGAGACGAAATTGAGGTTGGTTTATGAAAGTCATTCCCGTGATCATCAGCGGCGGAGCCGGATCGCGGCTATGGCCCGCCTCAAGGCAATCGCACCCCAAACCTTTCCTCAAAGTGGCGGATGGATATTCTCTCATTCAGCAGACTGTGCTGCGCGCCGCTTCGATAGAAGGTGTCGTGGAACTCGTCGCTGTGACATCCGGGGACCACCTCTTCCTGACCAAGGACGAATTTGACGAACTGGATTCCGTGGTCCTGCCACGCACCTTTCTGCTCGAGCCCGAAGCTCGGGATACGGCCGCCGCCGTGGCTGCAGCCGCGATCCATGCGAGGGCAACGCAAGGCCCTGACGCGATCCTGTGCGTCTTCCCGGCCGATCACCTGATTAGCAACCTGCCTGCGTTTCTAGACGTCATGGGCCTGGCCATGGAACATGCGAAGCTCGGGCGGATCGCCACATTGGGCGTCACCCCAACCAGACCGGACACCGCATTCGGCTACATCGAAGCAGATGGTGAGAACGTCGTCCGTTTCGTTGAAAAACCGGATCTGGAGACAGCCAAAGCCTATGTCGCGTCTCAACGCTTCTTCTGGAACGCCGGCATCTTCTGCTTCAGTGCGCAAACCATGCTCGACGAGATGGTTTTGCATTGTCCCGAGGTGCTCCAGGCCGTCGCCGACAGCTATGAGAACGGCCGCGCCAGTCAATGCCAAGGCTTTGCCAAAATCGAACTCGCGCCTGAGCATTTCGGTTCCGCGCCGCGAATCTCGCTCGACCACGCTGTCATGGAGAAGACTAACAGACTTGCCGTGATTCCCTGCGACATGGATTGGAACGACATCGGATCTTGGAACGCAATGGCCGATTTGATCGCCCCCGACGAAAGCGGGAACAGGATACGCGGCGATGTGCACATGGTCGACACGACCGGCACCTATGTGAGCTCCGACAAGCGCGTCATCGGCACGGTGGGCGTAAGCGATCTGGTGATCGTGGATTCCCCGGACGCTTTGCTTGTCACATCCCGCGACCGCGTTCAGGACGTTAAGAAGCTCTTCGAGGGCCTCAAGGCTTCGGGACATGAAGCTCATCTGGTCCATAGCACGGTACACCGGCCCTGGGGTACCTATACGGTTCTGGAGGAAGGCGAGCGCTTCAAGATCAAACGCATCGAGGTGAAGCCCGGTCGCCAGTTGAGCCTGCAGATGCACTATCATCGTTCGGAGCACTGGGTCGTGGTCAGCGGCTCCGCCAAAATCGTCAATGGCGAGCAGGAGTTGTTCCTGGGGACAAACGAATCTACTTACATCCCCTGCGGCCATAAGCATCGGCTCGAGAACCCAGGCAGAATTGACCTGGTTATCATTGAAGTGCAGAGCGGCGATTATCTCGCCGAGGATGATATCGTTCGCTTCGACGACGAATATGGTCGAACGTAGATAACAGTACAAAAAACGTTAAACGGCGAGCCGTCGCTCAAGGATCTCTGTCGTGGGTTCTGGGCCTGACATTGACAAGCAGCGGGCCGAGCGTGTCACAGTATCCGCCCCGCACTCTCATCAGGCACTCGATCGTGGTCGAAAACATCGGTGAGCGCTTGACAGCGCGCCGTCCGCGGTAACGAAGACTTCAGATCTTTTTAGGCGGACCCGTTGCTCAGCTGTTCAACGGCACAGCCGTATTTCAGCCTGTAGGCGGAAATGAAATCCTCGTCGCTGCAGATGCAGCGGCCGCTGGAATCTTTGGCTTTCGGATCATGGAGGTGAGAACCAAGGGGGCGCAGTAGATTCACGCGAGTGCTGGTTATCGGACTATCGGAAAACCCGCACTATGCTTGACCAGGTCTGTGGCAAGCATGATCCCGGCAAGCGCTGCTTGAAAGGCCATCGGAACCACGGTTCGAACGAGACGACTTCCATCGCTAAGCTGGAACACCAGACCGCCGCAGATAGCCTGCTGATAAAAGGAACGGAGGGGCTGGCCAACAAACGCGGCGAGCGGCTCAAACGGCACAGCCATCGCCGTAGCCACCCGAGCTACGAACTCATTGGGGACTCCGGTATTGGTCTGCAGGAGCTTTTTACCTCATCGTGTGCTTCCGGCATTCCGAGTTCCTCCGCGACCGGTTGGTGTTCGTCCTTGGATTTCCCGGTCGGCATTTACATGCAGCAAAGGCAAGCCTGGCCGCCATCGAAACCATGCCGCGAGATGCCTAGATCTTGCTCCTGAGTCCAGGCGTTCGCGATCCATCGGGGCAGAGCACCTTGGACAGCTAGACGGTCGGCGGCGGTGTCAAGCGCCACACCCACTCGGTCGAATACCCAGTCGCCCCGGCGCGCAACATATTCTGCCCACTTCATAGGGTGCGCCTCGACTTCAAGGGCGGTGGACCGAAGGGCGTTGGTTGCGAGGGCCGCCTTAGAGAGGCCGACCACCGCCTGACCTGCCAACACGTAGCGCTGCAGGTTTGAGAGTTCGATAGCTTCGTGATCAACTACATGCAGGCGCCCCGACAGACCGGATTGCCTCGCCAGCGCCCAGAGCGAGCCATGGCCTATCGCGCCGAGCCCAACGAGGTGCGTTTCGCCAAGGTCGACAGGGAAGTTTAAGGGGCTGGAATCGCCGGCGTTGCTCTTGTTGTAGGTGCATAAAGAGAGGTCGATGTTCTCGTCCAGCTCGGCGCCGGTCAGCTGGGAAGCAAAGATGGTTCGAAAGACGTTGGCCGCGGCGAAGCAGCTTGCGGCGCCAGCTCCATAAGGCAGCAAGCTCGAGCCAGAGCCCACCGGGTCCGTACGCGACAGCTTTGCCGCCCAACCCTGCGATCCCATGAAAAACGTTGGGCACCGAAGTGATGGGTGCACCGCGCCTGCAGCTACACAGACCGTCGCATACTTGCCGGAACGCCGGATGCTGAATTTTGGATTGATCGACTTTGCCAAGCGCTCGAGCGCTTGGGCTTGAGAGCTCGCGACCATATCCAGGGGGACTATGGCCAGAACCGGATACAGTCTGGCAAGCAACCTGACCGTAAGGTCACGCGTCGCCTGGCCCTCGGCACACAGGCTTGTCGAGGAGCTCGTCGGCGATGTCGAAATGCACGTCGCAGAGAAGCTGCTGCCGGCGCTACGCGCCGCAATCGGCGGACATCTCGGCGAGCCCACGAAGGGCGAATGGTCCCTTAAGATCGACGCAGGCGATCTACAGACGATCAACTTTCATTATCCGACCGCGCTAGCCGCGGAAGAGTACGAAGGCATGGCCTACATCACTCGGCGGGTTAAGCTCGAGTTCGGCGCCCGTGGCGACCCATCTACCGAACAGAAGACGACCCGTTCCTATGCGGCGGAAGATTTTCCAGATTTCTTCGAGGATCCGGATTCCACAGTGACCGTGTTGTCGGTTCGGCGGACTTTATGGGAAAGATAACCGCCCTCCATGCCGAGGCGCACAGGCCCGAGGAAACGCCGACGCCGCAATATCTCTCGCGGCATTACTACGATATAGCGATGCTGCTCGACACCGAAGATGGGAAGGGTGCGGCCTTGGACTTTGAGCTGCTCGAACAGGTAGCCAAGCACAAGGCGGTCTTTTTCCGCTCTAGCTGGGCGAGCTACGAGACGGTGCGGCCCGGGACGCTTCAGCTCGTGCCGTCCGAAATGCGACTGCGGACCTGCGCTCCGACAACCGTGGCATGCCGCCGATGATGTTCGATGAAAAGCCACTGTCGTTCGATGAAGTCGTTTCGCGTCTCCGGAAATTTCAAGAAACCATCAATGCCTCGTCGCCCGTTCTGCAGAAGCCCGACGAGTAATTCAAGCCTGAGCAGCGTTACGGCCGAATACAGGGCCCGTTGTCCCAATCGGGACAATCGGCCGGCACTGGCGGCGGCGTTACGGCGACAGGAACAGTCCTCGACCTTTTTACTTCGCCAACGACCGCTTTGCGCCATATCCCTGCCGTTCCCAGCTGTTCTCAACGAACCCAGAACCTGCCGTCCGTTCAGGCGAGCTAGAACAAAGTGTTGTGCCCACTTGATCGCAAGGACGACTCCCTGCAAATCATCTCAATGGTGGAAAAGGAGCCCAGCCCCGAAATCGCGCGCGGTTCTAGCCCGGCATCGCGGGGGCCTGCCGGTGCCTATATTGAAGGTGAGCTCGGCGCGCTGTATTTGCTCGCGCTGCTGACGGGCAATCGGGCACCAGGCTTGCCCGACACCCGGGTCGTCAGCGTTCGGTTCCAGGGCACGGAGCAAGGGTTCAAGCTCGATGACCTGATAGTCTCGGGCGCGGGATCGGCGGGCGACTTCATCCTCGAAATCCAGTCGAAGCGGGATATCACCTTCTCGCCCGGCGATAGTGTCTATCAGGATGTCGCGTCACAAATCGCGCGGAGCGTGGCGGGCTCTGTCCCGGAAGACCGGCATCTTCTTGGCATCGCGACTCAGCGGACCAGCCGCAAGATTTCTGGCGCATATCAGGATGTGCTCAGATGGGCGCAAACGGCGGACAGCGCGACAGCGTTCTTCAACCGGATCCACGCCAAGGGCGTCGCGAGTAAGGACATGCGCGACTTCGTGGCGACGACACGCAGGCATTTGATCGACGGCGGCATCGCTGACGATAACCAGGCGATCTGGTCGCTTTTGCGGCGAATGCTCATTCTCGAGTTCGATTTCGAAGCGACAGCGCCGATCGCCCGAACGTATAGTCAAGCACTCGCGCGGGTGGCGCTGGCAGACGAGGATGTCGACCGTGCCGAGGCGCTATGGAGCCGGCTGATCGATCTGTCGATCAAGACCGGAACCACTGGTGGTAGAATTGATCGAGATAGCCTCAGGGCCGATCTCGCCGAGGCAGCGTTCCGGCTTGCCGGCGACCGCGATTATGGGCCGGCACGCGCCAGGCTCGCCGAGCTCGCGCAGAATACGCTTGCCCATATCGGGACGAGCGTGGCGGGTGTGACCTTGCCGCGGTTGGAAGCTGTCGCTGCGGTGGATGACGCGTCCGAAGCGCATCGGTTCATCAAAATCCGTGGCGATTCCGGTGTCGGCAAATCCTGGGTGCTTCGCCACGTCGCCGAGCGCGTGGCGCGCCAAGCGCCGATCATCGTGCTTGACCGCGATTCGACGCCGGCAGGCGGCTGGCTGCCGTTCTCCAACGCGCTCGATATTCCGGGTTCGGCGGTCGAGTTCCTGACCGATCTGGCCGCGAGCGGCGGCGCGATGCTGTTCATCGACGGCATCGATATGTTCGACGATCGGGGCCGCCAACGCACCATCAACGAGCTCATGCGCGCGGCTAGCACGATCCCGGGTTTCACGGTAATCGCAACCACGCGCACTGCCGGCCATGTCGATGTCGAACCTTGGCTCGACGAAGAGATCGTTGCCGCCCTGGGCGGCGCGCAGCCGGTACTCGTCGGCCCCTTGTCGGACGATGAAGTCACGATCCTCGTTAATCAGGCGCCGGATCTTCGGCTGCTGCTTGCGCCCCAACATCCGGCCGCCGGCCTTGCTCGCAATCTCTATCGGCTATCCCGGTTGCTGAAGGTGCCGAGCGCGACCGAGGTTCGCACCGAAGCAGCAATGGCCGATCTGTGGTGGAAGAGAGCGGACGGCGCGGCGGCTGCCGAGGTGCGCGCAGCGCAGCGCCTGCTGGCAACGCTCGCGGCGAGTGCCATAAAGGGAGAAGACGGGACCGAGCTGACCGAGGATTCTTCTGCTCGGTCGCATCTGCTTGAGGCACTGACGCTCAAGGAAGTGCGCCGCGACCGGCTAGATTTCTATCACGACGTGCTGCGCGACTGGGCGATCGGCAACTACATCGCAGAGAATCCGAGCCGTCTGGCCGCACTCGATCTGAGTGTGCCCGTATCGACGCGTGTGGCGCGCGGAATCGAGTTCGCCGCCCGTCTCACGCTCGAGATGGGGGCAGATTGCGGCGCCTGGACCGATCTAATCGCTCATCTGTCTCCGAGAGGGGCGCACGGATCATGGCGGCGCCAAGCCATCCTCGCTTTGCCGCGGTCGGAGGCCGGCTTCGAATTGCTCGAAAAGTGCAGCGCTGGTCTATTGGCAGACGGCGCAGCTCTCCTTAGCGAATTGTGCACGGCGATCGCGGCGGCCGAGACCGTGGCGACGGCCGACTTGATGACGATGCCGGACGGCTCTAAGGTCAATCTGCCGCGCTCGTATCGTACAAGTATTACCGGGTCGGCAGTTCTGGTCCTGCGCTGGGTGGTGGCGCACGCTGCCGAGATTCCAATGTCGGCGATCGGCGCGGCGGTCGAGCTGGTCCAAATACAGGTCTATTTCCTCAAGCACCTTCGACCGTTCGCCGAGCAGACGGCCATCATGCTGTTCGGCTGGCTGCGTCAGCTTGATGTTCGCGACGCCGAGGTGACGATCCCCGGAGAGCGAAGCCTCGGCCGGGCGGCGAGCGACGCGTCGCGTAGCACGATAGAGCAGTTGCGCCTGATTGCGGTCTTGCTTGGCGAATTCGCGCCCGATCAACTGAAGACCTATTTAAGGGAGATCGGCGCCGAGAGGGACAGCTACAAGGTCAAGGCGATCCGGCCATTTTCCAAGATAATTGCGCCGGTTGCGCCGGCCGAGCTTGCGGACCTCGTGCTGTCGAGCCTCATTGAGAAGCGGGATCGGCGCAGCCGTGGTGACCGCTCGATGGGCCGAGCCTTCAGCTTCGCCGACAGCGACTATCTGCCGGCTTCGCCAGCGCAGCCGCCATTCCTCGATCTGTTGGAGTCCGGTGCGACCGAAGGGTTGAGACTGATTCGGTCGCTGGTCGCGGAAGCGATTGCGTTCAACGCCAACGGGCTTGTGTCGGAAGACGACGGCTACACCGTCGATCTCGGCCATGGCCCGCGCTTCTTTCCCTGGGCTTCGAGCTACTTGTGGTCTCGCGATCAGAGCCACGAATATTCGGCGGCCTCTGGACTGAAGGCCCTCGAGGCGTGGAGCCAGCAGCGCCTCGACGACGGTGTCCCCGTCGATGAAGTGCTCACCGACATCCTTGGACCCGAGGGCAGCTGTGCAGCCTATCTGCTGGTCGCAATCGACGTGCTGCTGTCGCATTTCGGTGTAGGCCGTGATGTTCTCGCTCCTTTTATCGCGGCCCCGGAGCTGCTGGCTGCCGACCGTGCGCGTCAGACCCATGATCATATCGGTTCGGGAATCGATTTCCCTATCGGGAAAGAGCCGGATGGAAAGGTCAAACTGGCCGACTTGAAAGCCCGCCCGTCACGGGGTGCGTCCTTGTTTGAGATCGTCCCGAATTATATGGGCGACGACACCATTGCGAACCGTCTGCGTGAGCAGATGAGCGCTGCAGTCGAGAACCTGGACCCCTATGAGCCTTGTTCGAACTGGGGAGATGCACGGTTCATCGCACGCGTTGCCAACAACATGCTCCAGCGGTCGAACTGGACAGACATCGGGGGCGGGAAGTTGGCCTATCAATCGCCGGCGGACGAGGCCGCTCATCTCGCAGCGACGGAGCAGATGCGGGGTGAGTTTGTCCGATCGAGCGAACTCGAGGCGCGCATCAGTTTGGCTATGGCCGGAGAAGGCGAAAACGCCACTGCTTCAACGGCACGCGATGCGGTCGAGTATGCAGAGGGCGATCTCCCCGACGACACTGATACCGATGCTCTCAAATCGCGCTCGACAAGGCTGATCACGACTGCCTTGCTCGTAGCACGCGACGGGGATGACGATCTGCTCGCGACGCACGAGAAATGGGTTCGCCAGGTCATCTCAATCGCGTTGGAAGAGCAGTCCGATCGCGGAGGTGGTTCTCAGGATACGCTGCGCTTCAACCGGCCGGCGATCGCGACGCTTGCACTGATTCATCTCTGGGAGCGCAAGGGGAGCAACGCGGACCGAGATGCGCTGATCCGGCTCGCGACACGCAAGGACCGCAGCGCCTCGCCGGCCTTTTCCGGCTGCCTTGCGCGGATCCTCGAGATCGAGCCCAGGCTCTTCAAAGCGGCGATGCGCGTAGCCTTCTCAAGCATGACTTGGCGCTGGAAGAGCTTTCAGGAGGAGGAGGACGCCGAGCATGCGCGTTTCGAGGTAGAGCGGGCCGCGACAATCGATGCCGCGGTCGCGGCCGAGATCGCGTGGCTGGATGGCGGCGCCGAACCTGCATGGCCGATTTGGCCCAGGGAGCGTCCACATCTGCGCCGCGGCTCGCGCATCCGCGTTCCTGGACCAGTCACACCGACAGACGAAGACGAGGCGATCGAGATCGTCCACGTCGACAGCTCGGCTGCGGTGCAGTGGCTGGCGATGATCCAGGCCGCACCTAAGGGATCGATCGGCTGGCGGCAGGAGGTGGTCGCGGGCTATGCCGACTGGACCGCGCGAATGAACGGATTAGGGCTGTCGGTTGATATCGAGATCGACCGCGATCCCCACGACTGGAACCTGCACTATTATGCGCTGTTCGCCGAGCGACTACTCGACGGCACGCCCGCGTCATTCGATACCGATCTGAAGCTTGTGACCGACTTGCCCGACGAGCCCTTCGGCGACGTTGCGCAGGCGGTCATGCATGCGGCCGACGCGCTCTATTTTAATGATCCCCAACGCCCCGCCTCTCGGCCTGCCGATCTGCGCGCCAAGCTGGTGGAGCGGGTGATCGCGCTCAAGCGGTGGGAATATGCCGGCGATCCGGCCAGCTCGCGGATCGACATCGAAAGTGGCGGCATCATCGCGAAGATGCTCCTCAATACCTACGATCCGTTCAACGGGACGCACAGCTATCTTCCACCATTACTCTTCGACCGTGTCGACCCGCTGCTAGCCACAATGCGCCCTCTGCTGAGGGGCGGCCCGACGGTGTTCGTGGCGCTTTGCACTATGAAGCTGCTCCTTGTTGCGCCGCGGGCGCGACACCTCGACTTTGTCCTCGATGCCGTGGAGGCCTGGTTCGACCGCACCCGCGCGGCGGGCCTGTGGATCACCGCTGGCATCGGTGGTCGCGTCGTGCGATGGCTCGACGCCGCGTTCGCCGAACAACCGAGCCTGCTGGTCCCGGCGCATCCCGCGCGGGGCCGGATCGACCGCGCGCTGGGCAATCTGATCGGGGTTGGCGTCGCCGAGGCGCATGAGCTGGAGTTGCGGGTGGAAGCGGCGGCGGGCGCCCCACAGGCATCGGTCGCGCATCTGGATGGGAGAAGCTGAGAGGTCCTCCTACGCGATCGGCGCGCAAGGCGAAATCGCAGAGCATCAAGCATCGGCTCAAACACCTCGGCCAGCGGAGGGTGACTCGGATTGCAGATTAGCTTTCGCGCCAGCCAATGTGAAAATGGAAGTGAAATATCTTGCGCTGGGTAGATATTGCTCCGCCCGCATAATTGCTGACTATCTTTCGGTGTGCCAAGGCTGGGCTCGTGGATATTCTCGACTCACAGATCAATGCGCCAAGCAAGTGGCAAACCTTCGAGGACCTGTCTTGCGCCTTGTTCGCGGAAGTATGGAGGGATCCAACCGCGCAGAAGAACGGCCGGATCGGCCAACCGCAGCACGGCGTCGACGTATACGGCTCGCCCGAATGGAAGCCGGGTAGATACTTCGGTGTTCAGTGCAAAGGCAAGGACCAGGGCTTTGGCGGAAAGCCAACTAAGGCCGAGTTCGATATCGAGCTCGCCAAAGCAGAGGCGTTCGCACCACCCCTCGGGAAATGGTATTTTGCGACGACTGCCGAGGTCGATGCGGATCTCCAGGAGCACGCCCGCACTGTCTCCGCGGCTCGGGTTGCCGTCGGCAAGTTCGAGGTAGATATTCTTGGCTGGGGTGCTCTCAAAGCCTTGCTGGCAAAGCATCCATCGGTCATCCGCCAATTTTACCCTGAACTTGCGGCAGGCGCCGCCGATCTCGAGCGTGTTGCCGAGGCCGCTGAGGCCGCCTTGGGGTCAATCGAGGACCGCCTGCGCCGCGGCAGTGAAAGTCTCCAGCTGCCCCGGTCGGATCTCGTTGCGCGCGCGTCGGTCTACCTTGCTGAGCATAATATCGTCCGCGTCACCGGTGAGGGCGGAGGTGGCAAGTCGGCTATCCTGAAGCGCCTGGCACTTGAACATCAGGGTCCGCTTTTTGTTCTGAAAGACAATAGGGTTCGGGCAAGCTCGCTCGCCGAATATCTGGTGCAACTCGGGATCGGCGAGACATCTACAAAGCTGTTCGAGCGCCTTGGGCGCGGTGGCAATCTGCTGGTCCTGATCGACGGGGCCGACCGACTCCTGCTCTCGGAGCGGCGCGGGGTCGTGACCGACCTGCTGGCGCTCGCGGCACGTTATCTGGATGCCGGCAATTGGCGGATGATTACTTCCGCTCGCGCATATCAAGACCGGGACCTGGTGCTCGCTGCGCTCGATGACGCGGGGATCAGCAAGTCGGCGAGCCTTCCGGTCGATGCGATAGACAAGGAGGATTGTGAAGCAGTCGCGGAAGCGTTCCCGGCCTTTGCATCTTTACTCAGACGGAATGATCTTGCTCAGCAGAACCGGCGGCTCTTTCTTCTTCGCGAGCTTTTAAAGCTCGACGTACCGCCCGAGGGGCGTATCACCGAAATGGATTTAGCAGGAAAATGGGCTAATGCAGATCAGAATGATGCCCGCCTAACCGCTTGCCGGACCAAGGCTCTGTCGCAGATGGGGCGGTGGCTTGTCGAAAATCCGACGCGCGCGCCTGGGAGCTCCGTTTTCGATCCGGAAGGAGCGCTCTGCCTCATAAGCGAAGGCACGCTGGTTTCAGACCCTCGTGCCGACGCAATCACGCTTGCTTTTGACGTACATGAGGATTGGCTCATCGCCCGTGGTCTGCTGCCCGATTGCGACCGGCTTAGCGAACGTTTGCGCGACAGCGGCGAGCCATTGTGGTGGCTTCGAGCGGTGAGGCTCCTCGGACAATTGTGTCTCGAGCAAGGCCACTATGTCCGTTGGCGCGAAGTGTATGCGGCACTCGAAGCCGACACCTCAATGGATCCTGCCTGGGCTCGGGCCTGGCTCGTCGCGCCGCTCCATACCGAAGCCTCTAGCGCAATCCTTGACGACCTCGGTTCCGCCCTCGAAGCCGATGACTTCCGGCTGATCCGCCGTCTTCTTGACACGCTCCTCGTATCCGAGACTCGGCTAGACGAAACGCTCCTACACTCGCCGCGCCTTGCCCATTTTAGCGAAAGCCAACGCTACGCGATCGCAAGCTATGGCAAGCAGCCGGTGTGGCGAAGCTGGGTTCCCTTTCTACGTTGGTCGCTGCCGAAATGGTCCAATTGGCCGAAGAGTCTTATTCCTCAGCTTACCGAGACTGCGCGTGTTTTCTGCCGAGCAACGCTCAACATCCCGAACGCCCATAGCCAGGCCATAGGACAGATCGTCCGCCCTTGGCTCGATGAGATCGAGGAATGCCGTCACTTGCTCGGTTGGAGCGATAGACGTGAGCCTTTCGGGATCGATTTGCCGGACCGCGACGCTTGGAAGCTAATCGAAGAGAAACTTCGGGAGGCCCTAATATTCTGCGCTGAGTCGGACGCACGCGGTGTCGAAGCCTATCTCGCGCGTCTGGCTAATGATCGGCGCCTCGGCAGCCCGCGACGCAAGTTGCTGAAATCCCCTGGTTTCCTTCCTGGTAGGTTTCCAGCCACGTGGGCCAAGCTTTCCGCCTGCCACTATCTGCCGCCGCGACGCCGCTCGCGTAACGATCAGTCGATCCTCGGGCGTGAGCTATTTAGTTTTTCCGATGCTCATAGCGCTGGGCTCCCTGACGGTCAGAGTTGCTACCCGCCTGGCCCTTCACGCGCAGGTTTCCTTGAGTTGTTTGAGGCCGACGAAGTGTTGGCGCTGGATCTTTTCCATCAAATCGAACGGCGGGCCTCGGTCTTTTGGCGCTGGTACGCCCGCTGCCGCGACGGCGAACAACCACTTGCGCTGATGCTCAAGATCGATGGGCACACCATCGCTCTCTGGGGTGACGAGACCGTTTACCGCTGGTCCCGAGCCGTACTCGGATCAAACATCCTGGGTTCGATGCATCTCGCGCTCGATGAATGGATGTATCGGCAAGCATCCAATGGACGGGATGTCGGCGACCTTATTAAGCTTGCTCTTCAGCCCAACGGCCTGGTGGCAACGGCGGGTGTGTGTATTTCGATCCTCAAAGCGCATGTGAATACCCCGGGTGCGATTGATCACGCTGCGCCATTTCTCGGGACGCCGCGGTTCTGGAACTACGACATTCGGAAGCATATCGACGACCAACAACCGACGCATCGCATAAGCTACAGTTTCTCCGAGCGTGACCACCACTTCGATCAGGTCGAGGCGATCTTCGAGCGACATAAGGCGCAGTCACCGATGTCGCACACGTTGATGCTTCCATTCCGCCTCAAGGCGGGCGAGGACGCCCAAGCCGAGTTCGACGCGTTGCGCGGCGCGTGGAGTTTGGAGGATCTCGCCGAAGACGAACGACAGCTTGCCGATTCATCCTGGGTGGCGGCGAACAAAGAGCGGTTTGCCCGCATCCTCTCCGATAGCGACCGGGATCAGGTCGAGATCAGTTACAATCAGACCGAGCAGCGTATCGAAGCCCATATCAGTCCTCCGGCCGAGCAGCTCAAGATTATCGAGGCTGCAGAAGAAAACCGCCGCAGAATGGGACAGGTAAATCGGTTGGCGATGTGGGCAGTCCACTCGCGCAAGAAAGATGGTATCGAGGAAAGCTTGACCCTCGAAGAGGCTATCGAACTAGCTGATCAAGTGATGGCCGAACCGCCCGAAGACGCCAATGATGACGGATTCGGGCTGGCCCGGAGAATGACCTCCTTCGCCATTGTTGGCGCCGCAGCCGTTGTCGCGGCAACGGCCGATATGGCGTTTCTCGATGCAAGGCTCGAATGGGTGCGCGAGCGGCTTGTGGCGGGTTGCGGAATTCGGCGATCACTCGCAGAAGAACGCTTTACTGTTGATGAGGCGCTGCTCAGCTTCGATGCGCAAGATATTGGCGCATGGGGGCTCACCGCCTATGCATGCCGCCAACGCAACGACGCCATCGAGCAGCGCGTCCTCGAACTTGCCGTTGATCGGCTGCACGGCATTCAAAAGGCGGTGCTCGATGGACTTCTCTGGGACGCAAACCCGGACCTTGCGCGCCGGGTGACCTTTGCAGCGCTGGATGTGTGCGTGATCGACATTGGCCATTTCTGGTTTCAGGGCAGCGAGGAAAAGGCTGCGAGACGCATGGCGAGAAGGCGATTGAAGATTATCAAACGTGCTGCAAAGCCATGTCCGACAAACCGAGTTCCAGAGCTTCCGCCGCCACCCTATCGGTTTCAGTGGATACGCGGTCGCAAATGGTATCATCCGCCGCGCCGCATTCGGCTGATCTCACCTGTCGTGCTCGACTGGGGACGCGTCGCGGAAATTCTAACCCGTCTCGACTGGCGTCGCCTTACAAGCGAGACAACGGGGCGCGACGCTTTCGCGGCCTATTTGAAGGGTCTCGTCGAATGGACTCGGGACTATTCGGAAGGCGAGGAGTCGCGGCAGCACGACCGCCGCTATCCCTTCGAGTGGGCGCACAAGATGGCGCGCGAGGTGGGGCGCTTTGCGGCCTTCCACGGCGATGGGGCGATCTGGAACAGTCTGACCCGCTTTGAAGAAGGAGATCACGCCCGGGAACTCGTTGGCAACTACATGGAGGCGATCGCCCACGAACTAATGGTCAGCGAGCGGAGGCCCGACGCACGCTTCTGGTCCGCATGGAAGCCCGCGGCGGAATGGGTCATGGCGACGGCCGTCCCATCTCGGCAAACCAATTATGATTCACTCGACGATTGCGTGGAGGCTGCAGGGTTCGTAGGCCCTTGGTCGACTCCAATTCCGCCCGGTTGGCTACATCTCACAGATCTTCTGGAATGGATCGACACCTGGCAGCAATCGACGCTTCATCTCCGCCGAGCGGCGTGGTTATCATTGCGTGTGGTCGAACGCATGTCGTTGGACGAGCGGGCTTCCACCTATACGCGATGGCTCGCCCGTCTTGTCGAGGCGCATGGCCGCGATCCGAAATTCTGGCGATATGAAGATCTTGGCGACCGCGCCGCAGCGCTCGCGAAGCCGTTGGCCGATCATGCGGCCAGCGACAAATCCGAGATGCGGCGCATATTGGCCATTATAGCCGATGCTGGTTCGAACGCTGCGCTTGCGATTGTCCCACTGTTTGTGCAGCGGAAGGGCCTCTAGCAAGGTCGCTAAACATTTTCATCCGGGCTTCCCTAGCCTGGTAGATGTCGCCTGCTACCTATCCGAAACCGAGCCGTGCTAAGCTTAGACCTGAGATGCTTTAACGGGTATAGTTCAGTCGGACTGACCGTCGTTCGGCATCGGCCTGGGAAAGGTTGGACGCGGGGCTTTCGAGCAAGCGGAACAGCGCCTCATCGCGCAAAGCGCGCGCGGCTCTCGATTCCGGAAATCGATGCCTCGCCGAGGGGTTTGCACATGGCACCTTCCAGCTCAACGACCTCCTGCACGGGCTGCTGAAGTAATGGGACAGGCCAAACAAAAGAAGAGCCGCTACCAGCAACTGCTGGAGGACAACCCGCTGTGCTGCCTTTGTGGAGGCGTGACCAAGTCGTCCACGGTCGACCACATCCCGCCTCAGGCGTGCTTCCCGCGTGGGTTCTTCCCGGAGGGTTTTGAGTTCCCCGCGTGTGAGGCCTGCAACGGCTCGACCAAAACGGAGGACCAGATATTCGGCTACTACATGCAGATGGGAAACCCCGACCTGTTCACCAAAGACTTGTGGTCGATGTGGCGACTGCAGGATGGCATCAAGAACAACTATCCGGCCGCGCTCCTGAACACCAAGCTCAGCAATCAGGCTAAGGCGGCGGCGCTGGCTGATATGGGGATTCATGTGCCAGCGGACGCCGATTTGTCGAACATGCCGCTGGCTGGTGTGCCTGCAGAGTTTCCTGCGGCGGCCACCAATATCGGGCGAAAGATGGCGTGTGCGATCTACTACAAGGAAACGGGCGGCAAGTTCCTTACGAAGAAGCACTACATCTGGACCGCAACGGTTCACAGCGGCCATCCGCGCGCGTCGCAGCTAACCGACTACGTGAATAGGATGTTGCCTGAAAAAGAGGTTGGCGGCCGGGGCAACATCAAGGATTACGGCAGGCGGTTCGGTTACCGTTACGGGTACAAGGAGAAGGAGGACTTCATGATCTCCACCTCGCAGTTTGGAGTCGGGTTCATCACGATCTGTACCAGTGGCATCCTTGATAAGGGCAAAGAGCGGATACCACCCGAGGAGCTTCAGACCATTTTCCCGACGCCCGAAGAGCGGGCAGCTGTCGCTGATGCAAAGGAAGCGGTGAAACCCGCAGCTGCCCCAAAGGCTTGATTGAGCCTAGTCTTCTACGCTGACGCTCACTTTGCCCGGTCCGTCCTCGATATGTCGGCGTATGATCTGCCCGATGTCCGACCTGCCCTGCATCTCAAATGACAACGCTAGCTGTGGCAACTGGTAAGCGTTGCCGTTATCTTTCATGAACTGCACGAAAGCCTCGACCAGGTTTTCAATTTGGTCGAACGAGCTGCCAGACGGGGCGTGCGCAATCACTCTTCTGGTGAAGTCTTCGATTTGGACCTGTGGAACGGCAGCAGTTAGCCGCCGCACCGTCTCCGGGCCGGTAAGCAACTGTTGCCGCGCCTTCTCCCGACTCTTCGCTTCCAGCGCCTCCGCGGGCGTCACCTTGAAGGCAATTTTCTGGGTGCCTGCCTTGGCATCCGCCTCATAGCTGAAATCGAATTCGATACCGTTCTTGATAGCCGTGTCGGCGAGACGAAGTCCTGCCTTCGCAACCTTCGACATATCCGGCAGCTCGATCAGCGGACTTTGAGGCACCGCATGCGTGCCTTTGAAGAATCCCTTCATCCACGTCACGAACTTGGCCATGTGGCCGGTCGCGACAGTGATGGCGGTGAGAGCCGATGCACCGCCACCGGCTAGGATGAGATAATCGTAGAGCAGGAAGCCGGACGAGCCGGTTTCGAAACGCGCCAGGACAAGCCGGCTTCCCGTCACGCGCTTGTAGTCGGCGTTAAGGTCGCGCAGGAGGTTTGCAACCTCAGCTGCATCCAGCGGCCGCTCATTGTGTATGATGAGCACGAGCGCGTTCAGACGCTCGCGCTCCGAAAACTCGATTTCCGCCATGCCCCCGATTCTCCTCTTTGCCGACGTCTACTAGGAAAGCTCAACGTGTCCGGACGAATACCCGGCTGTGGTTCAGGCAGCTACGGCGAGCGCGATCAGGGCGGACAATGCCCGCGGATGTTCACGGTCAAATCGCCGTGCGGCTTCGCATTTCCATGCAGGCTCGCAAACTGGGTTCGTTCCATTACCCAGCCGTGTCGGCCCAGTATGGACCGGGCCGACACAGGTCCTCGACCGTCACGCCCCGCAAAAGTGGTGGAACGTCTGGGAGTTGCCTCGCGAATTCAGTATATCCTTTGGAGATAAACGGGGCGCTTAGTCAAGTGACAACACTATTATCCTGGGTTTCGGTCGATTCGAGAGGGCCGAGCAGCATTTACATTGTGGGAGATAGCCGGATCACATGGGGCTCAGAATCTCACCGGTGGGACAGCGGCCGCAAGGTATTTGCGTCCCGGTCGGCGGACGTGTTCGGCTATTGCGGCGACGTTCTGTACCCAACCTTAGTGCTCGGTCAACTCGGAGATTTAGCCGGGCAAAGCCTGCTTTGGGACCAACAGGCAACCGCTGAAATGCGGCACGACAAGATTGTTGAGTATCTGAAACGGTCATTTGAACGGCGGCATAATGCTCCAGATTACGACTTCATCATCTTGCACGGTGCACGAGATGGTGAGGGGCTGAGAGGGTCGTTTTACCTTTGGAAAACCAGTTATCAAGCTGGGCGGCGGACCTGGACGGACCAGAAGATCGAAGTTGGCGTTCCATTGAAAAGCGCCGTGTTGGTTAAACTTGGAAGCGGCGACCACGCGCTGGATCGCGAAATCAACGCTTGGAACGCGAGCCCACAGGGCGGCACCGCCCGGTCGATTTTTTCATCGTTTTGTGACGCGTTGGAGAAGAAAAGCGATCCACTTTCTGGCGGCGTGCCGCAGATCGTGTCGCTTAATCGGCGCGGCGGTGGCAGGGTGATTGGGTTCATTGCCGACGGCGCGCACTACGTCTATGGCCTTCCAATCCAACCGCTTCCGGAGTTGAGCAAGATAGAGTGGGTAGACTCTCTCTTTCAAAGGATGTCTCCGGAAACAATGACACTGCTGCCGAACGCCCAACGACACGCCCGTGTTGAGAAGGGAGAGAAAGACGGTTTAGCTAAATTTATCGGCAAATCGTTTGGCAAGACGGGCTCTTAGCTGCTCCAATATTGCCCTTAGCGTCATACCTGTGGATGCACGGCCACTGGCATTCAAAATAGGCGCCCTTGCAGCGCCTGCGCCCCGGCTCAGCTTGCCGATAGACCATTCTAGGCGGAAGTAGGAGATGCATCTGGCAACCCTGCGTTGCCCACCTCTTTCACGACGGGCCACGGCCGACCTGAGGAGATATCCGGATGGCGGGGACCAGCATCAATCCCACCTTCCTCATCACGCTCGGCGTCAATCTGCACCAGATAGTCGGCAGCGAATTTGGCCGTTTCGGGATCAGAAGACCGGGTCAGACCGTACAGTCCTTTACGGAGTTCGGACAGATCGCGTGGGATGAGAGAGTAAGACGACGAACCGTTGCCAGTCGGCTGGTGGAAATACAGAATCTTGGAGCGCGTATTCCAGCCAAATTGACCGATGACACGGCGTCCGGTCTTGTCTTGTGCAAGCTTCAGGACGGTGGCGTGATCTGCTCCAGCGAGAAGGATGCCCGCGAGCAGCGCCTTCTGTCGCTCATCATTTACCGCGTCATATCGCGCCGGTAAGTTCTCCCGCGCCTCTGGCGAGAGCGTCAGAAACAATTCGTCGGGGTAGTCAAAGCGTGTGCCGCGCTCGATCGGTCCATTGCCGTATTTCCCGGCCGCCATTTCCAGTAGGAAGTCCAGCGTTGCCTGCCCCGGATTCTTGAGCGCAAGAAACAGCTCGTATTGGTCAGTCAACTTCGGGTAGCGGTATACGAGCCCACGCAAAAGTTCGATCCGAAGACCTTCTTCCAGATGTCGCACACTGTTCAACAGATCCCGGATACGCCATTCGCCGAACTGGAATTTTGCGGCCATCGCATCGAGTCCGTCAAACAACGCGAACGGCTGATCCGAGACCGGTAGCAGTTCCAGCCAGTCAAACAATGTGTATAGGTCATTGTCCTGTATCCATTTACGATCGCCGTGCTCGGCCATCGCATCCGACAGCCCCTTCATGATGATGCCAGCGGGCACGACAAGACCGCCGACCGTCATGCGTTGCGCAAGTTCTAGCCGCAGCCGGTGTGGTAACTCGGCCTGCAGGAAGTCGATCAGGAATGCCGTGCGGTTGCCATGCGGAAGCAGCACGGCGCAGCCGGCAAATCGCGCCGCACGTCCAAGTTCTTTCATGGATCCGGCCTTACCCCAGGTCTCTGCGACCTTGAAAAGCAGATCCGCTGTGTCGCAGTTCTGGGTGCGGTCCCTTGACCGATTTGCGACGGCACGGGCGAAGTCGGGCCATTGGCTGAACTTGCGATCTTTGTCGTCAGGCGCTGGTTCGTTTCGCTGCTGCCAGATGACTTGGAGCCCGACAGCCGCTTCCGGACCGAAGTCCGCGTCGAGAAGATAACGCTTCAGCACCGCTTCGGCCTCGTCGTTGCCGATAGTTGTCAGCATGATGCGGTACTCGTGAACGTGAGACCATCGCATTTCGTTCAAGGCATTCTCGTCGGACCTGTTGACCGCATACGCCGCCCTTGCCGCGGCAAGACCCGCGAGGTCTGCTTCGACCATCCTGTTCAATATGGGTACCTGACAAGCATCAGGAACGCGGCGCATCGCCCACGTGAGTTGGGCCATGTGATGCCGTGAAGCTGACTTGCCGAGGAGCTGCTGCCCCCATCCTTCTATAAGTTTGACGGCAGCTGGTCTGCTGGCAGGGGGCATCTGCAAGTGTTCGATATCCCCTCCGCGACCGTGCCGGCTGAGAACATCGGCGAGGTCGTTGATTTCATCTGAAGTTAGCCCTTCTGCGAACTCCTGCAAGACATCGATCAGCACGCTTGCGCGCGTGCTTTCCAGCTTGTCTGCAAGCTTTTGGGAGGGTCCGTAGGCAGCCTCTGTCCGCTCGCCGTCCGCTCGCAACTTGCGTCTGGTATCAAGGTAGCGAACGGTCAATTCCCGAACGGTACGCTCCCCGGCTAGAAAACACGCCACGCTTGCTCGATCGCTCTTGTCGTCCTGCAACGTCAGCGTGGCTACAGGGTCGTCGTCGGTGGGCTCGGCGCCTTCCAAATACTGCAGCGGCTGATAGGGTAGGTCGAGACCATTCTCCACTCGCCACCTGAGCGCCACGGCGTGGCGCGGAAAGCGGTTCCAGGCTTCGTGCGTGATGTGATGTCCGCGGTCCTTGAACGAGAATGCGAGATCTTTCAGTTCGCGCTCAACCGCCACCGCTGCTTCTTCGTCCGAAAGGGAGTCGAGGGCCGTCGCCAAACGGACCTCTGGCGATGCATCGGCTGTAACTAGGGCTTTTCGCCTTTCCAAGAGGTCAGCCAGTAGTTCTGGATCCCGAACCCCGTCGAATTGGTTCTTTCGTGCGACTGCTTGCGCCAACTCGTCACCAGAGGCTCGCAGAAGCTCCTCCATTTGCCGCGTGGCGACACGGAAAGAGAGGCCTTCAAAGATGCGAAGCCGGATTTCCAGATTGTGTTCATTCAGCGCCAATGCGAGGACCGCATCGAGGGCGTCCCGATCGCCATGAAACGCCAATTCGGTGGCTAATGTCTCGCGTGCCTGATCAGGCAGTCCCGCGAAGTCCCGCGCGAGACGATCTCCGAGGACGAACGGATTGAAGCGACGCACGATCCTCATCGCGCTCATCTGCTTCTGACCGTTGTCGCCGGAAACGAAAGGCCACACGATATCCGCAAACTCGGGCCTTTTAGTCTCGATCATGAAACCGACCGCGCGGTCTAACCGGCCTTGCGTATGCCAGGCACGCCCGAACCTTACGACCCTGTCTCCAATGATCTGCCAAACAGTCGGCCCCGATCGCGCGACAACATGCGCGGCGAAGATTGGGTCGATACCCAGCAACAAATCCACAACCTTCGCAACAACCTTGGCACCCGCCTCGTCTTTCCGCGACATTCGCTCGCATGCAAAAAGGACCACCTCGGTCCAGCTGCGGTCGTTGAGCGCAACTGTCGTAAGCGGATGCTCTAGGCTGAGGTCATCCCCTGCCATTACGAGCCCCGCCTCCAGGTCAAGGGATGCAAACCACTCCTGTAGCTGCTGGTGCTGTAACGAATAGAGCTGGCTGTCATGCCTGATCAGCAAATGACTGGCCACAAGGACGTCGAGGACGTGAGGCGGGTTTGGTGCGGTGGAAATCTGCCCGTCAGACAGGAGGTTTTCGCTTGCGCTCGATACTGCCGAACGCGCATCGCGATCGTGAATTGTCGGCGTACCCGACAGTTGGGCGGTCGCCGCGATGGTCGTGAGGTAGGTATGCTGGGCGTCATGCAGTTCCCGGTGAAATAGCTCCTTGTTGGCGGGAATGGCCTCGTGGGCTTCGACCATGCGGCGAAGTACTTCTTCCTTCGTCTCGGGTAGCTTTCCCGAGGTGGTCGCTTCCATCAAGGCGTGCAGATATAGAGGTATCGTTACGAGGTCGCGCAGACCGACGGTACGCCAAGCGGCATCGAGCACGCTGACGCCGTCCTGCCCCCTCATGCCCTTCGCGACTTCGCGTTGCTGCTCGTCCGACAGGGGGAGGACAGAGATACGGCGCCCTGCAAGCGGGACGTCCACGGCGGTCCGGCGACTGCTCATAACCACGTTCAGCAGCGGGAACAGTGTTTCAAGTTCTTCTATCTCCTTGATGAGACGGCGGCGTGCTGTGTCGGGGACTTCGTTCCAGCCGTCCAGGATCAGGGCGAGCTCGCCATGGTCTGCCAAGAACTTGAGGTGCGCACTGGAGAGCGCCTCGTAAACTCTCCGCCGGGATGCCCAGTCAAAGAGGTCTCTACCGGATTCGGCCCATGCGCCAAGAGGCACGAACACTGGCACGGGACCTGCCTCGATCATCTTGCGGGCGATCTGGATGAGGGTCGTGGTCTTGCCGGTGCCGGGGGCCGACAGCAGGACGATATGCTGCGCCGTAGCGAGAACCTGAGCGAAGTGGCCTTGGTCTAGGTTGCGGACGTCTTGAACATCCTCGACGTCCTCCACCCCGAGTTCAAGTTCCACGGAATGCCTTGGCCAGCTCCGTCGCCGCTCATAGGTTTCAATATCCGCCAGCGACGCCGCGCGTACCTGCGCCTTTACAGTCGCAAGATCGGCATCGTGCGGCAGACCGAGCCGTGAAATGTATGGCGCCAACTGCTGGATAAGTTCGTCCGACAGTTGGGCGATGGTCGCTGGACCCTTGCCACTGGCAAGTTGCTGGAACGCGCGCTCTTCGGCCTCCTGCTTCCACTTCTCCAGTTTCTCGACCGTGAACTCCTTGGCGTTGTGGTCAATGAGGTGGGCATGGTCGGCGCAGAGCCAGATTCCGTTATCCGCACTCGCGCGTTCGGTCGGGTTCTGACTGGAATCGTAGCGGGGCCCTCCGGGTGACGCGGCTTTGATGTGGGCGGCCACGCCTATGTTGTTCGCACCTTCTTCGCCTTTGCGTGGCCCGACGGTCAGCCGCTGGCACTTTGGGTTGGAACACAGGTAGCCGACACGCTGGGCGAGCTGGATCTTGACGATGGGCTTGAAGTCGTCGCGCCGGCGTGCTGCGGCGGCAGGCCTGATGCCGTCTATCGGCGAAGCGGTCTCGGGCGTCATAGGCGTGTGGGGCATGTGACGAGGATACTGGAAAAAGCGGTCGCCGCGAAATGCTCGGTATAATAAGGCGCCTGCATAGGCGCGGGGAGGAAGGTTGCTCAGCGGCCGACCTCTGAGAGCAGTTCACAAGGAATGGGGTTACCTCGCGTGGTGATCCTTCAAGGGGTTTCAGTGGCATACTTGGATTGCTTTTCGATCTTCAACGACGTGCAGTCCCGCAGAGCTGCCACGGCTACAACAACTGTGATGGTCGCCTCGACGGGCTATTCCAAGAGGGTTGTTGCATTCGGGTTAGCCGGCCAAGGGACCAAAACGCTTTCGGCCACCAATAAGTCAGCTCCGCGTCGTGGGCGACGCACTTGAGTGGGCCAAACGGCAGCTATTCGCTGGCTTCTTTCGATAGCGGACCGTCGGCAGTCGGCCCCAAAGCTGCCAGGCGGGAACGCGCCGCATCTAGGCCATTCCGCCGAGCCGAAGCCGCTCCCGAAAGCCGACGTTCGTTCACGTAGCGGCGATCGACACAAATGGTGGAAACCGGACCGACCGCTTTGGTAGCTAGGTATCGGTTTAGGCCATTCATTATTTCAGTCGGCAGGAGCCTCGACGCCTCTTATGAGCGCTGGCGAGTATAGCGGGCCTTCGTTTCTCCGGATGGCGGGCCGCATTCGGACGCTCAGATAAGAAGGCGGAGCCAAGTTAGTCGCTTTGCTCGTGCAAATATTCTCCTCAGGCCTTTGTTCTTGATTTGATCGAGTGCTATAGCGAGCGAAGGGGGTAACGTGGCAGCAGTTTTTATACACTTGTCTGACATCCACTTCGGCCAAGAGAAGGATGGAGGGCTCCTCTTTATCAACGACGATGCGAAGAAGCGGCTACTCGACGACGCCGCTGCGGAAATCGCGAAGCTCGGGACGAGTGCATCCGGCGTCATCGTGACCGGTGACATCGCCTATGCTGCGAAGTATGAGGAGTATGCGATTGCGGGCGAGTGGCTGGACCGGCTGGCGGAGCGCATCGGCTGCAGTCGCCTCGACATCCAGATGGTCCCCGGCAACCACGACATCAATCGCGACGCGATCACGCCGATGGCGAAGTACCACCTGGATGCTGTGCGTGAGCAGGGCGACAAGATGCTCGACATGCTCCTCGACGACGAGGCCCAGCGCGAGGCACTCTACGAGCGCTTCGCCGCCTACCGGGACTTCTCGGGCGGCTACGGATGCGATCTTGACGTCGGCGGGGTGTACTCGGCCGACGTGGCCGTCGCCGTGGCGCCGGGGCGGACTGTCCGCTTCGTAAGGCTGAATTCCGCGCTGATCTGCTCTCGCAAGGACGACGAGGGCAAGCTGATCCTGGGTGCGCGTCAGCGCGTGTTCGAGGCAATCGACGGCGAGGAAATGGTGGTGCTCGTCCACCACCCGCTCAACTGGCTCCAGGATTCGGACGAGGCTGGCCGCTACTTCAAGTCGCGCGCCCGCGTGATCATATCGGGGCACGAGCATTTCCCATCGCTGGACATCAAGCCGGTCGAGGAGGGCTGCGATCTCCTGATGCTCGCCGCCGGCGCGACTGCGCCCGACGACATCGACGAGAAGTACACGTACAAGTACAATATCCTTACGTTCGACTGGGACGAGGCCTTCGACGCGCTGGAGGTAACGATCAACCCACGGACCTGGAACTTCGACATGAAGCGCTTTGAGACGGATGAGCAATTCCTCGAAGGCAGGTCGGAGCGCAATGTCCTCGGCTCGCCCTACTTCCGCAGGGGGGCTTCGCCGGTTGCCCCGATCCAGGGCGTTGCGGACGAGCCGGCGCAGCCGCAGCCGGTTGCGAACCCGGTGACGGGATCGAAGGAGGTAGACTTGTCGATGTCCGACGACGTTCGTCTGGTTCGCCTGCGCTTCTTCCGGGACCTGCCGGAGGATAGGCGTCGGCGCATCCTCGTCGAACTTGAGGCGATACCCGCCGATCTGACGGATCGCCTCGATCACACGATCGAGCAGCGGTTCTTCGCGAAGCTGGTCGCGCAGGGACGCACGGGTGAATTGTCGGCCGCGATAGACGCGGCGATACTGAAACTGAAATCGGGGGACGGTGAATGAGCGTGATGGCGAAGTACGTCAGGATTTTTTGGCCGAACCCCAAGGACGAGGACGTCATTCGTCGCAACGCCGCCGTCGTGACGGTCCAGTCCTGGATCACGGGGTTCGAGGACTCCTGGTCGGCGATCCGGCTGGCCTCGGAGCTGGCCGATGGCGTCGCTGACGGGAAGGCGCGCGATGAGTTCGTCACGAAGGTGGAGCAGGCGATCGTCGGTGCGGGAAGCGCCGCGTTCGTGCGCGAGGACCACGATCTCGAGATCATCGTCTTGGCGCTGGTTGCGGCCCTCGACCTCGTCCGGCGTGAGCCGGACGATTCCGGCTGGGCGCCGGTCGACGCGCTGGCTGCGGGCCTGTGGTCGGCGCTGTCGTTCCAGTCCCCCGTCTCGCAGGAGCCCGTCGAGCTTCTCCGCCAAGAGGTGCTCGTCGCCGCGCGGATCAGGACGATGCTGATCGCCGAGCGGTCGCGCAAGCGAGCGCAGGTACCAGAGATCGGTGCACTCTCGATTCCCGAAGGCCAGCCGACGGGCACGCGGGCGAAAACCGCCTTCCGCAAGGCAACCGAGCCTTTGGTCAAGGCCCTGCGGGAGAACGCCGAGCTGGATCGAGAGGAGCTCGAGTTTCTGTGGTGGAAGATCGAGGACTGGAGCGAGGCCCTGGACGCTTCGCTTTCGGGCGCCGATCCGCTTGTCCGCGCGGTGGTCGCCGGCATCGACGGCGCCTCGAAGCTTCGGCGCCTGCCTGCCTCCGGCCACCGCAACGTGGTACTGCGCGGCGTGCCGACCGGAAATCCAGCCACCCTGGCCGCGCTGCTGGCCGCCCTCGGGAATCACCGCGCTACGCTCGCGAAGTCTATCGACTCGGAACGGGTCGGCCGGTCGTCCACGGTTTTCCCGCTGCTCGCGGCGATCGCCAGCGGGGACGCCGCGCGCTCTGGCGCGGATATTGAGCGGGACGCGCGTGATTGGGGCGCGCGAGCACTTCTCGAAGACGGCATCCTCCAGGTCGCAACGCTGAGAGGCGTTTGATCATGGTCCAGGGCTCCTGCCGGATGAGCGAGTGCACGTTCAACGTGACGGGTCAGTGCGTGCTGAACCACCCCGTCGAGCAGTGCTCGAACCGTAGGGATCCGGGCGAGCCGGCGGATGGCACCGAGGATGACGAGGGTGCCGACGACGGCGTCCACGCCGCGGGCACCGCAGCCGAAGCGCAGTCCACCTCCGATCGGGGCGGCGCCGTGTTGGTGAGTCCGGACGAGACGCCGAGGCTTCCTTCGAGCCTCACGATGGGTCTCGAGGAGTCGACGGCGCTCATGACGCGGCGCCACACGACGATGGTCGGCATCTTGGGGCTGCCCGATTCCGGCAAGACCGCGTGCCTGGTGAGTGCCTACCTGCTCCTCGCCAAGGGCGAGTTCGAGGGATACGACTACGCAGACAGCGCGTCGCTGATGGCATTCGAGCAGATCTCGCGCGGCAGCCGCCACTGGACGAAGGGCGACGAGCCCGGGCAGCTTACGGTCCACACCGAGATGGCTGACGACCGACAGGCGGGGTTCCTGCACTTCAGACTGCGTCGCCGGGAGGACGGCCGGTTCTTCGACATGCTGATGCCGGACCTTCCGGGCGAATGGTCAAAGGCCCTGATCGACAAGACCGACAGCGACCGCTTCTCGTTCCTCGGGTCGGCGTCGGTGATCTGGCTGATGGTCGATGGGCGTGCCTTCGTCGAGGCGAAGACCAAGCAGTACGCGACCTACCGGGCCGAGATGCTGGTCGAGCGGCTGTCCGCGATCCTGCCAACGCCCAGGCCGCGAATTATCCTCGTGCCCAGCTGGCGGGACATCGGCGAGTTCCCGCCGGACGCCTACGAGAGCATCTGCGAGGCGGGTCGCGGGCATGAGATGGAGATCGCGCTCGCGCCGATCGCCTCCTTCTCCTTCGGAGACGTCGAGCCTGGGTCGGGTATCGCACCACTGATCGACATGACGCTGAACCACGACCGCGCCGCACCCGACTTCTGGCCGGACGACCGGAGCCCGGGTGAGAGGACCCTTGGCTGCTTTAGGAGTGCCGCATGACCCGTAGATCGATCGTGCTCCTGGGCGGTCCGGATTCGGGCAAGACCAACTACGTCGGCCGGCTCTGGCCGTCGTTCAAGAAGCGCAAGGGCGTTCTGCGGGCTGAGCGGCTGCCGGATGACATCGCCTATGTCGACGGGGCCGTCGAGCATCTGATGCAGGGCAGCTTCGCGCCCCGCTCAGACCGGAATCTTGAGGTTGGCCGCACGGACTTCTCGATCAGCGTGCGCGGTGCGAATGGCGCGGGTGCGCCGACCGAGCTGATGGTGCCGGACATTTCGGGCGAGCTGTGGACACGCACGGTGGCGACGTCCGAGATCTCCCAAGAGTGGCTCGACGTCCTGAACGAGGCGGAGGGCGCCGTCGTCTTCGTGCGGGCGCTCTCAGATCAGAATGTCAAGCCGCTCGACTGGGTCACAGCGCGCAACATCCTGCGGCTAGATGCGGAGTATGACGAGCCCGAAGCCGAATCGGCGGCCGGAGGCAGCGGCGAAACCATGATCCAGGCCGACGCGCCGGCGGCCGAAGCCGAACGGGTGCCTGCGGGCGAGGAGGACCGTGACGCGGTCGAGCTGCCATCCGAACCCGATCTGCCGACGCAGGTGCTGCTCTGCGAGCTCCTCCGTTATCTCGATCTGTATCTGGCGAACCGCGTGGACGGTGGCCGCCCGCACGTCGCCGTCGTAGTGGCCGCCTGGGACCTGCTCGACGCCGGCGTCCAGGCCGGGGGACCGATGATCTATCTCAGACGGGAGTTCCCGCTGTTCGCGGGCCGCCTTGCGCACACCGGCCGGCTGGACGTGAAGCTGTTCGGGCTCTCTGTGGTCGGGGGGGATCTCGAGGACGACGAGGAGTTCCGCAACCGCTTCCTCGAACGAGACATCTCTGAGCAAGGCTGGGTCGTCGTCGAGGACAAGGGCGGCATCAAGACCGACTTCGACGTGATGCTGCCCATCGCTTGGGCGATGGGGGACTAGGTTGGCCGGATTTGATCAGCAGCTGCATGGCTATCGGCAGGGGCATCAGCTCCTGTCGAGCACCATCCGGCTGCCAAAAGCCGACCAGGATCTGATTGACCGCCTCTCCGACGTCGCCGGCCCGCTCTCTCCGGGCGAACGCTTCGCGCCCTATCTGACGCTGTATCCCCTCCCGAGCGGGACGCACTACGTCGTGGCCCGGACCTGGCAGGACTTCGAAGCGCCGCGCGCTGGCTGCGTTCGAACCCGCAGCGTACTGGTGCCGATGGCCGAATGGCAGGAGGTTCAGGACGTGGCTTCGATTGTGGCCGTTGCCACCGAGGGGGGTACGGACCAGCCGGCCGAGCGGCGCCAGCCGGTCGCAGCCGCGACCCTGCTTCCACCGGTCGATCCGCTGCAGGGCACCGAGCTGATCGAGGCGATGTTCTTGGAGGAGCGAGCGCCGATCGTTGTGTTTGACGCGGAGAGGCCGGAGCCGCTCGCGCTCCGGTTGACGACCGCGCTGTGGCCGGGCTTCCGCCGCACCTTCAGCATGTCGACCTTCGCCCGCTCGCCCCGGTCCATCGGCCGTCGCAGTTTTGATCTGGTGTTCGCGTCGAAGGAGGCCAGGTCACGGTTCTCCAATTGGAAGGGGCGTCGCATTGACGGGCGGAAGCGCGGGCCGGCGCGGCATCCATGGTCCGCGCCCATCGTCGCCCAGGTCCTGAGCGCTCCGGTCCCGTCGCTCAAGAGCCTCGATGTGCTAGGCGAGATGTCGTCGGATGGGGTCGGCAGTGAATCGGCCCTTCGGGTCTCGCTGCTGTGGGACGACCTGCGACGCAAGCTGCCGAGCTCCCCGACGGCGGCGCTTGGCATGC
This sequence comes from Mesorhizobium sp. M0011, assembly GCF_040324155.1. Taxonomy (NCBI): domain Bacteria; kingdom Pseudomonadati; phylum Pseudomonadota; class Alphaproteobacteria; order Hyphomicrobiales; family Phyllobacteriaceae; genus Mesorhizobium; species Mesorhizobium sp. M0011. Next base: position 108,008 of record NZ_JAMYVQ010000012.1, on the reverse strand, counting down.
TCGACATCGCCAATACGCGGAAGGTCAGGCAGGTCGACCTGATCCGCGAGCTGGAGCCGGCTCTTGCCCGCTCGGCCTCGATGGCGACCACCACCATGAAGGCTGAGGATGCCTGGCGGTATCTGGGCGCACTGATCCAGAAGCTGGAGGGGCTAAGTCCTTCCCTGTCCGTAGCAAAGTCGATCCGCACGGCGGCGGTCGATCTGGCCTCCCGCCACCCGGTCGAAACGGCGGAGGTGCTGTCGTCGCTGAACGTCGAACCGCAGAGGGAACTGCTCGTGCGCGCGGCTGCCGACGGTCTCGCGCGGTCGCTCGATCACCACGTTGCGGAGATGCTGAGCCGCCTCGATGGCGACGATCTGCTGGATATCCTGTTCGCCAGTGCCTCGCTGGCGCAAGGAACCGTCGGGAGGTTCCCGGTCGTCTCGTCCGCATTGGCGGCTGCGCTCCGGACAACCGACGACGGCGTCCGGGAGAAGGCGAGGAAACGGTTACTGGGCCTGCTGGTCGATGATCGCCACGTCGAGCCTGCGCGGCTACTCATCAACGATCTCGACGCCGAGGGCCTGATCAAGGAGGCCGCGCATGTGAATACGGTTAACCGGCTAAGCTCGCCCGAGATCAGGAGCGTCCTCGTCGAACGAGCTCGGACGCTTCAGGCGAACGCCGCCCTCCGTGAGGCTGTTAGCGCGATGGGCGCAAGCGTCGGAGGTGATGCGCTCGTCGAGGCGACGCTGCGCCAGACCTCGGCTGATCTAGAATGGCTGCTAGGGACAGCGGCGCTAAAGCCACCGCGGCGCATCGAACTAATCCGCTCGCTGCTCACGACCGCGACGCCCTTGCAGCTTCGGAGCATGCTGGCAGACCAGGGCACGCTCGGGAACACCCTCGCCTCGTTGAACGCGGCCGACGGACTTGATACCGATTTGCTCTCCCGCATCGCCCGCGATGTGACGATGCCGCCCCGCGGCTACGTCGCTCTGGTGGTCGACCTGCTTCCGCATCTGAAGGGCGGCATTGGCACGGAGCTGATCGGCAAGGCGATCGAACTTGGGTTGCCGCAGGAACCGAACGAGGTTTCCTCGGCCGTTCTCGATCGACTGCTGTCGGCGGCGGGTGACAAGCTGAATGGCGGCAGGGCGATGGGCGTGGGTTTGCAGCGGAGCGTGTCGCCGGCGTCGGCGTCCCGGAATCTTTTGGCGTTCGGCCGCGCTCCCGCTGCCACCCGCAAATCCCTTCTCACCGGCATCGAGGAGATGGCGGTTGCTATGACGAGACGGCGCCACCTGGACATATCTACCGAGGCGGCCGAGGCCGCTGCGAGGATGCTGTGGGAAGCTGGATCGGTGACCGAAAGCGGTTTCGTACGGGCGTCCGCCATCCTGCTGCCGTTCGCGCTCGGCGATCGGCGCGAGGCTGCGTCGCCCTTGATCGCGGCGGCGTTCCCACCCGTGTATAGGGAACTCGCCAAGGACAGCGAGTTCGACCTGCTGAGCTACATCTTCGTCTTTCTCGACTGGGATAAATGCAAGAGCGCACGGCGACGCCTGATTGACGCGTTCTTTCGATCGGAATGGCGGATTTCCGACATCGCCACCGCCGCGGTGCGGGCCGGCGATCCGGTCCGCATCTTGGGAAGGATCGCGAGGGAGCGTGGTGGGGAGAAAGTTCTCAGGGACCTGATCGCCGATCTGAAGAATGTACCGGATGAGGCGCGCAAACCCATCCGCGCAGCCTTGAGAGAGCTTGGGCTGAAGTGAAGTGGAGAGTAAACAGAGGTGAGGTTGAAAGTTGTATTGCTGGATGCAAAATCAGTCGCGCGACGCGTAGCGGCGCTGATCGAGAAGCACGATCACGTTTCAATGGCGATGGCATGGGGCGACCTCACGCCGGTTGCGGAAACTCTGCTCGCCAACACAGCAAAATTCGGCTCGGTCCTGTTCGGCGTCGATTTAGTGGCATCAGATCCCGACCTGATTGACCGCCTCCCTGATGTTCAAATGCGTATGTCGCGAAAAACCGCCCGGGATGCTTTCACCCCAAGATTTTTTATTTCAGTTCAGGCCCCAAGGCCGAGGCGATTGTCGGCAGCGCAAATTTCACAAAAGGTGGCCTTGGGGCGAACCTGGAGGCCAGCGTCCACGTGAAAGGTCCCACAGACGATCACTTCTTCGGCCAGATCCGCGAGCAGCTGCGACGCTACGAACCGCTGCATGTACCGGTCACTAGGGTGTTGGCGGATAGTTACGGGCGCCAAGCCAAGGCCGCTCGCGGCACGCCCAGGCCGAAGAATCCGGTTCTGCCAGGAGACGCCAAGGAATGGGCCCGCATCAATGCACCGCTCGCCACGATGGGGTGGAAAGACTTCGTGATAGGCGCCCGCGCGGACCCCTATCATGACTTTGAAAAACGCATGAAGTTGCTGCGAACCGTTCAGCAAATGTTCTTCAAAACGTCCTCCTTCAGCGGCCTATCGGGCTCTGAGTGGAAGGGCATCGCAGGCATTCTGGGGGCGACAGAAGCGCAGACTTCCGGGCTCGATGATGTCGAATGGGGATGGTTCGGCTCGATGGGCGGCGCTGGTACCTTCAAGGAACTAATCGGCCTTCAGGACGCCGCCTTGGCCAAGGCTCTGGATTCCATCCCCAAGCGCGGGACGGGTACGGAAGAGCAGTTCGATAATTACAGCGAGGCTTTCACGAAAGCGTTCGTGGGTTTCTCTCGCACGGCGCGATTTGTCCGGCCACCAGACTCCTCGCTATGAAGCGCCCCGACTTTTTCGTCTGTGTGAATGGCGGCAACCAGACTAATCTAGCCGGGGCCCTGGCGTTCGCTCCAACGACCATCTCGCTCGATAATTATTGGGAGCGCATCGTCGTGCCGATCCAGCAAGCCCCGTGGTTCACTACACCGCGCCCGGCGGGACGGGATCTGGAGTTGTGGGATGCCCGCATAGCCATGCTGGATGCCATCTACTACGAACCCAAATCCGAGCGAGCGGGTTCGGTAAACGCCGAGGCCGAAGCGTGATCCAAGCCGCGAGGCCGCCGAAAGCCGAGCGGACACGCACGATCATTCGGCGTGGGGCCTCGCACAGATCTGACGGCGGGGTTGCCGAACATCGGCGTCCGATTTCGCACCAGTCCGGCTCGGCTGGGCGAGCACTCTGACAGGAGCGAACCATGGAGCACGGTTTCACGGCCGAGCATTTCACGCTGCTGGAAGCCTGGGCGGGCACGCCGCGACAAACTGGCGACCCAGCGCAAGACGCTGCGAGCAGCGCGGTGGTCGATGCATATGAAGCGACCGCGCGCTGGGCGCGGGCGATTAATGTGCGGCTGTTCCCAACCGGCTTCGTCCGCAAGAAGTCCGATCCGTTCGATCAAGGCCAGAAGTTCAAAGCTTATACTTGGTCGCGGATCTATCCCCGGCCTCAGGCACCTAGGGGCCTCGCCTATACCGTCGGGATCGACGCCGTCGGGGATTTCTGCGTGAAGCTGGACACCGTCGATCTGGGTGGCGGCCCGGAGCGCCTGCAGTACGAGGTTCTTCGACGCTACGACAATGACCTCTCGCCTTTTGCGGCTGTCTTGCCGGCCGAGGAGGGCCTGGCCATGTCGTTCGAAGCGCTTGTCGACTGGTCGGTCGAGCAAATCAGCCGTTTCGATCCAGGCTACGACGAGCTCGCGCTCGCGATCGGTCTCATTCAACCGCAACTGCGTCTCGTCACGGACAAGGACGTGTCTCGCAACGCCTTCGCCCGCTGGCGCTCTATCCTGTCCGACGAGCCAGAAGGCGCAGTCCACGCGATCGATGGACATCAGGTCTGGTTTGCCGCGCGCGATGGGGGCGGCGGCGCCGAAGTGAAACTGGGCCTCGATCCGCGCGGACGCGAATGGGGCGTCGAGATCAACGCCCCGCCGATCCCCGGCGATCATAACCGACTCTCGGCGATCGCCGAGGACGAGACCGGCGGGCTGTATCTCCTGCGGCAGGGCTGGCTGCGCGGACGGCGCCCCGCGCCCGACATCCGCGAGGAAGAGTTCAAGGCGTTGACCGGGCTGTCGCCGGAGCTTGTCAGCGGAACGGGCCGCGCGGCGCTTCGCCAGTGGTTCCGGGTCGCAAGCCTCGACGATTCCCCCGAACGCATCCGAAGGAGAACCGCGCGCTTTGTCGAATTATGTTGGGCTGCGCGTACCCCGATCGGCACGAATGGCGCGGGTGCGCCCGACAGCTATGGCGCAGCTGACAGCGGCGACCCGGTCGCGGGGGGCGAGGAGCGTGGTGGCGACTATGTATTGCCGGCGCGACCGGCGGCAGACGCAAAGATCATCGAAAAATTGCACGGCCTGGTCTGGAAAAGCCTCGCCACGATCCTCGGTGACAGTTCGGTCGGATATCGCAAATGGGCGCGCAGCCCGGGCTATGAGATCGATATGGAGATCGACGCGCCGGGGCCGGCCCCGCTGCTGGTCGAGATCAAGACCGGTTGCGGCACTCCTGACGTCCATACAGCCGTCGGCCAGCTGATGCTCTACCGGAAGCTCTTCCCCCATCTAGATAACCATCGGGCGGTGCTGCTAGTCGATGTCGACCTGCCGCCGCGCCTGCGCGCCGCGGTCGAGGCGCTCGATATCACGGTCCACCGCTATGCATGGGAAGACGCCGACGGCAAACGACAGGTGGCCTTTGCGCCTGAATTTATCGCGTTGTGCGGAGTAGCGGCATGAGTGACGATGCGCTCAGGAGATGAACGAACGTCCGCTTCTTGGAAGCGGCGAAACACTTCTACATGTCCGGGTACAGGTCTCCTGGCTGTTGCAGCTATAGCTGAACGATGGTCCGCTTTTGAGTCCGGTCATCCGAAACCCGTCAGTCCGCAAGCGGCCCAATACAAGTCATTCGCTCGTGCCTTCGCGATGACATTTCTTGGCGCCCCCAATCTTCCAAGCCTGCAACGTTCACTGCATCGCACGGGCGCGTATATTGGGTATCTTCAATATTCTGAAACGTCACGCCATCCTGCTTCCGTTTAACAAAACTCGGAGGCTGCGCCCATGACACCGACGAAGCTCCTTGTCGGTCAGATAGTCATTGTGTTCGCCATCGTCATTCTCGGCGTATGGACAGCGACTCAATGGTGCGCCCAAACTTTAGATTATCAGCCGCAACTCGGACCCCCATGGTTTGTCGCAGCCGGATGGCCGATCTACAAGCCGTGGCAACTGTTCGAGTGGTGGTTCCATTTCGACGCATACGCGCCCGAGGTCTTCGACACGGCCGGGATGCTTGCGGCCACCACAGGCTTCATGGGCTGCGCGGCCGCCATCGCTGGCTCCCTCTGGCGTGCGCGGCAGCGCGGCCTAGTCACCACTTATGGCTCGTCGCGATGGGCCGTGTCTTGGGAGATCGAGAAGGCAGGGCTGTTTCGACCAGCCGGTGTTTTCCTTGGCAAGCTGAAGGACCGCTATCTTCGCCATGACGGGCCGGAGCACGTAATGGCCTTTGCTCCCACGCGCTCGGGCAAGGGTGTTGGACTGGTTGTTCCGACGCTTCTTTCCTGGACCGGCTCGGCCGTCATTCACGACATCAAAGGCGAGAACTGGCAGCTGACCGCCGGCTGGCGGTCGAAGTTCTCGTACTGTTTTTTGTTCAATCCGACCGATCCGAGGTCAGCACGCTACAATCCGCTACTTGAGGTGCGCAAAGAAGTGAACGAGGTCCGCGATGTCCAGAACATCGCTGATGTCTTGGTGGATCCGGAAGGTGCGCTCGAGCGGCGCAATCATTGGGAGAAGACCAGTCACTCACTCTTGGTCGGCGCCATCTTGCACGTGCTCTATGCCGAAGAGGAAAAGACGCTCGCCCGCGTCGCCACCTTCCTGTCGGATCCGCAACGCTCCTTTGTCGCGACGCTGCAGCGGATGATGACGACCAATCACCTCGGCACGGCGGACAAGCCCCAGGTCCATCCGGTCGTGGCCTCCGCAGCGCGCGAGGTGCTGAACAAGTCGGAAAATGAGCGTTCTGGCGTGCTCTCGACCGCGATGTCGTTTCTCGGGCTCTATCGTGATCCGACAGTGGCCGCGGCAACATCGACCTGCGACTGGCGCATTGCGGACCTGATGGATGCCGAGCGGCCGATGTCGCTCTATCTGGTCGTGCCGCCGTCGGACATCTCGCGCACCAAGCCGCTGGTGAGACTGGTGCTCAATCAAATCGGCCGCAGGCTGACTGAGCGCCTGGAGGGTGACCCGAAGAAGAGCCGCAGGCATCAACTCCTCATGATGCTCGACGAATTCCCGGCGCTCGGACGCCTCGATTTCTTCGAGACCGCGCTTGCCTTCATGGCAGGCTACGGCATCCGCGCCTATCTGATCGCTCAATCCTTGAACCAGATCTCCAAGGCTTATGGCGAGAACAACGCCATTCTCGACAATTGCCATGTGCGGATTTCCTTTTCTTCCAATGACGAGCGCACGGCCAAACGCATCTCGGACGCGCTCGGTACAGCGACGGAACTCAGATCCATGCGCAACTATGCCGGCCATCGGCTGGCACCCTGGCTTTCGCACGTCATGGTGAGCCGCCAGGAAACTGCGCGACCGCTGTTGACACCAGGCGAGGTGATGCAATTGCCGCCTTCGGACGAGCTGGTGCTGATATCAGGATTGCCGCCGATCCGTGCGAACAAGCTCCGCTACTACGAGGACCAGAATTTCACCGAACGGGTGCTGCCGGCGCCGGTGTTGCGCGACGGTCTTTACGCGGACTGTCCTGCGTCGCGCCCCGATGATTGGAGCGGACTAGTCCGCAGTGTTGACCGCCGTCTCGCTGCAGATGACGAAAACGCCGGCGCGGCAATCGAAGAAGACGGCGGCGTGCAACAGCAGCGTCATCCCGGCCTGCCTGAAGACCACGTCGTCGTCTCTCAGGAGCCTGATCAAGACGACCTCTTCAATCTGGCGGACGATGACGCCGAGGCACTCGCAGACAAGCGCGTCATGGACCGGGTTTCCACCGCAGCCAGCGCCTACGGTATCAACGAGGGAAGGGGCGACGACAAGGACATCATCCCCGGCTTCTAAGCGCTTTCGCAGCTCAGGCGTATCTCAGCGTAGATAACGCCCATAAGCGATTTTTCAGATATCGGCGATGTTCGTTCCCGCCGCCGGCGCATCAGCGCCGGCCAGTCGGAACGAGCCCCATGAAGCCCCATCGCATTCGCCACCAGTTTCTGCTCGAACCCGCGTTAAGCGAGAAGCTGGAAACGCTCAGCCGCAACCCGTCGACCACAAAATCGGCGATCGTTGCGAAAGCGGTCGAGGCCTTCATCGAGCGGCGTGGCGAGAACGAACTCGACAATCGTTATGGCAGGCGTCTCGACCGTCTTTCCCGCGACCTCGACCATATCCGAACCGATGTCGAGGTGATCCTGGAGAGCCTCGCACTTTTCATACGCTTTTCGATTACGCTTCATTCCCACACGCCGGTCCCGGATCGGGCGACACAGGCGATTGCCCAAGAGCGCTTTGACAAATTCGTCGAGCAGGTCGGTCGCCAGATCGCCTCCGGGAAGCGCTCGCTTGGCAACGGCAATGGCAATGGAGGCGAAGGATGAGCTCTCATCCCGCAGCCGACCACCGCCGCCGCGCCATGCTGCGCACAGCCATGGGCCACGCGATCACCGAGGCCCTTGCCGATCCGACCGTCATCGAGGTGATGGTCAACCCCGACGGCGCGCTGCGGCTCGACCGGTTGGGAGAAGGCCGGGTCGATACCGGCGTGCATATGCATCCTTCCGAGGCCGAACGCATCGTCCGCCTCGTTGCCTCTCACGTGCGCGCCGAGGCGCATGCGGACAACCCAATCGTCAGTGCCGAACTACCCTCAGGCGAGCGTTTCGAGGGCCTGTTGCCGCCAATCGTCTTGGCGCCATGCTTTGCCATCCGCAAGCCGGCAGCAAAACTCTACACGCTGGCCAACTATGTCGCCGATCGCATCATGCTCCCGCTGCAGGCTGATGCCCTGAGGAAGGCGGTACGCGAGCGGCGCAACATCCTGGTCGCCGGCGGCACATCATCGGGCAAAACGACCCTTGCCAATGCTCTTCTGGCAGAAGTCGCCGAATGCGATGAGCGGGTGATCCTCATTGAGGACACCCGCGAGCTGCAATGCGCGGCCAAGGACTGTGTTGCGCTGAGGACGAGGCGGGGCTCCGTCACACTTGCCGATCTCGTACGCTCGACCCTACGGCTGAGGCCCGACCGCATCATCGTCGGCGAAGTCAGAGGCGCGGAAGCGCTCGACATGCTGAAGGCGTGGAACACCGGTCACCCCGGCGGCATCACCACGGTCCACGCCAGTTCGGCGCGCTCGGCCCTCTACCGGATCGAGCAGCTCGCCCAGGAAGCGGTCGTCACCGTTCCCCGCCGGCTGATCGCCGATGCTGTCCACCTGATTGTCTTCATCGCCGGACGCGGATCGTCGCGCCGCATAGACGCGATTGCCGAGGTCACAGGCCTCGACGGCAGTGGCGACTACGCCGTTTGCCAGCTCACTCTTCCGCAACTCCAGCAGCTTTGAAAGGTCATCTCATGCGCAAGAAAATTTGCTTTCTTTCGTCCGCCGCCGTCGCGCTTCTTCTCACGGCCCAGGCTCACGCTGCCGGCTCCGGCATGCCCTGGGAACAGCCGCTTCAGCAGATCCTGGAATCGGTGCAGGGGCCGGTGGCCAAGATCGTTGCCGTGATCATCATCATAACCACTGGCCTTACCCTTGCGTTCGGCGACACGGCCGGCGGTTTCCGCCGGCTGATCCAGATCGTCTTTGGCCTGTCGATTGCCTTCGCGGCCTCGAGCTTCTTTCTCTCCTTCTTCTCCTTTGCTGGCGGGGCGCTCGTCTGATGGCCATGGGAGAGAAGCATATCCAAGGCTTCGAGGTGCCCGTCCACCGGGCGCTGACTGAGCCGATCCTGCTCGGTGGCGCGCCGCGGGCGGTGGCGATCCTTAACGGCACCGCGGCCGCCGCAATCGGCCTTGGCCTGCAGCAGTGGATTGGCGGTCTAGTGCTCTGGATCGCCGGCCACACGCTCGCGGTCTTTGCCGCACGGCGCGACCCGGACTTTGCCAGCGTACTTGTCCGTCATCTTCGTCAGAAGGGCTGGCTTGCATGCTGAAGCTTTCCGAATACCGCGGCAAAGCCGACCGGCTTGCCGACCATCTGCCCTGGGCAGCACTCGTCGCGCCCGGCATCGTGCTCAACAAGGATGGCAGCTTCCAACGGACATTGCGGTTTCGTGGCCCCGACCTTGAAAGCGCGACGGAGGCCGAACTTATCGGCATATGCGCGCGGGCAAACAATGCGCTGAGAAGGCTCGGCTCTGGCTGGGCGCTGTTCTTCGAGGCCGAGCGCATCGAAGCGCTGGGCTATCCGAGCTCGGCCCTTCCCGATGCTGCCTCATGGCTGATCGATGAGGAACGGCGCGCGGCCTTCGAGGGCAAGGTCGCGCATTTCGAGAGCATCTATCATCTGACCTTGGTCTTCATGCCTGGGCCCGATGGCCAAGCGCGCGCGGAAAGTGCTCTCGTCGACTCGCATCACTTGGGAGGGGAAAGAGACTGGCGCCAGGAGCTTGCCCGGTTCCGAGACGAGACTGACCGCGTTCTCGATCTTCTTTCGGGCTTCGTGCCCGAGGTGCGCGCGCTCGACGATGCCGAGACCCTGACGTACCTGCACGGCACGATCTCGACCCGCCGTCATCCCGTTGCCGTGCCTGAAACGCCAATGTATCTCGACGGCGTCCTGGTTGACGCGCCGCTGACCGGCGGCCTAGAGCCGATGCTGGGCGAACAGCATCTGCGCACGCTGACAGTTCTCGGCTTTCCGAACGTCACCCGGCCAGGAATCCTTGATGCGCTCAATAACCAGGATTTCGCCTATCGCTGGGTGACGCGCTTCATTCCACTCGATAAGGCGGAAGCCACGAAGACGCTGACTCGGCTCCGCCGGCAGTGGTTTGCCAAGCGCAAATCGATCGCGGCTATTCTGCGCGAGGTGGTGACCAACGAACCGGTGCCTCTCGTCGACAGCGACGCCGACAACAAGGCGCTCGATGCCGATGCAGCACTGCAGGCATTGGGCGGCGATCATGTCGGCTTCGGCTATCTCACCACAACGGTGACGGTGTGGGATCAGAACCGTAAAGCCGCCGCGGAAAAGCTTCGCGCCGTCGAGCGGATCGTCAACGGGCTCGGCTTCACCACCATTCGCGAAAGCATCAATGCCGTCGAAGCGTGGCTTGGTTCATTGCCGGGTCATGTCTACGCCAACGTTCGCCAGCCGCTCGTTCACACGCTTAACCTTGCCCATCTCATGCCGCTGTCGTCCGTGTGGGCAGGTCCAGCGGAGAACGAGCATCTTGCCGAGGTCACCGGCGATTACGCTCCGCCGCTTCTTTTCGCCGAAACCAGCGGCTCGACGCCGTTTCGGCTTTCGACCCATATCGGCGATGTCGGCCACATGCTGATTGTCGGGCCGACCGGTGCCGGCAAGTCGGTTCTGCTTGCCCTGATCGCTTTGCAGTTCCGGCGCTACGCTGGCGCGCAAATCTATGTCTTCGACAAAGGCAATTCGGCCCGCGCCGCCGCGCTTGCCATGGGCGGCGACCACCATGCGTTGGGTGCGAATGGTGCGCTTGCTTTCCAGCCGCTGCGCCACATCGACGACCCGGCCACACAGAGCTGGGCGGCCGAATGGATCGCCGGCCTCATTGCCCACGAGAATGTCACCGTCACCCCGGAGGTGAAGGAGGCAATCTGGTCGGCGCTCACCAGCCTCGCCACCGCGCCGGCGCAGGAACGCACGCTGACTGGCCTGTCGGTCCTGCTTCAGTCCAATGCGCTCAAATCGGCGTTGATGCCCTACACGCTCGACGGTCCATTCGGCCGGCTGCTCGATGCCGATGACGACCGGCTGGCCATCTCGGATGTGCAGTGTTTCGAGACCCAGGAGCTGATGCACAGCCAAGGCGCTGTGCTGCCTATGCTCACCTATCTGTTCCATCGTCTTGAGGACCGGTTTGACGGGCGGCCGACGCTGCTCATGCTCGACGAGGCCTGGGTCTATCTCGACAACCCGCTCTTTGCCGCCCGCATCCGCGAATGGCTTAAGGTACTGCGTAAGAAAAACGTCTCCGTCATCTTCGCGACGCAGTCGCTTGCCGACATCGCCGGCTCTTCTATCGCACCGGCAATCATCGAGAGTTGCCCGCAGCGCATTTTTCTCCCCAATGATCGTGCGGTGGAGCCGCAGGCACGGGCAGCCTATGAGCGCTTCGGTCTTAATGAGCGACAGATCGAATTGGTCGCCCGCGCCACGCCGAAGCGCCACTACTATCTGCAGTCGCGCCGCGGCAATCGCCTCTTCGAGCTCGGGCTAGGCCCGATCGCTCTTGCGCTTTGCGGCGCCTCCGACCCGGCCGCCCAGAACCTGATCGACAATATTCTTTCCGAAGAAGGGCAGGGCAGCTTTGCCGCCCGTTTCTTCAGTGCGCGCGGCCTGGATTGGGCTGCCGAGCTTCTCCAGCAATTTCCTCAACCTAACAAGGAGCAATCGTCATGATCGGACGCCGCCTTTTTACTAGCCTGGTCACCGTTTCCCTGATCGCCAAACCGATGGCTGACTACGTCCAGCCGGCCTATGCGCTCATCGTGTTTGACCCGTCCAACTATACGCAGAATGTGCTGTCGGCAGCACGCGCATTGGAGCAGATCAACAACCAAATCCAGTCGCTTCAGAACCAGGCGACCATGCTGCAGAACATGGCGCGCAACCTTCAGCGCCTGGATTTCTCTTCCGTGGGCCAGCTTACCGGCTCGCTCCAACGGATTGACGGTCTGATGACCCAGGCGAGCGGCCTGAGCTTCGATCTCGACAAGCTGCAGGACCAGTGGCGCCAGCAATATCCGGAAAGCTACGACGCCACCATCAAGGTCAGCGATGTGGCGAGCGCCGCGCGCGAGCGCTGGCAGAGCGCCATGCAGGCGTTCCGCCAGACCATGAGCGCGCAGTCGCAGATCGTCGAGAACGTGCAGGCCGATGGCGACCTGCTTACCGATCTCGTCAATCGCAGTCAGGGCGCGGCAGGTGCCCTCGAGGCAAGCCAGGCTACCAATCAGCTGATCGCGCTTTCGACCAAGCAGCAGATGCAGATCCAGACGCTGCTTGCGACCCAGTTCCGGGCCGAGGCCGAGGATGCGGCGCGCAAGGCGCAGTCTGAGGAAGCCGCTCGCGAGACGACGAAGCGTTTCCTGGGCACCGGCACGGCTTATCCCGGCAACTGAGCGGCAGTTCTTCAAGACAACGAGGAAGGCGGCGACATGAACGACCTCGGAGTCATCGATCGCTTCATGGAGACCTTTACCCGCTACATTGACAGTGGGTTCGGTCTGCTTTCGGGCGACGTCGCCTTTCTCACCACCATTCTGATCGGCATTGACATCACGCTCGCGGGCTTGGTCTGGGCGTTCGGCGGCGAGCCCAACATACTTGGCCGGCTTGTTCGCAAAGTGCTCTATGTCGGCGCCTTCGCCTTCGTCCTGAACAATTTCAAGAACCTCGCCGACATAATTTACCGCTCCTTTGCCGGTCTCGGCATCAACGCATCGGCCGGCAACCTGTCCGCCGACAGTCTCCTGCGGCCAGGCCGCATTGCCGCGGCCGGCTTCGAGGGCGCCTGGCCGCTCCTCAATCAAGCGAGCCAGCTAGTAGGCTTCCCCGAGATCTTCGGTAACGCGCTCACCATCTTCGTGCTGCTTCTGGCCTGGTTCCTGGTCCTCATCGCATTCTTCATTCTTTCCATCCAGCTCTTCATCACCATCCTCGAGTTCAAGCTCACCACGCTGGCCGGCTTCGTCCTGGTGCCCTTCGCGCTCTGGAACCGCTCGGCGTTTCTGGCCGAGCGCGTGCTCGGCAATGTGATTTCGTCGGGCATCAAGGTGATGGTTCTTGCCGTCATCGTCGGCATCGGCTCCACGCTCTTTGGCGAGTTCGCTTCCGCCCTGCAGGGCCAGGAGCCGGACCTGGCGGCGGCCATGTCTCAGGTGCTGGGTGCGCTGGCGCTGCTTGGGCTCGGCATTTTCGGCCCCGGGATTGCCTCGGGTCTCGTTTCCGGCGCGCCGCAGCTTGGCGCCGGCGCGGCACTTGGAACAACGGCGGCCGCAGCTGGATCAACGCTCGTTGCCGGAGGCGCTACGTTTGCCGGCGCGCGCATGGCAACAGGCGGCGGCCTCGCCGCAGTCCGTGCCGGCGCCGCCATGGGGTCCGCTGCCACCGTCGCTTGGCAAACGGGGCGCGCGACATCGCCCGAGTCCGGGCTGTCCGGGGTAGCTGCTGGGCTGCAGGGGGTGGCGAGTGCCGCTAGCGGCGCCGCGATGCGGGGAATGCGATCCGCAGCAGAACCATTCCGCCGTAGTGCCGACGCCGGTCGCGATGCCGGCTGGATGACCGGCGGCATGCCGACCAGCTCGATGAGCGGAAGCTCTCCAGTTGTAGCTCCCGCGGCCGCGCCTGCCTGGGCAAGGCGTCTGCGTTCCGAACAGACCGCACGCGCCCATCGCAATGCTGCCACGCAGGCGGTGCGCGATGGAGATCGGGGCGGAAGCGGCGCCAATCCCTCCCTCAATGACAAGGAAGACTAGATGCTCTTCAAGCGACCCGTTCAGCGTTATGGAAAGACGCCCGAACCCGTAACACCCTACCAGAAGGCCAGCCAACTCTGGGATGAGCGCATCGGCACGGCGCGCGTCCAGGCCAAGAACTGGCGCTTCATGGCCTTTGGCTGCCTGGCTCTGACGACGGGGCTTTCCGGTGGGCTTCTGTGGCAGTCGATGCAGGGCCGCGTCGTGCCTTATGTCGTCGAGGTCGACCGCTTTGGCGAGGCGCACGCAGTCACGCCGGCAGTCCAAAACTACCAGCCCGACGACGCCCAGATCGCCTGGCATCTCAGCCGCTTCATCCAGAATGTTCGTTCGGTTTCCACCGATGCGGTTCTGGTGCGGCAGAATTGGCTGTCGGCCTACGACTTTGCCACCGACCGAGCGGCGCTCTTCCTCAACGAATATGCCAAGGCGAACGACCCTTTCGGCCAAATAGGCACGCGCAGCGTGTCAGTGCAGGTGACCAGCGTGGTCAGGGCTTCCGACAGCTCGTTCCAGGTCAAATGGACCGAGCAGGTGTTCGAGCGCGGCAGCCTCGCCAGCACGACGCGCTGGATCGGGATCCTCACCATCCTCATCCGCCCGCCTAGGACAACCGAGCAGCTGCGCAAGAACCCGCTCGGCGTATTCATCAACGCCATCGACTGGTCGCGCGAGCTCGACAGCGCCGCCAACCCCCGTTTCCCCTAAGGAGCCCGCCAATGACAAATAGAGCCCCATTGCTTCGTGCTGCCTTGATCCTGTCGGCGTCTGCTGCGGTTCTTTCGGCCTGTGCCTCGAAGCCAGTGCCGCCGCCTCAGATTTCCTATGACCACGAGGACTTCAAACCAGCCGCGATCGAGAAGGCGCCGGAGAAGCCGGTCAAGGTCGTGGAAGTGCCGAAACCGTTACCGTTGCCTGGTCAGTTGATGCCCGCACCCGGCAAGCCCGCCCCAGATAAGCGCTCGCCGGAAGAACAGGTCGCCGATGCCAACAAGGCGGCGACGCAACAACCCACCAAGTTTGGCTATGTCAATGCGGTGCAGGTTTACCCCTTTGCCGACGGCGCGCTCTACCAGCTCTACGCCGCGCCGGAGCGCGTCACCGATATCTCATTGCAGCGGGGCGAGAAGCTGACCTCGGTCTCAGCCGGCGATACGGTCCGTTGGGTAATCGGTGACACCGTTAGTGGCTCAGGCGATGACCAGCGCACTCATGTGCTGGTGAAGCCATTCGCGCCGGGGCTTGCCACCAATCTGGTCATCACGACCGACAGGCGATCCTATCACCTGCAGCTTCAAAGCACTGAGAAAACTGCCATGGCGGCGCTCTCCTGGATTTACAGCGAAGACCAACTCGTGGCGCTTCGGCGGCGCAACGCTCAGGCAGAGGCTGAAATGCCCGCGGCCTCGAACGTAGCACTCGAAAACATCCGCTTCCGCTATTCGATCACCGGCGACACGCCGCCGTGGAGACCGACGCGCGCCTTCGATGATGGCAGCAAGGTCTACATAGAGTTCCCGAAGCGCATTGATCAGGGCGAGGCGCCACCGCTCTTCATCGTCGGTGCTGACGGGGACAACCAGCTCGTCAACTATCGGATGCACGGCAACTACTACATCGTCGAGCGCCTCTTTGCCGCGGCTGAACTCCGTCTCGGCGCCAAGCAGCAGCAGGTGGTGCGCATCACCAGGACCGACGGACGGCAACTGCCGCGGCGGATATCGCTCTTTTCGCGTTTTGGCAGGTGAGGGGAGGCTCATGACCGACACGTCCCGCCCCAATGTTCCGCCCAAACTCGATCCCGAACAGCTGCAGCTGCGGGCCTCACCGCGCCGGGCCGTGCGCTTCAAGCGCGGCATAATCGTCGCGATCGCAGCTGTTGGCTCCGCCACCATCTTTGGCGTCACGATGATGGCGCTGCAGGGGCCGGCACTGCGCCTGAAGCAGCAGGCTGAAGAGCTTTACAGCACCGACCGCAACCCGACCGCCGAGGGACTTGAATCGCTGCCCAAGGACTATTCCGGGAGCAAGCCGAAGGCTCCGGTGCTTGGACCGCCGCTGCCCGGGGATCTCGGCCGTCCTATTCTCGAGCACCAGCGCCAGCTTGGCATCGCACCTGGGCAAGACGTTTCCGCCGAGGCGCAGCGGCTTGCACAACAAGCGATTGAGGCGCGCGAGTCGCAAGTCCTCTTCCGCATCGAAAACCGGCCCCAGCAGACGGAAGCTTTTGGCAATGGGCAGGGCGGACGTTCGCCTTTCGAGACGGCGTCTCCGCAGCCAGATACCGAAGGCCAGCGAGCTTCCGTCGCGCCGGCCGAGGGCGACCAGAACAATCAACAGCGCAAGCTCGATTTCATCGATCAACGGAACACCGGCGGGATCTACAACCCGCATGCACTGCAGACGCCGGCTTCGCCCTATCAGATCATGGCCGGTAGCGTGATCGCTGCAAGCCTGATCACCGGCATCAATTCCGATCTGCCCGGCCTTGTCGTCGCCCAGATCACCGAGAATGTGCACGACAGCGTCACCGGCAGCATCCTGCTCATCCCGCAGGGCTCACGGCTGATCGGCACCTACGACAGCGTTGTAGCCTTTGGGCAAAGGCGCGCTCTGTTGGTGTGGCAACGCATCGTGATGCCGGACGGCTCCTCTACCGAAATCGACAATCTGCCCGTGACCGACGCGGCCGGCTATGCCGGGCTCGAGGACAAGGTGGATTTCCATACTTGGCAGTTGATCAAGGGCGTCGCGGTAGCCACATTGCTGGGGGTTGGTACCGAGTTGAGCTTTGGGGAAAATGAAAGCGACTTGGTCAAGGCAATTCGTGAATCCACCCAGCAGAACGTCAGTCAAGCGGGCCAACGGATCACTGAAAAGAACCTGAACGTCCAACCCACGATCACCGTGCGCCCTGGTTGGCCGTTGCGCGTCATCGTGCACAAGGACCTCGTGTTGCGGCCATACACGGGGTGAACAGGAGGACTTCATGGCTAACCTGAAACTCGGAAAACTTCCGGACCGGACACCTTCGAAGATCACCATCACCGTTGGCGCCGACTTGAGCCAAGCACTCAACGACTATGCCGCACTTTACCGTGAGACCTATGGCGAGTCCGAAACGGTGGCGGAACTGATCCCCTTTATGCTGGTCGGGTTCCTGGAAGGCGACCGGGCGTTTGCCAAGGCCAGAAAGGAAGGTCTGCCGGGCGCCGGCGCGTCGGAGAAACCACGAAGGCAATCATCTTCCACACTGGACAACGGTTAGCGCTTGGTGTCGTTTTGGAGCACGCTAGGTTCTTGATCCTGACCGCGTTGCCGCCGGTCCGTACTCCACCAGTTCGAGTGCCTCCTCCTTTGTGCAGGAATTCGCCTGAGCGAGTTCGAGCGCCTCTTCAAGGAAGCGATGATTGCGCTCCTGTACATCGAGGTGAGCCGGCGTCGGAAAGCACGCGACAATCCATTGCCACACGCGGTGTTGAAACGAGCCTGAAGGCATGTCTAATTCCCAGCGGCTACCTTGAGAAGACACTGAGTCTGAGGGAGATTCAAGTTTCAGGGGAACAACTAAGCCTGCTAGACAATAAGTGCATAAAAGCCGTGGCTTTATCTTGCGGCCGGCCTCGTTCTCTTCGGACAAAAATCGATCTTGTCACGATGCCGCCAGACCGGATGCTGAATGACAGCTTCTCGCCAACAGTAATTGAATAGCGGACCAGACCGCTCCCGGCCCCGACAAGTTGTTGAGTTCTCGACCAGCGGTCATTCTCGATGGTACCGTGGCGAAAGGTCGATCGCACATTGTTGCGTGGCGCAATGATTTTATATAGGTTGGTATATGAACGTTGCCGATATGTGAACCTATATAGCGTTAAATTGATATAGTAACGTATATTGACACCCGTCATATATGAGCCTATATCAGGCTAGCTCATACAGAAATCGTATAGGCCATGAAGATCAGAACAGCTCGCGACATTGGTATCCTGATCAAAGAGGCCCGCACCCGGCGCGGCCTGTCCCAGGCTGCCTTGGCCAAGATGATCAACACCACGCAGACGTGGGTGTCGTGGATCGAGAACGGCAAGCCCAGCGCCGAGATCGGCAACGTGCTGCTGGCGCTGACCACGCTTGGTGTGGAGCTGGACTTTCAGATCCCGCCGGCGCCGACGTTGGCTGCTGATCATCATCATAATGCCGATGAACGGCATGTCGACGATGACGACGACGAGATTCCCTACAAGCTCTAGGTGACGATGATCATGGTGAACCCCATCGACACCCTCGACGTCTATATCGCTGGCAGACCGGTTGGGTGGCTCCACCACCTGCAGGGCGGCAAGCTTTCGTTCTCCTATCACCAGGCATGGATGGAGGGCCGGGTGGCGATCCCGCTCTCCCTGTCCATGCCGACGATCACCAGGACATACGAGGGCAAGGTCGTCGAGGCATTCCTCTGGGGTCTGCTGCCGGATAATGAGCAGACCCTCGCCAGATGGGCGCAGAGGTTCCAGGTCTCCGCGCGAAACCCGTTTGCCCTGCTCAAGAATGTCGGCCGCGACTGCGCCGGCGCCGTCCAGTTCCTTCCTCGTGGCGACCAGGTCTCCCGCGGCGAGAACGTGGAGTTGCTCACCGAGGCTCAGATCGGCGACCGCCTGCGCGACCTGCGCAAGGATGGTGCAGCGACCCGGCGAATCGGCGATCCTGGTCAGTTCAGTCTCGCTGGTGCGCAGGCAAAGACGGCGTTCCATTTCGACAAGGGCAGCAATCGCTGGGGGATCCCTCTAGGCGACACGCCCACGACACACATCTTCAAGCCGCCTTTGCCGCACTTGCACGGGCATACCGAGAACGAGCATTTCTGCCTGCAGCTTGCATCCAAGCTCGGCATGGACGCTGCACATAGCCAGGTTCTCGACTTCGCAGGCGAAAAGGCGATCGTTATCGAGCGCTACGACCGCCGCAACATCGACGGCAAGACCATCCGCATCCATCAGGAGGACATGTGCCAGGCCCTGTCGGTGATGCCGACGCTCAAGTACGAGAACCAGGGTGGGCCAGGTATCACGACGATCTCCAGAAAGGTGCTGTCGGCCTCCCTCGACCCCGTCCAAGACCGTCAGATCTTCATGGCCGCGAACGTCTTCAACTGGATCATCGCCGGCACGGACGCGCATGCAAAGAACTACTCGATGCTGCTCGGTGCCCAGGGCGAGGCCCGCCTAGCTCCGCTCTACGACATCTCCTCCATTCTGCCGCACCTCGGGGGAGAGATCCAATCTGAGATGCGCGACCTTAAACTGGCGATGAAGATCGACAGAGTCTATCCCATCGAGGAGATCATGCCGCGCCACTGGGGGCGCTGTGCGTCCTCAGCAAAGGTTGGCAGCGAGTACACGGTGCGGACAATCCGCCATCAGCTCGCGGTGATGCCCGATATGGCATCGGAGTGCGCCCAAGAGCTTCGCCAGGAGGGGATCATCCATGAGATCGTTGGTCGCCTCGTCGACGCGATCGCGACGCGCATCAAGGGCTTGTCCCGGATCTATGGAGAGGAAGGTTGTGGAGGTTAAAGTCGGGCGGGGATAGCGGATCCACGGACTAATGCCGGCGAAAGGACGGACCGCACACTGCCCACGGGATTCTCGCTCTAATAGCGCCCCGGCTCCGGGCCGGGTAGATGGCCGGTTTCGGAACCGGCCATCGGCAGCTTGAATGACGGAAATGGGGTCGGCTGCAGAACGGCAGCTTCCCGCCGAACGCGGTCAACTTTCTCTCCAGGAAATCTGACAATGCGGGCCTACGATTTGGCGTCGAGTTGTGGCGTTTTTCGACGGTCAGTATGATTTCCGGCGGTTGGAGATTTGTATCGGCGTTTGATGAACGGCCGCTGTTGGGTTCAAAGTGGATGGTCGCGTTGGTGTGTGGACAGCAGGCTTGCGGCGTCCCTCGATTGAGATCACCCGCAGGTTTTTGCTCTTGAGTTCATCCAGATAATCGGCCCACCACTGCATCATCTTGACGCGCTCGTCCCAATGCTCTGCCCGGGCGTAGGCGCGCCGAACGTCGTTGTTCTCAATGTGGGCCAGCTGCCGCTCTATCGCGTCCGGATGCCACTTGCCGCATTCGTTCAGCAGAGTTGATGCCGTTGCTCGAAAACCATGCGCGGTTGCTTCTTCCTTGCCGTAACCCATACGGCGCAGCGCGGCGTTAAGCGTGTTATCGGAAATCGGACGCGAAGCCGATCGAACACTAGGAAACAGCAGCGATCCACCACCAGAGATTTCCCTCAGTGAAGTCAGGACGCTGATCGCCTGCTTTGACAGGGGTGTGCGGTGCGGACGTCGCATTTTCATGCGTGCTTCAGGGATGGTCCATACCGAGCTTTCAAAATCGAACTCTTCCCATTCAGCGGAGCGAAGCTCGCCGGGGCGGGGAAACATCAGAGCCATCAACTTCAGACCGGCTCGGGTTGTAGGCTGTCCGTCAAATGCATAGATCGCCCTCAGCAAACCGCCCAAGGCCTTCTGATCGGTAATCGCGGCGCGAGGCGTTACCGTCGGACTGATGAGTGCGCCTCTGAGGGCGAAGGTCGGATCTGTCTCGGCGCGTGCGGTGGCGATTGCGTATCGAAACACGCTGCCGATGGTGGAGCGCAGTCGCCTGGCCGACTCGTATCGACCGCGAACCTCAACGCGACGGAGGGCGGCAAGGATGGTGGCCGTATCGATCTCCCGAATGCACTTATCGCCGATAATCGGATAGGCAAAGTCGAGCAGCCATTTGACCTTGCTGATCGTCCGGTCGGCACGTCCCTCCTTCTTTAGCTTGTCGACATATTCGTCCGCGATTGAGCGAAAGGAGTCCTTAGCCGAATCGGCCTTCCGCAAGCTGCGTTCCTTTCCAGGGTCGACGCCAGCTAGCAGGAGCCTTTTAGCATCATCGCGCGCCTCCCGTGCCTCGGCGAGAGAGATAAGGGGATAGCTGCCCAGCGCGAGCAGTTTCTGCTTGCCCTCAAAGCGGTAGGCGACCCGCCAGAGGCGAGAGCCCGTGGGCTGTACCCATAGCTGCAGCCCGCCTCCGTCAGATAATTTCACGAGTTTGGAAGCAGGGCGGGCGTTTCGACATTTCACGTCGGAGAGGGGCATTCGTCAGGTCTCCCTTGGCTGTTTCGATACCATCAGGATGTCGAATACCAACGGAAATACCATCCCCCCGCCTCGTTGGACCAAATGCGCCCGAAGCGCTCCCTGTCCCGCTAAATTGCGCAAGGCGACCGCAAAAGATCAACAATTCCAGTCGCTTGCAGAAATTGCAGCGTAGAAGGTTCGGCGAAAGGGAGTGTCGGGAGAAGAGGGGATGGTGCCCAGAGGCGGATTCGAACCACCGACACGCGGATTTTCAGTCCGCTGCTCTACCAACTGAGCTATCTGGGCCTGTTCCGGCAAACGAAAACGCGTTGACCGGATTTCATCGAGGCGCCGTGGGCGCCCCTTGAAAGCGCGTGGGTTATAGCACGGGAATTCGGCCTGTCCAGCGCCTAGTGGGCGATTTCGGGCAGGAAAAGCGATGCCGTGCGGTGCCCCGGTTTTCATGCCGCTTGCAGGCCGGAATCGGGCACGGCATGGCACGATGCGGCCTTCGCCATCCCTGTCCGTGCCGCTATTGCCGGCTGACATGCCGTGGCACTGCCTTTAGCCGGCGATCGAGGCGCACCAATGCATTTGCGGCTCAGACGCGCCACTGGTCGCCGCCGCCTATCTGACGCCGGTCACGCCGCGGCGAAAATCGGAGGGCGACATGCCGGCGAGCTTGCGGAACGACTTGTTGAAGGCGCTGAGCGAGCCGAAGCCTGAATCCATGGCGACGCGCAGCACATTGGCGTCCTGATGCATCAAAAGCGCCTGCGCATAGCTCAGCCGCAACAGATTCACATACTCGTTGAGCGTCATGCCGGTGGATTTCTTGAACAGGCTCATGGCATATTTGGGATGGATGTCGGCGGCCGCCGCGATGTTCACGCAATCGATGTCGTAGAGGAAGTTTTCGGCGATGAAATCGCACATGCGTCCGACATTGCGCGACGATTGCTGGTCGAAGGGGCTGCCTGTTTCCTGGTCGGTCGGAGTTGCGGATACCAGCCGGTAGGGCTCGAACCGCACCCGCTCCAGCCGCAGCAGCAATTCGTTGACGGCATGTTCGGCCTTGGCCTGGTCGCCGGACCGGGCGTAGCGGTTCCAGCGCTCGAAATTATGGTTGTCGGACTGGTCGGTGGCTGATGTCACCAGTGTCGCGCCGGTCATCAGCCGGTGCCTTATATCGGTGGGCAGGTGCAGCCGGAAGAAGTGCACCAGTGGCAGATGCGCCCCGGCATAGATGGCGTCGTCGGACAAATCGTCCATCTGGTGCGGCAGGCCACCCCAGAACAGGCACATCTCGCCGGCCGAAAGCGAAATCTCGTGGTCGTTCATGCGGTAATGCACGCTGCCGCGCACGATGAAATTAACCTCGACCTGGGCGTGCCAGTGCGGCTTGAGCATCACCAGCGGATTGGTGTGAAACATCTGCAGGAGCAGCGGCAGGCCTTCCACGCTGCTGGCCCCAGGCTGGTAGAACGGCCGTTCAGGCATCTTACTTTCCGCCAATTTCATATTCCCTTTGACGGCGACAGGCCTTGCCCACTGCATAGTCTAGCCACGCTCACAGTGAGAGAGCAAATGAAATGGGAGGATTTCAATGCGCATCACAATGACCTGCGCCGCGCTCGCGCTTGCCCTGGGCTCAGCCCCGGCCTTCGCGCAATCCGGCGAAATCACCATCTGGAGCTGGAATGTCGCGGCTTCATCGCTGAAGGCGACCATTGCCGGCTTCAACAAGCAATTTCCCGACGTCAAGGTCACGGTCCAGGATCTCGGCAACCAGCCAACCTACGACAAGTCGATCGCCGGCTGCGCCGCCGGCGGCGTAGGCCTGCCCGACATCGTCACCGTCGAGAACGGTGAGGCCGAGAATTACTGGAGCCAGTTCCCCGACTGCTTCGTCGACCTGCATACGCTGGGCTACACAGCCGACGACCAGAAAAAGTTCCCCGATTTCAAGCGCACCGAGCTGGAAGTGGGCGACAAGGCCTACGCAATGCCGTGGGATTCCGGCCCGGTGGCCGCCTTTTATCGCCGCGACTTCTACGAAAAGGCCGGCGTCGATCCGACTTCGATCAAGACCTGGGATGATTTCATCGCCGCCGGCAAGAAAATCCAGGCCGCCAACCCAGGCGTCTCGATGACCAATGCCGATTTCAACGGTGACTCGGAATTCTTCCGCATGATCTCCAACGAACAGGGCTGCGCCTATTTCTCCGAGGACGGACAATCGATCACGGTCAACCAGCCCAAATGCGTCGACGCCATGACCAAGGTCAAGGAGATGAAGGACGCCGGCATCATCTCGTCGGCCGACTGGGGCACCAAGATCACCAACAACACCGCCGGCACCGTCGCCACCCAGATCTATGGCGGCTGGTATGAGGGCACCATTCGCACCGAATCTGCCGGTGAAAACGGCAAATGGGGCGTCTATCTGATGCCGAGCCTCACCGCCGACGGGCCGCGCGCCGCCAATCTCGGCGGTTCCTCACTGGCTATCACCTCGGCGTCGAAGAACAAGGAGGCCGCCTACGCCTATCTGAAATACACGCTCGGAACCAATGAAGGCCAGATCACGATGCTGAAGGAGTTCGGCCTGGTGCCGTCCCTGATCTCGGCGCTTGACGATCCCTATGTCGCGCAAGGCCTGCCTTATTGGGGCGGCCAGGCGGTGTGGAAGGACATTCTCGGCACCTTGCCGAAGGTTGTTCCGAGCCGCGGCACGCAGTTCCAGAGCGACGCCGAAATCATCGTCCGCGCCGTGCAGACCAAGTATCTGGCCGGCGGCTACCCCGACGCCAAGACGGCACTCGACGATGCCGCAAGCCAGATCGCGGCGGCAACCGGACTGCCCGTCAAGTCATAACCTCCCAAGCCGGGTCCGGGACAGGCGTTTGCGCCGCCCGGACCTGGTCGCGGCCTGTGGGGTTCTCCCACGGGACCTGTATTTGCTGGCAAGCCGGCTCCGCTGCTGCGGGCCATGGCCGAAGCGGCAACGAAATGAAGGAGGAGGAAGATGCGCAATCGCAACGCCACGGCCTATCGCTTCCTTACGCCCTATCTGCTGATCTTCGCGATCTTCTGGGTATGGCCGATCATCAGCTCCTTCATGATTTCCTTCCAGGCGACGCGTACCGTGCCGTGGCGGTTCGCGCCCGGCTTCAACTGGGGCCGGTTGATCGGCGATCCGGCCTTCTTCAACGCCCTGAAGAACACGCTGCTCATCCTGGTCATCCAGGTGCCGGTGATGATCTCGCTGGCGCTCGTCATGGCGGTGCTTTTGAACTCGCCGCTCTTGAAGGCGCGCGGCCTCTACCGCTTTGCCTTCTTCGCCCCCGTGGTGGTCGGCGAAGTTGCCTATTCGGCGGTGTTCCGGCTGATGTTCAACCTCGATTTCGGCATCATCAACAAGCTCCTGAACAGCATCGGCCTGCCCAAGGTCGACTGGTTTTCCAACGTTACTCCGGCGATGGCGCTGATCATGATCGCGGTGACCTGGCGCTGGGCCGGTTACAACGCCATCATCCTGCTCGCCGGCATGCAGTCCATTCCCGAAGATGTCTACGAGGCGGCGACGCTCGACCGCGTCAGCAAGCTCAAGCAGTTCTTCTACATCACCCTGCCGTTGCTCAAGCCGGTCATCGTGTTCTGCCTCGTGCTGTCGATCATCGGCACCATGCAGCTG
Organism: Mesorhizobium sp. M0011; assembly: GCF_040324155.1. Taxonomy (NCBI): domain Bacteria; kingdom Pseudomonadati; phylum Pseudomonadota; class Alphaproteobacteria; order Hyphomicrobiales; family Phyllobacteriaceae; genus Mesorhizobium; species Mesorhizobium sp. M0011. The sequence continues at coordinate 83,481 of NZ_JAMYVQ010000012.1, read as the reverse complement.
TTCACCGAGCCCTTCCTGATCACCGAGCGCGGCGGGCCGGGCGGCGGCACCGAGACGCTTGGCCTGCTGCTTTACCGCCAGGGCTTTCGGTCGCTCAATTTCGGCTACGCCTCGGCCGTCGCCTACACCATGGCCGGGCTGGCGATCGCCATCACGCTGGCGCAGCTGTGGCTGACGAGGGAACCGAAATGAGTTCGCGCTCCGCAGCCAGATTGGGACGCAGCATCGCTCTGCATCTGTTCCTGACGCCGCTGGCGCTGATCTGGCTGTTTCCGCTGTGGATGATGGTCGTGTTCTCGACCATGCCGGACAACGGCATCTTCAGCCCCGGCATCGAGCTTTTGCCGCACGGCAATTTCATCGACAATTTCAACAATCTGCAGCGTGACACGAACTTCGTCGGCGCCATAGGCATTTCGGTCTCGGTGGCGGTGACCTACACATTCCTGTCGGTGCTGCTGACGTCGATGGCCGGCTGGGCGCTGGCCCGCTACCAGTTCTTCGGCAAGGGCGTGGTTGTCGCCATCATCCTCGGCACCATAACGCTGCCCTATGCGGTCGTGCTGATCCCGCAATTCATCATGGTGGCGCGCGACTTCAAGCTCGCCAACACCTGGGTGGCGCTGATCGTCCCGCCGCTGTTCAATTCGCTCGGCGTGCTGTTCATGCGGCAGAGTTTTTCGATGATGCCGGACGATCTCTTCGATGCGGCGCGCGTCGAGGGGGTCAAGGAATGGCGCATCTTCCTCTTCGTCGCGCTGCCTTTGGCGCGGCCGATGCTGGCCGCACTCGCCATCATCCTGTTCCTCGCCTCCTGGAACAATTATCTGTGGCCGCTTTTGATCAACAGCCAGCCGGGTTCGATGACAGCACCCGTAGCGCTCGGCACGCTGATCGGCCTCACCAAGGTGTCATGGGGCGGCATCATGGCGGGTGCGGTGATGCTGACGGTGCCGATGCTCGTCGTCTTCGTGCTGCTGCAGCGCCATTTCATCGCCGGCATCGCCGCCGGCGCGGTCAAGTAAGGGGCAGCATGGCAACGGTCACGCTTAACAGTGTCGTCAAGCGCTTCGGCGTCTTCGAGGTCGTCCATGGCGCGAGCATCGACATCAAGGACGGCGAGTTCGTCGTCTTCGTCGGCCCCTCCGGCTGCGGAAAATCGACGCTGCTCAGGATGATCGCCGGGCTCGAGGACATTAGCGGCGGCGAGATCGCCATCGGCGGCAAGGTGGTCAACGATGTCGAGCCGGCCGACCGCGGCATCGCCATGGTCTTCCAGTCCTACGCGCTCTATCCGCATATGAGCGTCGAACAGAACCTCTCTTTCGGCTTGCGCATGACCGGCAATCCAAAGGCCGACACCGAACGGCGGGTGAAGCGGGCGGCCGAGATCCTGCGCATCAGCGAATTGATGGACAGGCGCCCGAAAAAACTCTCCGGCGGACAGCGCCAGCGCGTCGCCATCGGCCGCGCCATCGTGCGCGAACCGCAGGTGTTCCTGTTCGACGAGCCGCTCTCCAACCTCGACGCCGAATTGCGCGTCCAGATGCGCGTCGAGATCTCCCGGCTGCACAAGGAGCTCGGCACGACGATGATCTATGTCACGCACGACCAGACCGAGGCGATGACGCTCGCCGACAGGATCGTCGTGATGCGCGCCGGCCATATCGAGCAGATCGGCCGGCCGCTCGATCTCTATGACAACCCCGACAATCAGTTCGTTGCGGGCTTTGTCGGGTCGCCGAAGATGAACTTCATCAAGGGCCGGGTTGTCGGGCACGATGCGGGTGGCGTGGTGGTCGATCTGGCGGGTCAGGAGAAGACCCGCATCACGCAACCGCTGACCGGCGCTGCACCCGAAATGGGCAGCCCAAAAATCGGCAGCAAGGTCATTGTCGGCGTGCGGCCCGAACATTTCGGCAATGCCGGAGAGGGCGACGCCGACCTTGTGGTTGCCATCGACGTGGTCGAGCACCTGGGCGGCACAAGTTTCCTCTACGCAAGAACGGCCAATGGTGACGACGTGGTGATCCAGCGCGACGCGACAAAGGTCCCCGACACATCAGAGATCACCGTTTCCATCCGCAAATCCTACCTGTTCGACGAAAAAGGACTGCGGCTGCGCTGACCGGCCGCCGTTTCCAGCCTTCAAGGAGAATGACAATGACCGCAACCACGCCCATTCGCTGGGGCATCCTCGGACCGGGCAGCATCGCCCAGTCCTTTGCCGGTGGCGTGGCCGATTCGCGCACCGGAAAGCTGGTCGCCATCGGTGCCCGCAATCCCGCCAAGCCCGGCCTCGCCGAGAGTTTCCCCGGCGCCCGCATCGTCGATGGCTACGATGCGCTGCTTGCTGATCCCGAAATCGATGCCGTCTACATTTCGATACCGCATCCCGGCCATGCGCAATGGGCGATCAAGGCGGCCGAGGCAGGAAAGCATGTGCTGTGCGAAAAGCCGCTGGCGCTGACCGCCTTCGAGGCCGACGCCATGATGCATGCCGCGCGCAAGGCCGGCACGTTTCTCGGCGAAGCCTTCATGTACCGGCTGCATCCGCAGACGCTGAAGCTGGTGGAACTGATCAGATCGGGCGTCATCGGCGAGATCAGAATGATCAAGTCGAGCTTTGGTTTTGCGATGCCGCGCTTCATGCCGGAGCACCGGCTCTACGCCAACGATCTCGCCGGCGGCGGCATTCTTGACGTCGGCGGCTATCCCGTCTCGATGGTGCGGTTGATTGCCGGCGCCGCGGCCGGAAAACCCTTCGCCGAGCCTGACAAGGTGGTCGGTACTGCCCATCTTGGCCAGTCCGGCGTCGACGAATGGGCCTCGGCGCTGCTGCATTTCCCGGGTGGCATTGTCGCCGAAGTCTCCTGCAGCATCTCGCTTAACCAGGACAATGTTCTGCGCATCCTCGGCACCAAAGGCCGCATCGAGGTGCCGGACTTCTGGTTCGCCGGCGGCAACCGCGACGTTGGTCTCGGCCGGATCGACGTCATCGCATCCGATGGCACGCGCGAGACCATCAGCGTCAACGAGAAGCGTCATGTCTATTCCTTCGAGGTCGACGCAGCCGGTGAGGCCATCCGCGCCGGCGGCCAAGAATTCGCCTGGCCCGGCATGGCATGGGCGGAAAGCCTCGGCACCTTGCGTGTACTGGACAAATGGCGGGCGGCCGCCGGCCTCGAATACGGGATCGAGAAGGCCCAGCAACGCATCAATACCATCTCCGGCCGGCCTTTGCGGTCCGGCGGCACGGCGATCGCCAAGCGCACTATTCCCGGCCTGTCGAAGCCGGCGTCGGTGGTGGCGCTCGGCTTTGAGGATTTCCGCACGTTTTCCTCAGGCTCGATCCTGCTCGATGCCTTTTTCGAGGCCGGCGGCAATCTTTTCGATACCGGCTATGTCTATGGCGGCGGCTATACCGAGAAGCTGCTTGGCGAGTGGTTGAAAAACCGTGGCGTACGCGCGCAATCGGTGGTCATCGCCAAGGGCGCGCACTCGCCGCTGTGCTATCCCGATGTGATCGGCAAGCAGCTCGACCAGTCGCTCGAACGCCTGCAGACCGACCATGTCGATGTCTACTTCATGCACCGCGACAATCCGGATGTGCCGGTCGGCGAATTCGTCGATGCGATGGATCGTGAGGTCAAGGCCGGCCGCATCCGCGGCCCGTTCGGCGGCTCGAACTGGACGATGGAACGCATGGATGAGGCGATCGCCTATGCCGAACGCACCGGCAAGCAAAAGCCCGGCGCGCTGTCCAACAATTTCTCGCTGGCTGAAATGCTGGAGCCGATCTGGGCAGGCTGCGTGACGTCCTCCACGGATGCATGGAAGGCCTGGCTGACATCCAGGCAGATGCCGAATTTCGCCTGGTCGAGTCAGGGGCGCGGCTTCTTCACCGATCGCGCAGGTCGGGACAAGCAAGACAATGAGGAACTGGTGCGGGTCTGGTACTCCGAGCGGAATTTCGGCCGCCGCGACCGGGCGATCGAACTTGCCGCGAGACTGGGCAAGAGCCCGATCCAAATTGCGCTGGCCTATGTGCTCGCTCAGCCCTTCCCATCCATCCCGCTGATCGGGCCACGCACGCTGGATGAGTTGGACGACAGCCTGCGCGCTCTCGACATCACGCTTTCGCAAGCCGATCTCGAATGGCTGGATGGCGGCAGTCTGCGCGCTGCCTAGCTGGCTGCCGGCTTAACGGTCGCGGCGTCAGGTCTCGTCATCAGGCGCCCTGACGCCACGCCTGGCCGGAGTCCGCAAATTGGCGTACATGCCTGTGGTGCGGAATTGGCTCGGCGTGATGCCGTAGCAGCGGCGGAAGACCTTTGAAAAATAGTTCGCGTCCTCGAAGCCGCACAGGATAGCGACCTCCTTCACCGGCAGAAAATCCGCCTTGGTCAGCAGCTTCGCCGCGCGTTGCAGACGCTGCTGCAGCACGAACTCGGCAGGCGGCAAGCCTTCGCTTTCAGCAAAACAGCGTGAGAAATGGGCCCGGCTGAGGCCGCTGATCTGCACCAGATCCGCCACCGGCAGCGGCTTGTCGAGATTTGCGTTGATGTGATCGATGACCGGCTGCATAACGCTCTGTTTTTCGGCAAAGGCATGGGAGCCGAAGACATCGTCATAGAGCGCCATCGCAGCCTCGTAGGCTATCGCCGAAGCAGCGCCCGGCGAAGCGGCGCCTTTGATCAGGCGCAGGCTGCAATCGGCAAGATGATCGATCGTCGCCGGCTGCAGCCGAAATACAGGACCCGAGACGCTGAGGATCGACTTGTGAATGCGCAACGCCTCCTCGCCGTTCATCGAAATCCAGAAATACTCCCAGCGCTCGTCCTCAGCCAGCCAGTAGCGGTGGTTGTGCGGCACCAGCACCAGCAATGTGTCGTTCTTCTGCAGGCGGTAATTGCGGTTCTCGTAGCGCAGCCGGCCAGTCCCGCTGATCGTGTGCTGGAGCACGGTGAACGGCGTCTGGCCGCGCTTTCGCCCATCCCAGTCGTAGATCTCGTCCTCGCGCACTTCATAGCCCGTGCTCGTCGGCATGGCATGCAGGCGCTGGCGGCCGCGCGGCAGCGAGATCGTGCGCATGGACTGTCCGTTTTGTATCAAATCCTGCAGCACAAAATTACCCCCGAAAGCATAATCCTTCTCTGGTCGCGCTCGCGAATAAGCGCATAATCCCCGTCGAAAAGCGAGAGAGATCCGCAGTCGAGGAGCGGACGGGGAGGTTGGCGAGCCCGATTCCGGCTTGTCCTGCATACATGTCGGCATGTGGCTACAGCTTTCCATTGTCATTCCTTGCCTGCAATTCGAAGTGGAATGAGGTGCGGCTGATGAGTTTCAAAATCGCTATCATCGGCGCGGGCAGCGTCGGCTTCACCAAGAAATTGTTCACCGACATCCTGTGCGTGCCCGAATTCGAGGACATCGAATTCGCGCTGACCGATGTCAGCGAGCACAACCTTCAGATGATCAAGGCGATCCTCGACAAGATCGTCGAGGCGAACCGATTGCCGACCAGGGTGACGGCGACGACCGACCGCCGCCAGGCTTTCGAAGGCGCTCGCTACGTCATCAGCTGCGTGCGGGTCGGCGGTCTCGAAGCCTATGCCGACGATATCCGCATTCCCCTGAAATATGGCATCGACCAATGCGTCGGCGACACGATCTGTGCCGGCGGCATTCTCTATGGCCAGCGCAACATCCCGGTGATCCTGGATTTCTGCAAGGACATGCGCGAGGTCGCCGAGACGAACGTCAAGTTCCTGAACTACGCCAACCCGATGGCGATGAACACCTGGGCGGCGATCGAATACGGCAAGGTCGACACTGTTGGGCTCTGCCACGGCGTCCAGCACGGCGCCGAGCAGATCGCCGAGGTGCTTGGCGCCAAGTCCACGCAGGAGCTCGACTATGTCTGTTCCGGCATCAACCACCAGACCTGGTTCATCGGCCTGCGCCTGAACGGCCGCTCCATCGGCAAGGACGAACTGGTGGCTGCCTTCGAGGCGCATCCCGTCTATTCCAGGCAGGAGAAACTGCGCATCGATGTCCTGAAGCGCTTCGGCGTCTATTCGACCGAAAGCAACGGCCATCTTTCCGAATATCTGCCCTGGTACCGCAAACGTCCCGACGAGATCACGCGCTGGATCGATATGTCCGACTGGATCCATGGCGAGACTGGCGGCTATCTCCGTTACTCCACCGAAACCCGCAACTGGTTCGAGACGGAATATCCGCAGTTCCTCGAAGCGGCGTCCAAGCCGATCGACCGGGAGAAGCGCTCCAACGAGCATGCCAGCCACATATTGGAGGCGCTGGAGACCAACCGGGTCTATCGCGGCCACTTCAACGTCAAGAACAATGGCGTGATTACCAACCTGCCGCAGGACGCCATCATCGAGTCGCCGGGCTTCGTCGACCGTTTTGGCATCAACATGGCCGCCGGCATCACGTTGCCGGAAGCCTGCGCCGCCACCTGCATCGCTTCGATCAACGTCCAGCGCATGTCGGTGCATGCCGCGATATCAGGCGACATCGATCTTCTGAAGCTCGCCGTGCTGCATGACCCATTGGTCGGCGCGGTTTCGACGCCGGAGGAGGTCTGGCAGATGGTCGACGAAATGGTCGTCGCCCAGGCAGCCTGGCTGCCGCAATATGCCCATGCGGTTCCGGCCGCCAGGGAGCGGCTGTCGACATCTCAGGTGAAGACCCGCGAGTGGGCGGGCGCCGCACGGCGCAGCGTTCGCTCGATCGAGGAATTGCGCGCCGAAAAAGCCGCGCTGAAGCAAGCCGGCTGAGGCGGGCCGGCTGAAAATTCATGCGGTGATGGTGGATCCATGGGAGGCGGATTCATTGCCACGAAGCCGTTTGAATTCGAGGAGAGGCGGAGCGGGTGCAAACGCTCCGGACAAACAAGAGGGAGAGAGACCGTGAGGAATTTACGCAATATCGGCCTTGCTGCCGGACTGACGCTGAGCGTCTCGGTCTCGGCACTCAGTGCTTACGCTTCCGAGCCGACGGTTCCGCCGGCGCCGACACCGTTTCCCGCCGAGGGCAAGATCAACTATGTCGCGCGAGACTCGATCCTGGAGTTCAAGGCGCTTCCCGAATATCACGAGCCCGACTGGGTCACCGAGAAATACGTCAAGACCGGCAAGCTGCCGCCGGTGAAAGACAGGCTGCCGAAAGATCCGCTGGTCTACAAGACGGGCAACATGCAGGACGGCATCGGCGTCTATGGCGATACGATGCGCCACGTCATCGGCGGGCGGCCGGAAGGCTGGAACTACGGCGCCGGTCAGACGCAAGGCTGGGGCGGCATCGACATCGGCCTCTCCGAATGCCTGACGCGCACCGCCCCGCTGTTCCAGGTCGAGGCCAAGGACACCGAGCCGCTGCCGAACCTGGCCAGGAGCTGGGATTGGTCGAGCGATGGCCACAGGCTGACCATGCACCTCATCGAAGGAGCGAAGTGGTCGGACGGCGTGCCCTTCAATGCCGACGACGTCATGTTCTACTGGGACGACGAGGTGGTCGATCCTAACGTCTCGCCGCTGAACGGTGCGACGCCGGAAACCTTCGGCGTCGGCACGACGCTGAAGAAGATCGACGACTACACCGTCGAATGGACCTTCAAGGATGCCTTCCCGAAGCAGTACCTGTACGCCATGGCCTACGGCACCTTCTGTCCGGGCCCCGCGCACATCCTGAAGCCGCAGCATCCGAAATACTCGAAGAATACCTATGATCAGTTCAAAAATGCCTTCCCGCCGGAATTCATGAACATGCCGGTGATGGGTGGCTGGGTGCCGGTCGAATACCGGCCGGACGACATCATCGTCATGCGCCGCAATCCCTATTACTGGAAGGTCGACGAAAAGGGCAATCAACTGCCCTATCTCAACGAACTGCACTACAAGCTGTCGACCTGGGCCGACCGCGATGTCCAGGCGGTGGCCGGCGCGGCCGATTTTTCCAATTTGGAGCAGCCGGAAAACTTCGTCGCCTCGCTGAAGCGTGCGGCAGAGGCGAACGCGCCGGCCCGTCTTGCTTTCGGCCCGCGGCTCATCGGCTACAATCTGCGCTTTAATTTTTCTGCCAATGGCTGGGGCAATCCGGACGAACGCGGCCAGGCGATCCGCGAGTTGAACCGCAACGAGGATTTCCGCAAGGCCGTCACCATGGCGCTCGACCGCAAGGCGCTCGGCGACTCGCTGGTCAAGGGACCGTTCACCGCCATCTATCCCGGCGGCCTGTCGTCAGGAACCAGCTTCTACGACCGCGCTTCGACGGTCTACTACCCCTTCGACCTCGAGGGCGCCAAGGCGGAACTCGCCAAGGCCGGCCTCACGGATACGGACGGCGACGGCTTCGTGAATTTCCCTTCCGGCACCGCCGGCGGCAAGAATGTCGAGATCGTGATGCTGGTCAACAACGACTACACGACCGACAAGAGCCTTGCCGAAGGCGTCGTCGCCCAGATGGAAAAGCTCGGGCTTCGAGTCGTGCTCAACGGCCTCAACGGGACCCAACGCGACGCTTCGCAATATTCCGGCCGCTTCGATTGGCTGGTCCGTCGCAACGAACAGGAACTGACGTCGGTGGTGCAGAACACCGTGCAGCTTGCCCCGGTCGGTCCGCGCACCAGCTGGGACCATCGTGCGCCGGAGAACGGCGAGGTCGATGTGATGCCGTTCGAAAAGGACCTCGTCGACATCGTCAACAAGTTCGTCTCCACCCAGGATAATGACCAGCGCGCCAGCCTGATGAAACAATTCCAGAAGATCTCGACGGAGCACGTCTACAATGTCGGCCTGACGGAGTATCCCGGCGCGCTGATCGTCAACAAGCGTTTCTCGAACATCCCACAGGGCACGCCGATCTTCATGTTCAACTGGGCCGAGGATTCGATCATCCGCGAACGGGTCTTTGTCGCGGCCGACAAGCAGGCGAAATACGAATTGTTCCCGCAAGAACTGCCCGGCAAACCCGGAGAGAAGGGGCCGATGAATTAGGTTTACCTCCCTGACTGAGAGACCTCCGGCCGCGCCGCTGGCGCGGCCGGACAAACCAACCTCCGGACGCAACCAAGGGCGCGATCGGCGAGACGAGGAAACGAACCGTCCATGCTGCGATTCCTGCTCACGCGAATAGCGTCGGCAATCCCGGTCCTCGCCATTTTGAGCCTGGCCACATTTGCCATCATCCAGGCGCCGCCGGGCGATTATGCCGACTACATCCGCTCGCAGGCGATCAACCAGGGTGGAGCCTCCTTCGCCGAGGCCGACGCGCAGGCAAAGGCCTACCGCATCGAGCATGGTCTCGATAAGCCGCTTCCCCTCCAGTATCTCAACTGGATCGGCGGCATCGTCACCCGAGGCGATTTCGGCTACAGCCTCTATTACAACAAACCGGTCGCCGACGTGGTCGGCGAGCGCCTGCCGCGCACGCTTCTCCTGGCGCTGGTCTGCCATCTGCTGGCTTCGGTGCTGGGCATAACATTCGGCATATGGGCGGCGACCCGGCAATACACCTGGATCGACTCGGCGCTGTCGGCCATCTCCTTCCTCGGCATGACGGTGCCGCGCTTCCTGATGGCGTTGATCATCGTCTATCTCCTGGTCTTCCAATTCAACGTGTCGGAGATCGGCTCATTCTTCTCGCCGCAATATGGGGGCGCGCCGTGGTCGTGGGCCAAATTCGTCGATCTGGTCAAGCATGTCTGGCCGGTGGTGGCGATCGCGACTTTCGGCGGGCTCGCCTACAATATGCGCGTCATGCGCGGCAATCTGCTCGATACGCTGAACGCGCAATATGTCGAGACGGCAAGGGCCAAGGGGCTGACCGGCGCCGCCGTCGTCATGCGCCACGCCGTGCCTAACGCACTGCACCCGCTCATCATGTATCAGGGTGTGGTGCTGCCTTACATGTTGACCGGCGAAATCGAGACGGCGATCATCTTCGCGCTGCCGACTGTCGGCCCGGCGATCGTCGGCTCCATGGCTGTCGGCGATGTCTATGTCACCGCCACCTTCATGATGGTGCTGTCGGCGACGCTGATCGTCGGCAACATCATCGCCGACATGCTGCTCGTGCTGCTCGATCCGCGCGTGCGCCAGTTCGGGGAGCGCTGAGATGCTGGCGCGCGATCCATCCCCTCCACCGCTGCCGGCCGAAGGTCGCATCGTAGCCAAACCGGCGCGCGGTAACGAAAGCTACCTCGCCCTTGTCTGGCGCCGGCTGAAGCGCTCCTGGACCGGCATGGCCGGGCTTTGGCTCGTCGTGCTGCTGCTGGTGATGGCCGTGTTCGCCGAGTTCATCGCGCCAATGGACCCGAAGGTGACGGATGTCGGCTTCGCGCCTCCGCAGGTGCCTGTTTTCCATGACAGAGATGGCGGTTTCGTCGCGCGGCCGAGGGTCTATGCGCTGGCCGATTCGGCGGACCTCGATCCGGTCACTTTCCAGCCCGTCGTCGGTCCCGACTACGATCATCCAAGGCTGCTTGGTTTCTTCGTGCATGGCGCGCCTTACAAGCTCTTCGGGCTGTTGCCGGCGGACCGGCATCTGTTCGGCTCGCTGGACGGCCAGCCGGTGCATTTCCTGGGCACCGACAAGTTCGGCCGCGACGTGCTGTCGCGTGCCATCCATGGCTCGCGCGTCTCGCTAATGATCGCGCTGACGGTCGTCTTCATCATCACCGTCATCGGCACCACCGTCGGCATGGTCTCCGGCTATTTTGGCGGCAGGTTCGATGTCTGGATGCAGCGCTTCGTCGAACTGGTGCTCGCCTTCCCGCAGCTGCCGCTCTATCTGGCGCTGACGACGCTGATCCCGGTCACCGCTCCCACCAACGTCTTCCTCGCTTTCGTCATCATCGTCATGTCGGCCTTGGGTTGGGCGCAGATGTCTCGCGAGGTGCGCGGCAAGACTTTGGCGCTGGCGCGGATCGAGTATGTGCGCGCCGCCATGGCGGTCGGCGCCACCGACCGTCGCATCATCATGCAGCACATCTTCCCCAATGTGATGAGCCATGTGATTGTCGCCGTGACGCTGGCGATCCCGACGGTGGTGCTGCTCGAATCCTTCCTCGGTTTCCTCGGCTTCGCCGTCAAGCCGCCGCTGATCTCGTGGGGTCTGATGCTGCAGGACACCGCGACCTATTCCGTCATCGGCACCTATCCCTGGATCCTGTCGCCGGTCGGTTTCGTGCTCGTCATCGTCTTTGCCTTCAACGCGCTGGGCGATGGCCTGCGCGACGCCGTCGACCCTTATTGAGGTGCCTGAGATGTCCGTCGCGCTCGCCGAATCCTTCGCACCAACCGTCCGTCACGACCATGACGGACGCCGGGGCCAGCCGATCATCGACGCCCGCAACGTCGCCGTGGCCTTCAAGGTCGAGCATGGCGTCGTCGACGCGGTCAAGGACATCTCGTTTCAGCTCTATCGCGGCGAGACGATCGCCATCGTTGGCGAATCCGGTTCGGGCAAGTCGGTGACGGCGCGCACCGTCATGGGCCTTCTGTCGCGGCGCGCCACCGTGTCCCCCGGATCGAGCGTCTGCTATGACGGGCAAAACATCCTGAAATTTCCCGAGAGCGCCCGGCGCAAGCTGCGCGGCAACCGCATCTCGATGATCTTCCAGGAGCCGATGAGCTCGCTCAACCCGATCTATACGGTCGGCAGCCAGATCGTCGAGGCGATCCGGGTGCATCGCAAAGTCAGCCGCAAGCAGGCCTGGGCGCGCGCACTGGAACTTCTGCAGCATGTGCAGATTCCCGATCCCGCCGCGCGGCTCAAGCAATACCCGCACCAGCTATCGGGCGGGCAACGCCAGCGGGTGATGATCGCCATGGCGCTGGCCAACAATCCCGATGTGCTGATCGCCGATGAGCCGACCACAGCGCTCGATGTCACCGTCCAGGCGCAGATCCTGAACCTGATCCGCAGCCTGCAAAAAGAGCTGCGCATGGCGGTGATCCTGATCACCCACGACCTGACCGTGGTGCGCCAGTTCTCCGACTACGTTTATGTCATGCAGCATGGCGAAATGTGCGAGCACAACGTCACCGAACGGCTGTTCGCCAATCCACAGCACCCCTATACGAGACGGCTGCTGGCTTCCGAGCCGCATGGGCAGCCGAAGCCGCTGCCGGAGGGCTGCGGCATCATTCTCGAAGCCAGCGGCGTGCGCGTCTCATTCATGCTGCGCCACGGCACCTTCCTGAAACCGGACTGGCGAGAGCTGGTCGCCGTCGACGATCTCGGCCTGAAACTCTGTCGCCATGAGACGCTGGGGCTGGTCGGCGAATCCGGCTCCGGCAAGACCACCTTCGGCCAGGCCTTGCTCCGGTTGATCGACGCCAAGCGCGGCGAGATCCATTTCGACGGCAAGCCGATCCATGGCCTATCGCGTGCCGAGATGCGGCCGCTGCGCTCGCGCATGCAGATCGTCTTCCAGGATCCGTTCTCCTCGCTCAACCCGCGCATGACGATCGGCCAGATCATCGAGGAAGGGCTGATCGTCAACAGCATAGGGGCGACGCGGCGCGAGCGGGTCGAACGGGTGCGCGACGCGCTGGTCAGCGCCGGCATGCCGGGCGATATACTGTCGCGGTTTCCGCATGAATTCTCCGGCGGCCAGCGGCAGCGCATCGCCATCGCTCGCGCCATAGCGCTCGAACCCGAATTCATCCTGCTCGACGAGCCGACATCGGCGCTCGACCTCTCCGTCCAGGCGCAGATTATCGACCTGCTGCGCAAGCTGCAGGACGAGTGCGGCCTCAGCTACCTCTTCATCTCGCACGACCTCAAGGTGGTGCGCGCACTGTGCCACCGCGTCATCGTCATGCAGAACGGCAAGATCGTCGAGCAGGGCCCCGTCGACGACGTCCTGTCCAATCCCAAGACCGCCTACACCGAACGGCTCGTCAGGGCCGCTTTCGACGTGGCCTGAACATATGCCGGAGGTTAGCATGGCAAGAAATCCCAAGATCACGTTCATCGGCGCCGGCTCGACGGTGTTCATGAAGAACATTGTCGGCGACGTGCTGCAGCGCCCGTCGCTTTCCGGCGCGACGATCGCGCTGATGGACATCAATCCGCAACGGCTGGAAGAGAGCGCCATTGTCGTCAACAAGCTGATCGCGACGTTGGGCGTCAAGGCGAAGACCGAGACCCATTCGGACCAGCGCAAGGCGCTGGCCGACGCCGATTTCGTCGTCGTCGCCTTCCAGATCGGCGGCTATGAGCCCTGCACGGTCACCGACTTCGAGGTGCCGAAGAAATACGGCCTGCGCCAGACGATCGCCGACACGCTGGGCGTCGGCGGCATCATGCGCGGTTTGAGAACCGTGCCACATCTTTGGAAGGTCTGCGAAGATATGCTCGCCGTCTGCCCGCAGGCGATCATGCTGCAATATGTCAACCCGATGGCGATCAACACCTGGGCGATAGCGGAGAAATACCCTGACATCAGGCAGGTCGGTCTCTGCCATTCGGTGCAGGGTACGGCAATGGAGCTGGCGCACGATCTCGACCTTCCGTACGAAGAGATCCGCTATCGCTCGGCCGGCATCAACCACATGGCGTTCTATCTGAAGTTCGAGCATCGCCAGCCGGACGGTTCCTACCGCGACCTTTATCCCGATCTCGTGCGCGCCTATCGCGAAGGCCGCGCGCCCAAGCCCGGCTGGAATCCGCGCTGTCCCAACAAGGTGCGCTACGAGATGCTGACCCGGCTCGGCTATTTCGTCACCGAGAGCTCGGAACATTTTGCCGAATACACGCCCTATTTCATCAAGGAAGGCCGCCCGGACCTGATCGAGAAGTACGGCATCCCGCTGGACGAATATCCCAAGCGCTGCATCGAGCAGATCGAGCGCTGGAAGGGGCAGGCGGAAGCCTATCGCTCGGCCGACCGCATCGAGGTCGAGCAGTCCCGGGAATATGCCTCCTCGATCATGAATTCTGTCTGGACCGGCGAACCTTCGGTGATCTACGGCAACGTCCGCAACAATGGCTGCATCACCTCGCTGCCCAGGGACTGTGCCGCCGAAGTGCCGTGCCTGGTCGATGCCTCCGGCATCCAGCCGACCTATATCGGCGAGCTGCCGCCGCAATTGACCGCGCTGATCCGCACCAACATCAACGTGCAGGAACTGACGGTGCGGGCGCTGATGACGGAGAACCGCGAGCACATCTACCATGCGGCGATGATGGATCCGCATACTGCGGCCGAACTCGATCTCGATCAGATCTGGTCACTGGTCGACGATCTCCTCGCCGCCCACGGCGACTGGCTGCCAGCCTGGGCGCGTGTGAGGCGCAAGATCGAAGCCGCCTGACGACCTATTTCGGATCGTCGGGGTCCGTTTCTTCCTCGTCGTCGCGGGCCTTGATGACATAGGCGCCCTTCATCCAGCGGTTGAGGTCGATGTCCTTGCAGCGCGTCGAGCAGAACGGAAAGGTGTCGCGCGCCGAGGGCTTGCCGCATTCGGGGCAGGGGCGCTTCGGGCGCAAGGGTGTGACCTTGGAGTCGGAACTCATAGCCGGGGTCCCGCCAGCCAGCCGCCATGCACCTTGAAGCCCTCGCCGCTCAACAGCGCCACGGTCTCATAGAGCGGCAGCCCGACGATATTGGTGTAGGAGCCGACCAGCTTGACGACGAAGGCACCAGCGAGGCCCTGGACGGCGTAACCACCCGCTTTGCCGCGCCATTCGCCCGACGCGACATAGGCGTCGATCTCCTCGCGCGGCAGCCGCTTGAAGCGCACCCGCGTCTCGACCAGCCGCTGACGCAGCTTGCCGCCCGGGGTGATCAGGCAGATGCCGGAATAGACCCGGTGCGAACGGCCTGACAACAGCCCGAGGCAGTTGGCGGCGTCGTCGAGGGTTTCTGCCTTGGGCAGGATGCGCCGCCCGACGGCGACGACCGTATCCGCGGCCAAGACGAAGCCCGGCGCGTAGTCGGCTTCGGTTTTCAGCGACGCGAACGCCTTCTCGGCTTTTTCCTTCGACAGCCGCTTGGCCAGCGAGCGCGGATGCTCGGCACGCAGCGGCGTTTCGTCGACATCGGCCGGCAGCACCCGGTCCGGCTCGATGCCGGCCTGCTGCAAGAGTTCGATCCGGCGCGGCGAACCCGAGGCAAGCACCAGCTTCTGCAAAATGCTCATCGCGGACCAGTCGGGCTTTGCTTACTTGAAACGATAGGTGATGCGGCCCTTGGTCAGGTCGTATGGCGTCATCTCGACCAGAACCTTGTCGCCGGTCAGCACGCGGATGCGGTTCTTGCGCATGCGGCCGGCCGTATGGGCGATGATTTCGTGTTCGTTTTCGAGCTTTACCCGGAACATCGCGTTCGGCAACAATTCCGTCACGACACCCGGAAACTCGAGGACTTCTTCCTTCGGCATTCGATACCTTTGCTTGGATGGTAGTTCCAGCGCCCTGGCCGGAATTTCGGCGGAACCTATATGATAATCGTCCGCTTGTGAACACGCTTAATCGGCGGCCTCCGGAGGTGTGAATCGACGCCCGATCCGCGCTTTCAGGCGCTCGCGCACGTCCCGGTAGGCCGCCATGATCTGTTCGCGCGTGCCGGCGGCGTCGGTCGGGTCCGGCGTCGGCCAGTATTCGACCTCGACAGCGAGCGAGCGGGTGAGTTCAAGTGCGGCGTGGTGCGCTTCCGGCGCCAGCGTGACGATGAGGTCGAAATAATCGTCCTCGAGATCGTCCATGGTCCGTGGGTGACGCTCGCCCAACGACAGGCCTTCCTCGGCAAGCACCGCATCGACGAACGGATCGCGCTCGCCGGCGCGAACGCCGGCCGAAGCGACAAAGATGGCGGCGGGCAGCATGCGGCGCGCCAGCTGCTCTGCCATTGGCGAGCGCACGGCATTCATGCCGCACAGGAACAGGATCGAACGGGGCAGGGCGCCGGGTGCCAGGGCTAGCCCCGCCAGTGCAGTACGCAGACCAGCGTGAACAGCCGGCGCGCCGTATCGAAGTCTATGTCGATCTTGCCGGATAGCCGGTCCATCAGCGTCTGCGAACCTTCATTGTGCAGGCCGCGGCGGCCCATGTCGATCGCCTCGATGTGGCTCGGCGTCGAGGAACGGATGGCGTCGTAGTAGCTTTCGCAGATCATATAGTAATCCTTGACGATGCGCCTGAGCGGCGTCAGCGACAGGATATGAGTGACGACGGCGGTGCCATCCTCGCGCGCCACGGCAAACACCAGGCGCTGCTCGGCCAGCGACAGTTTCAGCCGGTAAGGGCCGTCGCCGCTGTCATTGACGGGCTGAAAACTGTTCTCCTCGATCAGGTCGAAGATCGCCACCGCGCGTTCATGCTCGACATCGGGTGTCGACCGGCCGATCGATTCATCGAGTTCGACATCGATCAGCCTGGCGCGGGTTTGATCGGGGCCAGACATCGCCGCCTACATGTTCAACCGTATGGCGACGGAGCGTCCATGCGCCTCAAGGCCTTCCGCCTTGGCGAGCGCAATCGCCGCCGGCGCCAAGATACGCAACTGCTCCGGTCCAAGCTTGAGGATCGACGTGCGCTTGACGAAATCGAGCACGGAAAGGCCCGACGAGAAACGCGCCGATCTGGCCGTCGGCAGCACATGATTGGAACCACCGACATAGTCGCCGATGGCTTCCGGCGTGTGGCGGCCGAGAAAGACGGCACCGGCATTGCGCATCCGCGCCAGGAAACCCTCGGCATCGTCGATGGCCAGTTCGACATGTTCGGCGGCGATGCGGTCGACCAGCGGCAGCGCGGATTCAATGGTTGGAACCAGGATCACGGCGCCAAAATCGCGCCAGCTCGCCGCAGCCGTTTCGGCCCGCGGCAGGCTCTGCAACTGGCGCTCGACCGCTTGTTCGACAGCGATGCCGAAGGCCGGATCGTCGGTGACCAGGATCGACTGCGCCGATGTGTCGTGCTCGGCCTGGGCGAGCAGGTCGGCAGCGATCCAGTCCGGATCATTGCTGCCGTCGGCCACGACGAGCACTTCCGAGGGACCGGCGATCATGTCGATGCCGACGGTGCCGAATACCTGGCGCTTGGCCGCCGCGACATAGGCATTGCCCGGGCCGACGATCTTGGCGACCGGCTTTATAGTCCGGGTGCCGTAGGCAAGGGCGGCGATCGCCTGCGCGCCGCCGACTCGGTAGATTTCCGACACGCCTGATATGTCGGCCGCCACCAGCACCAGCGGATTGATGATGCCGCCCGGCGCCGGTACGACCATCACGATGCGCTCGACGCCGGCCACCTTGGCCGGCACGGCGTTCATCAGCACCGAGCTTGGATAGCTCGCCGTGCCGCCCGGCACATAGAGCCCGACCGCCTCGACCGCCGTCCAGCGCCAGCCGAGCTCGACGCCGGCGGCATCCGTATAGCGGTCATCCTTTGGTCGCTGCCGCTCATGATGCGAGCGGATGCGGTCGCGCGCGAATTCCAGCGCCTCGATCGTCTTTGGATCGGCGGCTGTGTAGGCCTGGGCGATGTCGTCCTTCGAAACGGCGATGCCCAGTCCAGCCAGATCGGCGCGATCGAATTCCCGTGAATAGTCGATTAGCGCCGCGTCGCCCTCGGCGCGCACGCGCGCGATGATGGCGCGCACCGCGGCATCAACGTCGGCGGACACTTCCCGCTTGGTCAACAGGAAGGCGGCGAAACGCTGCTCGAAATCGGCGTCGGACTGACGAAGCGTGATGGCCATCGGACGCTCAGGCCTTGTGGATGGGGCGCGAGGTGGCTTCCCACGCCCCGCCAATATCGGCAAGGCGCGCCTCGATGCATTCGACGTCGAGCATGATCGTGCCGCCGCCGGCAAAGATCAGCTCGACGATGCCCGCCGGCTTGCTGATCTCGATGAAGCTGATCGCCAGCAGCGACAGGACCTCATTGGGCTTGTCGCGGGCGATGCCGTTGGTCTTGGCGCCGAGCACCCGGTCGAAATGCAGCACCGCCTGCCGCCGCTCATTGTGCTGGCGAAACAGGCCGGATTTGGCCTCCCAGACGAAACGGTTCATGGTCAGCAGGAAACGCTTGGCCGCAGGCAGGAATTCGAGGTCGCTGACCTTCATCACGGCATCCTGGACATGGGCCGAAACGATGCTCAGATCCTGATCGTCGAGCGCGATAAGCTTAAGGGCAGTCATGCGGATTTCGCACCTGAAGGTTGATAACTGAACCTTCTGTTAGGCGGTCTTTCCCGTCCGCGCAACCGCACCGCGAGGCCTTGCGATTGGCCTATGCGGAAATCCGCTCGATCACCGCGCCGCAGTTGGATAGCTTTTCTTCCAGCCGCTCGAAGCCACGGTCGAGATGATAGACCCGGTTGACCGTGGTCTCGCCTTCCGCCGCCAGGCCGGCGATGACCAGCGAGACAGAGGCGCGAAGATCGGTCGCCATGACCGGCGCGCCCTTCAGTTTAGGCACGCCGTCGACGATCGCCGTCTGGCCCGAAAGGGTGATGTGAGCGCCGAGCCGCGCCAGTTCCTGCACATGCATGAAGCGGTTCTCGAAGATCGTCTCGGTGATCCGCGACTTGCCCTTGGCCACCGTCATCAGGCCCATGAACTGCGCCTGCAAATCGGTCGGGAAGGCCGGGAACGGCGCTGTCGTCACGTCGACCGGCGAAATGCCGGCGCCGTTGCGCCTCACCCGGATGCCGGAATTGGTCGGCGTGATCTCCGCACCCGTCTGCGCGATCACGTCCAGCGCGGTCTGCAGCAGATCCGGACGCGCACCTTCGAGCACGACGTCGCCGCCGGTCATGGCGACGGCCATGGCATAGGTGCCGGTCTCGATGCGATCGGGAATGACGCGCACGCGCGCGCCCGACAATGATTCGACACCGTCGATGGTGATTGTCGGGGTGCCGGCGCCGGAAATCTTCGCGCCCATGGCATTGAGGCACTCGGCGAGGTTGACGATTTCAGGCTCGCAAGCCGCGTTTTCCAGCACCGTCTCGCCTTTGGCGAGCGCCGCGGCCATCATCAGCACATGGGTGGCGCCGACCGAGACCTTCGGGAAGATGTAGCGGTTGCCGACAAGGCGGCCATTCTTTGTCTTGGCGATGACATAGCCGGTGTCGACATCGATATCGGCGCCCAGCGCCTGCAGGCCTTCGAGGAACAGATCGACCGGCCGCGTACCGATGGCGCAACCGCCCGGCAGCGACACTTTGGCTTCGCCCATGCGGGCCAGCAGCGGGCCGATCACCCAGAACGAGGCGCGCATCTTCGACACCAGCTCGTAGGGCGCTGTGGTGTCGACGATGTTGCGGGCGGAGAAGTTGATGGTGCGCGAATAGCCCTCATTCTGCTTCTCGCGGCGGCCATTGACCGAATAATCGACGCCGTGGTTGCCCAGGATGCGGATCAGTTGCTCGACATCGGCCAGATGCGGCACGTTTTCCAGCGTCAGCGTGTCGTCGGTCAAAAGCGAGGCGATCATCAAAGGCAACGCCGCGTTTTTCGCGCCCGAGATCGGAATGCTTCCGGAGAGCTGGTTGCCCCCGACAATTCTGATGCGATCCATGGAAGAAAGTCCCTCTCGGCCAAACAGGGCCGGTTCAATCGTTTGAGTAGCGGCCCGTCTAGACCATTGGCCGATCTGGTTCAAGAATTACGCTGGTTCAAGAAATGGGATTTCGCCCACCCCGGGCCAAGAGTGGCCGATTTGAGTTAATCTTTTTGTATTTCCTTCGATGCAGCGAGCCCGTCCGGCCGTTGATCTGCATCTCCGGTGCGCCGCGAGCGTGACTGCGCCTTGCGCTTCTGCAGATTGGCGCGCAATTGCTCTGCCAGCCGATCCTTGCGGATTGTTGCGCTGTTATTCGGTGGACCATCCTTTTTCACTGGAATTGCTTTGTCATCCATTGTCCCGCTCTGGCCCGTGAGCAGCCAGCCCGCCATTCAGGGATAGCCAACATTGTGGCGCCCCCATGTCATTAAAAGCTATCCGGCAAAGGCTTTCACACAAGCGTTGCGCTTGGCCTTGCGCTTGCCGGTTCGATATGGCAGAAGCCCCGCCATCAGCGGCTGCGGTAGCTCAGTGGTAGAGCACTCCCTTGGTAAGGGAGAGGTCGAGAGTTCAATCCTCTCTCGCAGCACCAGACTATCCCGTTGATCGGGAACAACTATCTGAATTTCTTGGTCTTTTTGCCGCCTGTCTGGTACACAGGGGTGGTACACATGAGCTTGAGAATGCCTGGACCTTGGCAGCATAAGAAGACCGGCGTCTACTACCTTCGGCAGCGCGCGCCTTCCGATTTGAAGGATATTCCGCTGGACGGACGGGTGGCGATTCCCGTTGGCAGCATTTTCAGGACGGTAAAGGCGGGCGCAACCGTCAAGGTCAGCCTCGATACCAAAGACCCCACAGAGGCCAAGAGGCGACACCGCGAGGCCGACGCCGCGCTACACGAGTACTGGCAGCGGTTCAGGCAAGGCCCTCAGCCGCTCACCAGCAAGCAAATCCAGGCCCT
This sequence comes from Mesorhizobium sp. M0011, assembly GCF_040324155.1. Classification (NCBI taxonomy): domain Bacteria; kingdom Pseudomonadati; phylum Pseudomonadota; class Alphaproteobacteria; order Hyphomicrobiales; family Phyllobacteriaceae; genus Mesorhizobium; species Mesorhizobium sp. M0011. The sequence goes on along the minus strand of NZ_JAMYVQ010000012.1, from coordinate 62,966 downwards.
TGCGGGCATCCTCTATGCTCGTTTGGTCGACATGATGGACAGTGAGCCGGGGGAGGAAGGCATCTGGAAAGCGGTCCTCCGGCTGAACAAGAGCAAGGAGGAAGGCGGTGAGCTTGACCAATGGTTCGGCCCCACGGTCGACGAGTTGTTCGCCGAGCAGGGCGTCAACACCGACCTTTTCAGCCGGACCCGCGTCATCCGTGCGGCCTCCAAGGCAATCCAGCTTGCTGCTGAAACCAATCTCAGGAAGGCCCGAGGCGACTATTCGCCCGACGAAGCGAGAAGGCGATTCCCAAATTGGCCGCCTGAGCACGGTGAAGCCAAGCTAGCCCCACGGGCAGCGGGGGATCTGGACCTATTCGCCCTACTGGACCACAAGTTCGCGACACAGAGCCTCAAGGAGAAGACCAAGAGCGACTACGCGCGGGACCTTGCCAAGTTCGTTAAGAGCAGCGGGCACGGGAATGCGCTGGAGGTGACGAATGAGGACGTTCGGAAGTGGCGTGACGAATTGATAGCCGAGGGGCTGTCGCCGTCGAAGGTCAACGGCAAGGCCCTTGCGGCGTTGAGCGCGGTCCTCACCCATGCAGTCAGGGAGTTCGGACTACCGACAAACGTCGCCAGCGACATTCGAGACCGTAGGGACGGCCCCGCACCGGGCAAGAAGGGCTACGGCATGGAGGAGGCCAAGGCGATCCTCAGCGCCACATTCAACGGCAGTTCCAAGGACAGATCGGCGCCCCACAAGCGCGCGCTCTTCTGGGTGCCATGGATTTGCGCTTACACGGGGCTTCGGGTGACGGAGATCACCCAACTTCGCGGCGTGGATGTCCGGGTGGAAGGCGACACGCCGTATTTCCTCATCACGCCTGAGGCCGGTTCCACGAAGAGCGGCAGGGCTTGGATGACTGCCGTTCATCCGCATCTCGTAGAGTTGGGTTTGTTGGAGATGTTCAGGGAAGTGGGTGACGGTCCCGCTTTCTATGTTCCCTATCCAAATGAAACCGACCTCACCAACCTGACAGGCAAGCCCCGGTCGCAAGAGGCGGGCGTTCGGGTTGGGAATTGGATTACCGAGGAATTGGGCATATCCGCACCGGGCGGCAAGCCCAACCATGCTTGGCGGCACCTGTTTACGACGCTCTCGCGCGCTCATGACATGGACAAGCAGCACCGTGACTACATGCTTGGGAGTGGTCGTGAGGATGCTCGCGAGGGATACGGCGATTTCCCGCCAAGTGCCTTGGCAAGGGAGATCGGGAAGCTGCCGCGCTTCGGTGTCAAGGAAACAGATTGGCGTCCGTCCAATGTGCGGGTTTCTGCCCAGCCAACACGCCCTGCGAACAAGAATTTCAGATTGAAATCGGAGAGAAGCAGCCCGAGGAAGCCGGCCAAGACGTAGCGGAGCTTCGACGGAAGCCAGCCGCAGTTGCAATGCTCCTATTTCCTCGTCTGGTGCCTGTTCATCGGAGGTACTTGGCCCGTTTCAGCTATGACCTTTGGATCAGGTCCGATCGCAATCGTGTAGCTGAAGCGCGCCGCCCCTTTCGCCTGCTTGTTCCTCGGGAGGCTCCGCACGATCCAATCGGTCCCAACCAGTTTCTGGAGGACGAATCGTGTACGAAGAAGACTCGCTGTAACGGCGGACCATTCTTCGGGCGACACACCATGGCTCTTGTTTCGTATTTGCTTGGCGACTGCCCCGGCTGCGGCGCTGAGAACAAGTTCGGCAATGTCGATGTCTACAGCGACCATGTCTACCTTGGGTGTGGCCGCTGTCGACATAACGAGCGCCGCTATCTGCCTCCTCTAAAGAAGAAAGTCCTCTACCTCGATCAGTTCTTTTTCAGCCACGCCGTGCGCGGAAATGAGGCGCAGTTTGTCGAGGCTGCGAAGCGCATAGTCGAGCTTGCCGCGTTGCAGTTGCTGGTGGTGCCGTATTCCAGCGTCCACGAGGAAGAGACGCACCAATGGGCCGGGCACAAGGAACTGCTGGAGTTCATTAAGAACACTGCGCGTGGCTACGAATTTGCTCCGGCATACGAGGTGGAGCAGACGCAAATGAACCGCGCTTTCGACGCGTGGCGCGTAGGCGAGCCGACCGGCTATAGCCCCCTTCGTCAAGATGCATTCCACGACGATCTGGACGTATGGGACGGATATTTCCGTATTGAGGTTGGTGAATACCGTGGGGACATTGATCTGATTCGCCGGCTGAAAGCCGAGGCCATTGATGGCCTCATAGACCTTTTTCCTGGGTGGCGCGAAAGCACTGCCACGTTTGAGCAGGACATACGGATTGAGCACGATGCTGCGGCTAAGGGATACCTACGTGCCTTCGGTACCTACCTAACCCGCATGGCAAAGGGAGACTACGACGCTCTGTCTGATTCGCCGATCATCGCCACCGTAGTACGCAACCTGACTTATCGGTTTCCCCGCGACGAGCCGCATAATGGCCGGATGAAGCGCGTGATCGATTTCCTTGCTTCCGATCACTTCGCCAATACGCCGTACCATGACATTCAGGCACGGATGTATGGCACCCTCAAAGCCATGGTGAAGGCCGGAGCCTACACTAACCGAGCCCGGAGCATTCAGCGGCTATCGGGTTTCTATTACGACGTGAAGCACATCTCGACCTACGCGCCATACTGTGACGCCTTCGTAATGGACAATCCGATGGCAGAAATCGTCAACCGAAGTACAGTGGACCTAGCTGGCCGATATGGGACAAGGGTGTTCTCCCGAAACAACTGGGACGAGCTTTTGGCTTGGCTGGACGAATTAAGGAGCGGCCTCACTGAGGAACACCGTGCCGGTCTGGCGACGGCCTACCCACGGATGCAGGTCAGTTAAGATCTCGCTCACCGGGCGATAAGGACCGCAAGGGCCTTTGCGGGAAACATGCTGGTGTCATTGCGTGCTCGCGTGAAGAAACCCGGCCTTTAGCGAATACGGGGAGCCCACGACGCTCTTTGTTGGAGGCAGATATGGAGTGAGGATTGCTGGTCAGAATGCCAAAACAGATTTTTTGCAAAAACGTTCCGAGCGGCGACGCCTTAGCTGCCGCTTTCTTTCGTTGCAGGCGTTCTCGGCGGCAACTTCAGCATCCGGTGCGCATCGGGCCACAGACTTGGGTCAATTGGGATTGAAACGCCTTTGTCATCATCCTTCACAGCTCTCAGGGATGCGGTCATTTCTTTCTGGAGCAACCGTATGAAATTGCCTCGCGATTGCCAGATTTGCTTCCTTAGGGATTCCCCATCGGCCCCATCAACAGATGCCAGGTGCCTCGCCACGTAGCAGGCCCGTAGGACCTCATCTAATAATTTGATGCGCGTACCATCATCGTCCTTCGCAGCCCGCCGACTTTTCACATTGGGGAAGAACAGGCGGCCTTTGTCGACAAGCGCACTCGCCCTTTGGCCAATCCTTTCGATCTCGGCGCTGGTTAGGCGACCTTCGGTCACGAGTGGATAGCAAGCCGTCTCAAGCTCGGCCATCAGATCGATCACGTTGCCGCCCCAATCCGTCAAATCGCTGTCCCGCTGCCGCGCTGCAGCCCGATTGGAAAAGTACCATTGGACGCCTGCCAGAATACCCACGGCCAAGGTTGCAATCGCCCCGTAGTAGTCACTGATCATAGAACCCCCCATGCTCAATTAAAAACTCTCCGACCTAACGGAACTTAACGAAGCTGCAATTCGGCAATGTCCAAGTCCAGGTGCTTGATCTTCACCCGGGTCTTTCGGATCAGTTCCACGGCTTCTTCGAGCGCTGCGCCCAATCGCTTGCGTTCGGCAATTAGCGCGTCGAGTTGTTCCCTCTTCGCGACCTCTGTTCTCTCCGCGCCCACGACGACGTCGCGTTTGCCGACCTTCACAACCATATATTTTTGTGTCTTCGACATTCTCGCTGCCATCTTGATGTCCTTTAGACGAGAAAAACTGGGATGATTTTTTGCCCAAGCAATCAAACCACCAGCATCATCGATCTCGTCTTGCAAAATTGAACGTATTTCCAAAGGAATGTCAGGGTACGGATGTCGTTTCAGATGGGCGCTAATGAACAGGCTCAGATAGCTGACGGTGAGTTCGTCAATTTTGCCTTCGGTTAGGGGGCCGCGCGGTTTCCGAGGGCTTTTTCGAGGCTTTCGCTTAAATGGTTCTTCCTCAGCCTGTGCAGCAGGTTCAGGATGGGGCGTCACAGCCATTTTGTCTTGCCCAGATGGTGACGTGCGGCCCCGCGAGAACCAGCCCGACGGCCCAACTATCGAGCTTCCACCAATGTATCCGCCCTTTGCCATAAACTCCCTCTCTCGCTCCCAAACCCTCAGGGTATCGTATCTTTGCTCCGCAACTCCTCCCAGAGCTGCCCTGGTCCCAGCAGAACGTCCTTGAGTCCTTCCCGGACCTTTGCGGAGTCCAGTGCTTGTTTGCTCATCGTCGTGTGCGCTTCGAAAGCGTCGATGATGGCGTCGAGGATCGCCTTGGACAGATCAGGAGAATTGGCGAACTGCTCCTTGGAGTTGTTGGCAGCTTGCTGGGCGAGCGTCTCGGACTCCATCAGCTTGCCCTTGATGACGTTGTTCACATAGATGAGCTGGTCGTCGTCGGTGACATCACCCTGGAACAGGTCGTTCAGCCTGGCCACGATCTCGGCCAGCAGCGCCTTCTGCTTGTCCTGCACTGATCCGGAACCGGCGTCATAGATCGGCTGCAACGGCTCTCCGAAGCCACCTAATGCCAGCGTCCGTTTGCCCTTGTCGGCCAGCTTGTGGTGGGTCAGCACCAGCCCGGAAACGTCGATCTCCTGCCGCTCGCGCCCCAACTCCAGCAACGGGATGAGGCGGCGGTAGAAGATGTGGCGGCTTTCGATGGCGGTGTTGCCGTAGTCGAATATCTGCGACAGGAACGCATAAAGGCGCACGAACGCACCCATGTCGGCACGGAACAGCACGAGAGCGCCCATCGTGTCCTGAGCGTCCTTGGCTGCCTTGGTATCATCTTTCGACCTGGCTATGCGCAACCGCTCCTGGGCGTCCCGGTAGGAGCGCAAGAGCCTGTCGGCGACAGGTGTGATGGCCGCGACAAGGTCGCCCTGTTTGGACGCCGGGTCCAGCTCGACCTTGACCACCCGGTCGACCTCGAAATCATCGTAGTGCCCAAGGGCATCCAGCTTGGCCCGCAGATCGAAGACGAGATTGGGGTCGGTCACATTCTCCAGCGATGCGGTCTGGTAGTAGGTCTGGAACGCCTTTAGGATGTCGTCGCTCGAATTGACGAAGTCGAGGATATAGGTCGTATCCTTGCCCGGATGGGCGCGGTTGAGCCGCGAGAGCGTCTGCACGGCCTGAATGCCCGCCAGCCGCCGGTCGACATACATGCCGCACAACAGGGGCTGGTCGAAGCCGGTCTGGAATTTGTTGGCCACCAGAAGGATGTGATACTCGGGCAGCTTGAAGGCCTCGCGAATGTCGCGCCCGTTCAGGCCGGGGTTCAGTTCCCTGCTGGTCTCGCTGAATGGGTCGGGTCCGCTCGGCGGGTCGTTGACCTCGCCCGAGAAAGCGACGAGCGTTCCAAGCTGGTAGCCCTTGTCCCGGATGTACTTGTTGATGGCCAGTTGCCAGCGCACCGCCTCGACGCGGCTACCCACTACCACCATCGCCTTGGCCTTGCCGTCGAGCAGCGGCTGCACCAGCGAGCGGTAATGCTCGACCACCACCTGCACTTTCTGGCTGATGTTGTAGTCGTGCAGCCGCACCCAGCGCATCAGGGACTTGACAGCCGCGCTGCGCTCGACCTCGGTGTCGTCCATCTCCCTGCCTTCGTGGGCGAGCTTGAAGGCGAGGCTGTAGGGCGTGTAGTTCCGCAGCACGTCGAGGATGAAGCCTTCCTCGATGGCCTGTCGCATAGAATAGACATGGAAGGCCGCTGGCAGGTTTGTTTCGCTGGCGGGCTGGTCGGGACGCGGGCGCTGACCGAACAGCTCCAGCGTCTTGGCCTTGGGCGTGGCTGTGAAGGCAACGTAGGTGATGCCCTTGTCGCTCGCCCGTGCCGCCATCTGGGCTGCGAGAACGTCTTCGGAGCTTATCTCCCCGCCGTCGCCGAGATCGGCGAGTTCCTCCGGGGAAAGCACCGCCTTGAGCTTTGCCGCCGCTTCGCCGGTCTGGCTCGAATGCGCCTCGTCGGCGATGACCGCGAAGTGCTTGCCCTGTGATGCCGCAAGGTCCCGAACGGCCTGAAGGGCGAAGGGGAAGGTCTGGATGGTGCAGACGATGATCTTCTTGCCACCCGCCAGCGCCTGCGCAAGCTGGCCGCTCTTGGCGCCGCTCTCGTTCTTTATCGTTGCGACAACACCGGTGGTGCGCTCGAAGTTGAAGATCGCTTCCTGCAACTGGGTGTCGATGACGTTTCGGTCGGATACGACAAGCACAGTGTCGAACACCTTGCGGTGCTGGTCATCGTGCAGGTCAGCAAGGAAGTGCGCGGACCAAGCAATCGAGTTTGTCTTGCCGGAGCCCGCCGAGTGCTGGATCAGGTATTTGCCGCCAGCACCGTCAGAGAGAACAGCACCCCGAAGCCTACGCGTGGCGTCGAGTTGGTGGAAGCGCGGGAAGATGAGGCCCTTGATCTTCTTCTTCGCATCCCGCTCGGCGACGATGTAGCGCCCGAGGATTTCCAGCCACGAGTCCCGCTGCCAGATGTCCTCCCACAGATAGGCCGTGGGATGACCGTTGCCATTCGGCGGGTTCCCCTTGCCGCCGTCATTGCCCTTGTTGAAGGGCAGGAAGCGCGTCTGCGGACCTTCGAGCCTTGTGGTCATCATCACTTCGGCGTTGCTGACTGCGAAGTGGACCAAAGCGCCGCTGGGGAAGCCCAGCAGCGGCTCGGGCGCCTGGCCCTTGGGGGTTGGAAAGCGGTCGAACTTGTACTGGTCGATCGCGTCGGCGACTGACTGGGTGAAGTCGGTCTTCAGCTCGACGGTAGAGACGGGCAGCCCGTTGAGGAACAGTACCAGATCGATGGCGTTCTCGTTCGCGAGTGAATAGCGCATCTGCCGCACGACGCGCAGCCGGTTGGCCTGATAGCGGGCGAGAATGTCGCCATTCATCGCCAGAGCTGGCTTGAACTGGGCGAGCGCCAAGGGGGCCTTGAGGCCGATCAACTCGACGCCATGACGGATCACGTCGAGCGTCCCGCGTTCGTCGAGCTGCTTGCGGACGCGGTCGAGCAAGGTAGTTTCCGCTGCAGCCCCATGGGATTTCGTCAGCGCGGCCCAGGCGATCGGCTGGCTCGCCTGAACCCATGCCACGACATCGGCGGGAAAGAGGGCTCTGGCGCGGTCATAGGTGGCGGCGTCACCCTCGGCGTAGAGCCAACTACTCGCGGCAAGATGGTCGCAGACTTCTGTCTCGAAGCTGATCTCCTTGTGCAGCGTCATGGCCGCACCTGCAACTTGGCGACTTCCCATCGCAAGTCATAGATCGCGTTCCACACCGCCCGACGCTTTGCCTTGTACTCCATCTCGGATTGCTTTCTGCGGCCATTGCGTGCTGGCTTCATCCGATATTCGCGCCAGCGCTCTGACACGTAGCTCCCCTCACTCGGGACCTCGTACAACGGTAATGCGGCGAGCCTGACATATTCGACATTCTGAGGACTGGGATGTGGAAAAAATAGCACCCTCTTTCCAGCCGCTTCCAGCGTTTGGAGAACAGATTTGCCATCTTTGACGAGCAGGCTGGCAACGGCGTCACGGGCTTTGGTGCCGAGAAACACCACCACATGGAGTCGGGAGAACCGGGGATCGAGTATTTCGTTTAGGAACCGATCAAGGACGCATCGGCGTGTCCCACCGAAGGCCGCAGGGTCGAAGTCGTCTGAACCGCCCTTCGTGTCCAATGTGGCGCATCCAACAAGCGATGTGACATAGACCTCGGGGTGCCGCGCCAGTGAGTCGCCGCAGGGAAATCTTAAGCCAAGCTTCGTCGCCAGCCCCACCCCTCGAAACATCGCGATGATATCGGCGGCCAGCCCAGCGAACGCCCCGCGAATAGAGGCCTCAACATAGCTGCCGGTCCTTGCATACGCTTTGACAAACTCGCTGATCTGCGTCCCAGCGGGCGAGAGCCCGACGACGGCTATCTTTGGAGAAAGCATCGGGTCGCGGCGATCATGATTTGAGAGAAGGACAGAGAAATACTGCCGCCCGTCATCCTCAAACTTAAGCCCGGCGGGGGCGCAACCCGGCCCCGGCACATCGAAATCGGTCGCGAGAGCGAAACATGGAGCTGCACAAATGTCTCCGAGCTTCACGCCGCCACCGCCTCGTTGCGGCCAGTTTCGCGCACATCGACCTTGCCGGTGACGGCTGCGGAGATGAGTGCGGAACGGCGCTCCTGTAGGAGCAGGATAGCTTTCTCCGCGTTACTACCCAACTCGTCCCATCTCTCGACCGAGGCAATCAGATGGCGAGCTATCGCTTCTTGCTCGGTTCGGGATGGAAGAGCCACCCTGAGATCCTTGAACCTATCGGGTTCGAGGCGCCATTGATCAGGTCGAATGCCGTTCGAGATAGCTCGATACACGTTGGGCAGCAGACTGCAGCGAAGCAATAAATTCAGGTAGTCACTCGCCGCAGTGTGGTGTGGCTCAAACACTGCATAGTCAGGGCTGGTGATACCTGTGTGGTTCGATATCCCAAGCGACCCCTGCCAAGCTTTCATCTTGTTCACGACAAGGTCGCCCGGCAGCACCGTCTGATACTTGGAGAGGTCCTCGGGCGTCTTGTTAATGTTGTCGTCCCGAGACGCTTTGGGGATCACACCATGATCTCGATAGACCGACAATACCTCGTATTCGTCGCCATTCTGACGTTTCGCAAACCGGAAAAGAGCCCCTACAGGGATGACCTCCCAATGCTCCGGCACGTCGCCCAGCCACTCGATGCCCGAGTCCTTCATCGGGACATCCGGGTTGAGCCCTTTGGTGACCGCATGGGAAATGACGGCCTGGCGCTTCTCCCTAAGCAGTTCGATCAGCCGCTTCTGCTCCTCCGCCAGCGCATCGATCTTGCCCGTCTCACGGTCGAGAAAGGCAGCGACTGCGGCTTGTTCAGTTGGAGGCGGGTGAGGCAACCGAATTTCGTATGTGATCTCCCGCGAAAGACCAGGCACACCGGTATCTTGTGATAGGCTGTCCAATCTTGCGGTATGCAATGCCCAGTAAAGCCAACGCAGGTTACATGCTGTATCTTGGTCATCCACGAAGTAGACGGTGTCTATCGCGAATGCTGGAACGTCAGACCAGTTAAGCGCTCCGCAAGAACCCTTGCGTCCGATGAGGATCACTGGGGCAGACGTGTTGGCGTCGCTGTGTCGACCAAAGACCCCGTTCGACCCGTAAACGGGCACGAGCCCATCTTCACTTCGAGCATCTGAGGGAAGCGCGTCGCCATAGATCATGCTGGCCAAGCGCTTGATCGGCGTCAAACTCCACGAGCTTGGTATCTTGGTTGGCCATAAGACGCCCGTGTCTTTGTATTGATGGTAGTAGGGGAGCGTCACGCTGACAGCTCCCCAATCATCATCAGGATACGGTCGGTGACCTGCTTCAGGTCAGCATCGATCTCGGCCAGAGGACGCGGCGGCTCGAAGACGTAGAACTGCCGGTTGAAGGGGATCTCATAGCCGACTTTCGTCTTCTCGTGGTCGATCCACGCATCCTCGGCATGGGGCAGAACCTCGCGCCGGAAATAGTCGCCGACGTCCTCGGCGAGCGGCACGTTCTCGGTGTCGCGTAAAAAGCTGTCGGGCTGCGGCTTGCCCTTCATCTTGCCGCGTTCGCCAAGCACGACCCGCCCTTTCTCATCACGCAAGGGGCGCTCGACGGTGACGGTGCGGTAGCCGAAGACCTCGTTCGGGAAGATCAGCGACAGCGGCGAGAGCTTGACCTTGCCATCCGCAGGAGCCACCGGAGGCTGCTCGCCCTCCAGCACCACTTGCCGCGCCGCTTCCTTGCCACTGGCGTCCAGCACGGTCGCAAGCTTCGCCTCGTGGAACCCACCGAACAGCTTGGTGACGGTGGCGATGTCGCGGTCGCTCATCTCCTTACGCTTGGAGCCGAGGCTCTTGCGCATCTTGCGCCAGAAGCTCGACCCGTCGATGAGCTGCACCTTGCCCTTGCGGTGGGCAGGCTTCCGATTCGACAACACCCAGACATAGGTGGAAATGCCGGTGTTGTAGAACATGTCGGTCGGCAGCGCTAAGATGGCCTCGACCAGATCATTCTCCAGCACGTAACGCCTGATCTCGCTCTCGCCGCTGCCAGCCCCGCCGGTGAACAAAGGCGAGCCGTTCAGTACGATGCCGAACCGGCTGCCGCCGTCGACCGCTGGTCGCATCTTGGAGAGAAGGTGCAGCAGGAACAGCAGGGAGCCGTCGGAGACCCTCGGGAGGCCTGGTCCGAAACGGCCATTGAAGCCCTGCTGCTCGGCCTCGCGACGAACCTCTTTCTCGACCTTCTTCCATTCGACGCCGAAGGGCGGATTGGACAGCATGTAGTCGAATTTTTCGTGGGGATGGCCATCGTCGGACAGCGTGTTGCCGAAGACGATGTTTGCGACATCCTGCCCCTTGATCAGCATGTCCGCCTTGCAGATGGCGTAGGACTCCGGGTTCAGCTCCTGCCCGTACATGACGAGTGAGGCCTTGTCGTTGTGCTCTATGAGATGCTCACCGGCCACCGACAGCATTCCGCCGGTGCCAGCGGTCGGGTCGTAGATCGTGCGCACCACGCCAGGTTTCGACAGGATGTCGTCATCCTCGACGAACAGCAGGTTGACCATGAGGCGGATGACTTCGCGCGGCGTGAAGTGTTCACCGGCGGTCTCGTTGGAAAGTTCCGAGAACTTGCGGATCAGTTCTTCGAAGATGAGGCCCATCTGGTGATTGTCGACCTTGCCGGGATGCAGGTCGATGCGAGCGAATTTCTCCGTGACCTGATAGAGCAGCCCCGCCTTGGCGAGCCGCTCGACCTGCGCGGCGAACTCGAAGCGCTCGAAGATGTCGCGGACGTCCGGCGAGAAGGCCTGGATATATGCGAACAGGTTCTGCGCGATGTTGTCCTGATCGCCCATCAGTCTGCGCATGTCGAGCTTCGAGTTGTTGTAGAAGGTCTGCCCGGCCTTGCGCAGCAGGAAGGGTTCCGGGTTCATGCCTTGCGCGGTCTTGGCCGCATGTTCGGCCAGCACGGCTTCCTTGGTGGGTTCCAGCACACAGTCGAGGCGCCGCAGAACGGTGAAGGGTAGAATGACCTTGCCGTAGTCGGCTTGTTTGTAGTCGCCCCGTAGCAGGTCCGCGACGGACCAGATGAACGACGAAAGCTGCTGCTGATTCATTCCACGAGACCCCTCCCGATTCAGGGGTCAATACATCGTATTCGATTAACAATCACAACCTTCAAGATATGGGCCAAATATTCGGCGGAAAAATTCGCCCAGGCGATCGGATAAGCAGCAAGCGCGAAGTCCCCCGTACCCCTCGATGCTAGGCGGTGTCGGAACCCAAATTGACTACCGTTATGGGATAGTTCGCCTTACGGACCTTCGTCGTTGCTCTCGCGGCCATGGTTGCAGATGTTACGAAATAGAAGCGCTCCCCCGACATGTTTGCCAACTTGTGCAGCGTTCGCTTCATCCGCTGGTCGATAACACCTTCGGGATTGGCCGAGGCGGTTATCTCCGCCGAAATCAAAGTGATTCCTCCTCCTCCACGCCCCAGCAGGTCAGGCTCATCTGCTGTTCCCGTGGACGTGGGATGCCAAGTCCATTGCGTGATCCGGTCAAAGTCGCGTCGCCTGTTCAACCATTCAAGCGCTCGGATGATGAGGAACTCATGTTGGAGCTGGTTGAGCAATTCGTAGCTTTGAGAACGAAATTGCTGCAGGACCCTCATATGATGATCGAGGTTTCCTATTTCACCTGAAAGGGCTTCTCGCGCGCGGGCGACAAACACGGACGCTCGTCGCTCCAAATCCGCTCGAAGTTGCCCCAGATCATTGATGACCGGCAATCGACATCCCTCCCGCTACGCTGACGTTTGGGGCTTTGCGGACGGATTGTCCAGATGGGAAGGGTCCAACGGACGTCCGATACGCCAACCTTTTGATGTCCACAGATATGGTCACTGACGTTCGGACACCTCTGACTCACGGCGTTGCTCTATTGGAGGTTATTGAGAGGCTTTGGACACCCAGTCCGCCTTCTTCGCCGGTCTCTGGACGCCCTGGCAGGGTCCGCAAGTTCAAAGGCAGGGGGCCGCGAGTCAGAGGGCCCCGGCGACTTCGAGCTGTACGGCTTCATGACAACCAAGCCCAACGCCCTCATCGCGCCAATCCATCAGACGGCAATGCCTGTCATCCTGGCGACGCAAGAGGAGACCGAGACTAGGCTTACAGCGCCCTGGTCAGAGGCGAAGCGGCTACAGCGCACGGCATCAGATAATGCCCTTGTGATTATCGAGAAGCCGGCTACGCAGATCAAGTATCCGCAGGATGCCAACGACGTAGATGGCCAAACTCGTTGTTGTAGGCTGGAATAATAGCCATCCTAACTCGAGGGCCAACGGCTCAACGAAAAATCGCGCCTTTGGCTGCTTCTCTAGACACCTATACTTGCAGCGACTTCTCTTTCCGCATCGCGAGCATCTCGCAAGACCTTCCACCATGGAAGTAACTCACCCACTTCAAAAGCGAAGTCCTTATGCTCGTCCAATTTCGGGACGGCATTGTCTCGCACGTCGCGGACACTCCAACCTTGATAATCAGGTAGCGTGGCAGCGCGGAATGCCGCCAGCAACTGCTCCTCGTTCGAGACCGTAAGCATGTCATCCAATTCCTGGATCGGGCAGAACACGGGGGGCCGCTTATCTTCCTCGTTGATATCCGGCTCCCTGGCTGCGGCGATCTTCTCTGCCTCCGCAACGACGGTTCGGCGAAGTTCCCCCGACACCTGCGTCCAAGCGTCCATGGTGAGAACAATGGCCGGGGCATCGGGCGCAACTTCAACCTCGATGATACCGCGCCGGACATGCGAAAAAAACCGCCAAAGCTGGAAGATCGCTTTAGATATCTGCGAATACCCGTTCTTCGCACTCTCCGCCGGATCGTCGGCGTATTGGGCTTCAAAGGTGAGCTTGGTCGCTTTGCATTCAAATACCGCTGCGATGCGTCCATTTTGGTTCAGAAGGATGTCTGGCGTCTCGACCGTGTTCTTGTTGTAGGTATATTCGAGGGCAGGTGCGGGCTCGAAGCCCGGACAATGCGCCTTGAGCGACCGTCGCGCATATTCCTCAAACCGCTTCGTAGCATCATTCGTGACGGCAGTGCCCCCGTTTTGCAGGTCGTAGTACAATCCCACTGTCGCCCGCAGTACAATAAGCGCTGGGAGCGGTGCGATGTACCGATCCACCCGCCCGACGGCTCGGCGGATGATTGGTTTCACCCGCAGGTAACTCGGCTGGTAGGTGACCGGCAAAGTCGAACCCAAACTCTTCTCGAATTTAGCTAGGAGATTTCTGGACTCCCGCCGAACCATCCAGATGTCTCCGGAGAGGAGATTGAGGCTTTTGTCGATCGCGTCCTGGGACACCTTGAACACATCCAGATTGGCGATGCGCTCCATCCACGGGCCTTGAGTTAGGTAGGCAAAGTGGCCGAAAGCAACCGTGAAGAAATCCATGACGGAGACGCCATACGATTTTTCGAAGTAGGCGGCGCATTCGCCCTGTCCATAGATATAAAGGTATCGGTAAATATCGCGTATCTGGACGAACCCACGTTGCCAAGCAAACTGCCGGTGGCCGATGCGATGTAGCTCTAGCAACACGTTAGTACCGTCCACGCGTCCGGAATTTTCATGATTTTCCACGGCGCGTAGGAGGTTCACGATATTGGCAACAGTGTTGTAGTCTCGCGTGATCAGGGGCCGCATCCGCACCATCGATGCAGTTTTAATTGTGTTCAAATCAAGCGCGATAAGCGTTTCCAGATCCCATTTATATGCTGAGTATTGGGAACCTATGTCAGTTGTCGCGGCTTCCTTTGGATGCTTGAGGAATTTGGCAGCCTGGCTGACACGCTCATCCTGAATAGCATGCACCGCCCATATCATGCATAGGAACGACGCATCTTCTGTATCGGCAAGGTTCTTCCGCAACACCGGCAGCGCCGCCGCTGGGTCGATCTTCGGCTCGTTGCTTCTATTTTGGGCCATTCGCCGAACCTCCATATCCGGAGTGTCTAACTGATTCTGATCGTCTACTGCTTCTCGGCGAGGTGCGGGGTAGTAGGCTGCCAGTGTCCGGGCCGCCCGAGAGAGGCAGAAGGCCGGTTTTTCACTACGCAGTGAAAAAATTTCAACAGAGCCTATCGCCTCCCCCTACAGCCGAACCCATCGACACCGAACGGCCGACCTCATGCCCGCGTTATGGCCAAGCTGGTCAAACTCTCAATCGCGAACATTCCACTGACGTTCGGTGTTGAAGATTGAGCGCCGACCGCCTACCGTCAATCGCGAACATTCAACTGACGTTCGGTATTGAAGAGATGACCATGGCAACCATCGAAGAACTGATAGAACGAAGCGAGCAAACACTTGTCAGCAAAAGAGCAGATGGGCGGGGCCACAGGCGACGAGGCCTAGCGTCACTCATAGCCGAGGAATGCGGGGTGAGCGTCCGCGCCGTCCAGAGGAAGATGCAGCGGGACCGGCAGAAAGCCCTTGGGTTTAGTGATGCGGACATGCCCGACACTACAAGCCTGTTCATGGCTCAAATCAGGTACGTGATTGGTGATGACGCCGACGACGCCCCAGAGATGCTGCGGAAGCTGGCAACGTTCCTGAGGTTTGGAAACAAACGAGCCATTGTAGCCCAAATGTATAAACTGGCGGACGAGATTGATCCGGAAGGCTCTTGGGGGAGGTGAGAACCCGGAATATTTGGGCCAAATATCTTTCACCCCCATCTGATAAGAGGCAGCGCGCAGCACCCCCCGTACCCCCTCGGTTCCAGCCCGCAGCAATGCCATAGGTCTGCCATACGATAGATCGCTGGGTGACCCCGAGGCGTGCACGATGGGCGGCTGACAGGAAAGGACTGAGGTCCAGCCTCATGGCATGGCGGTGCGGCCCCTCCCAGATCAGGTGTGGCCGGGTAGCCCACTTGTCGAGCCACACTCCGTCGCACGGCGCCTGCCTTGCGCGATGATTTCCAAGCCGCTAAGGGGCCATACCTACTGCACCGAAGGAGAATCCAGAATTGAAAAACGAAGCCTCCGCACCTGACGAACTCGTCGGCATAGTGACAATCCGCGTGACCAGCCGAAATGCAGCTGCGATCATCGCACACGCACAACGGTACGTCGCGGAGTTTGGCCCCGACGACGAAGACCACAAACCGGTGGTTATCGCTGACAACGATTATAAGTCCGCGCTGCTCTATCTCTTTGATACCCCAGATGATGTCGACGTCGGGACGGTCACTTCAGCCGAGATCATCCAAGCCCCGGAGGCGCGCTAGCGTCGTTGAAGAGGGCGCGTTGGTTTAGCCACGTAGGCCTTGCGGATACCGCGAGGGCGGACCTACCCCGACACCCGGTGATACCGATCACGATCCAGAGCCTTGCTGATATCGAGAACCCCAGCGGGGTCCCGATGGTTGGTGCAAAATCTGAGCGGTCCATCAGCGGCATCGCGGGTCGCCGGCTGTCCGACCTCTGCTTTGGACCGATGGGGGAACTGGGCGTGCCCGCAGATGTCCGCAAGGGTATAGCTCCACGGTCATGCAGAAAGATGCCCGAAAGGGTGTCCGTTAGGATTGACTTCGGTCTACGGACAGCATAGACAACGGACAGAACCCTTACAGACAGGAGCCTGCCCGTGAACAAGACCGTCCTCTATGCGCGCGTGTCGACCGCAGATCAGACGTTGCAGCATCAGCGCACGCAGGCGGAGGCAGCCGGGTTCAAGATCGACAAGGTCGTGGCGGATCACGGAGTCTCGGGCGTCACGACGAAGCTGGCAGAGCGGCCAGAGGGCAAGCGGCTGTTCGACATCCTCCGCCCTGGCGACACCCTCGTCGTCCGTTGGGTGGACCGGCTCGGCCGCGACTATCAGGACGTTTCGGACAGCATCCGCCACTTCATGCGGGATGGCGTCATCATCAAGACCGTCATCAATGCGATGGTGTTCGATGGCGCGACCAAGGACCCCATACAGCAAGCCGTCAGGGACGCGCTGATCGCCTTCATGGCGGCGACGGCAGAAGCACAAGCAACGGCAACGAAGGAAGCCCAGAGGGCCGGCATCGCGGGCGCCAAGGCCGATCCCAAGACCTACCGTGGTCGGAAGCCGAGCTATGACCGGGAGACATTCGACCTGGTGACCGGGATGCTGGCGACCAATGCCGGCGCCTCAGCCATTGCTGCGGTCACCAAGCTGTCCCGACAAGCCATCCTGCGGATCAGGGACGACCGCGCGGGGGCCGAGAAGGCGCTCGCACTCTGGGAAATGTGATGGCGCGGCAACAAGGCCAATTGGCGGCGGATGCTGTTCGGTGTATCGGAGCGGGCTCAAGGCTCCTTCGCAATGACTCACAGGCGACCATAGAGGTGCCGTACAGAGTCACGGGATACAGCCGAGTCCCACCATTGCCCCGCACCGCCCTGCTCGTCCTTGGCCCTTTGTGTGTCCGTGGGAGAGGGGTGGCTATATTGATGAATTGGAAGACCGCAGTTGGACCAGATCGCGCCGCTTATCGCAACGCATGATGATGAGGATGAAGAACGAGATCGCCCGTTCAACGCCTATCGCTTCGCTGCGTCCGACAGCGCTAAGGGCATCGTCGCGGAAGCTATCAAGCTGGTCATGAACTACGAGGAGCGCTTCGGACTGGCGAAGAACAAGCGCCGCGACGTGGACCAGCAGACGTTCGACCTGACTGTGGACGCGGTCCTGTCCGACCTGATGCATCATCATCTCGTCGAATACCCGCTCGACATCTATGTCACCCGGTCCAATCGTGTCTTGGGAACAAAGAGCCGGTATCGGCCACGGGCCTACAGCAAGGTATTTCCCCGCATTCTGGACCTCCTCGCCAAGCCCGAGTTGGGCTATGTGCATCAGGACAAGGCTGCTCCGATACCTGGCGCCTCCAAGTCGACGGTTATCCGACCGGGTCCGACCCTGCTGTCGCGGATGGACGAGAACGACATCGACGTTGACGACCTCGACGAACATCCCCACAGCGAGACGATCATTCTAAAGCGGATGAAGGACCGAGACGACTATTGGGACGAGGGCGGACTGGAGCAGTACCACGACACACTGACCACGGACCGTTATCGCCGGGAGCTTGATGAGATCAACCAATGGCTGGCGTCGGCAGACCTGAGGTACGATCCACGCGGCATTCCCTGGCCGCATACGGCTTTCGACATCCGCGACAGGCGACTGCGCCGCATCTTCACGCAAGCTCGCTTCACGAGTGGCGGCAGAATGTTCGGAGGGTTCTGGCAGCAGCTGCGGAAGCACGAGCGACGGCAAGGGCTCAAGATCGCCGGAGAGAAGGCCGTGGAGCTGGACTACGGTCAGGTGGGCGCTCGCATCCTCTACGGCATGGCAGGCCATCTCCCCGCCCCCGGGGACCTCTATCAGATGCACGGATATAACCAGCACCGGGACGGCATCAAGAAAGTGATGAGCGCCATGATATTCGCCGAGGCGCGGCTAGACCGGTTCCCCAAGGACACCAAGAAGCTGTTTCGCAAGGCCGACAAGGTCGGTGAGGTGGTCGACGCCATCGAGGCCAAGCACCCGCTGATCAAGGATCAATTCCACAAGGGTCTTGGCCATGATGCGCAATTCATCGAGAGCAGCATCCTTGTCGACGTTCTCCTTGATCTTCGTGCCCAGGATATCGTCGCCCTGCCGATCCACGACGCGGTGATGGTGCCAGCTTCCAAGGTATCGATGACTGAGGAGACCATGCTCCGTGTATTCCATGCTCATGCCCATGTTCAGGGTACTGTCACGGTTGAAGGCTAGGGAGGGGACTTCATCCCTGTCCTGGGTCCTCTCATCCTTCAGATACATTCTCAGCTACCTCTACTCCTGCCCAGGTAGCTCATTCACCCACCTGCTTGGCTCCCTTAATGGGAAACCCAGGGAACACCTAAGAGGGACTCGAGATTGACGAACTGGGCCAAGAAGCGCGAACGGAAGAACGAGGTCAAAGCCCGTGCTGCCGAGCCAAGCCAAATGTTCAGGAACTGCCGTGTCATCGGCTGCGCCAAGCCCGCTCGTGCTGGCACGGAGGACGGCCTGGACACCTACTTCTGCCGAACGCACTCTGACCACTACTCTCGCCACGGCAGCCCGTATAAGCGCTCATACACCGCCAAGGAACTCGCGCCATACCGCAAGGCAGCCAATGCCTGGTTGGAGGCGAATGCCGAGGACCAATGGGTGCGCAATGCCGTCGACCGCGTAGAGACGCTCTACCGGGCCGCAGGGCCCCATCTGGAGGCGTTCAGGCTGCGGGGCCAATCTCCCGAAGCCCGCGCGAAAGCAGCGTGGGCGAGGCTGCGAAAGGCGAAGGCCGATCCCCGCCGCGTTGTCGCTGCCTGGCTTGCCGTCGAGATGGCTGTCGCGGCTGACCCGCAAGCGGACCGCAAGCCGGAATACAAGCGCGTTCAGACGGCCAAGCTCGTCCACAGGATGGCATCGGGCACACATAAGCGATGGCAAAGCGGGCCCGGCGGAGAGCAGGAACTGCATATTTATCCGCGCTCTCGCGGGCGTGTCCTGCGGCACATCGGCAGCGACATCGAGGAGGCGACAGCCTTGCTCGTCGAACACACCGCCTCGCCGAGGCTGTAGGGCTCAGCTCGATATGCTGAAGATCGCGCATGAGGGTCAGGGTAGTGTCTCATTTGAATTTCGGCTCACGACCCTTCTCTGCCCTTCGTTCGGAGAAGTTCTACCGCGAGCCCTGACTCATTGCCGTCATTTAGAAACGTCTAATGTTACGAGGGTCCGCTACCCAGGGTAGGTCAGCGTCTCCGTTTATCGAGTCAATGCTCCGGCGATCGAAACGTCTCGTGGCAGCCGTTGCAGATTTTTCTGATCCGTTCAAAAGAAACCGCGACCGCAGCTCTGTCGCCGTGTGCGGCTGTCCCGGCAAACGCCTCGGTCGCGTTGTGTAGACCCTGCATTGCCTCTTGGAATGCTTCCGGCTTTTCCCAGATTGCCGGCAAGGCTTTGCTGTGGCGATCGATGCTGCCGGGCGGAAACATGGTTGTGGTTCGGTGGCAATTTTCGTGGAGCGCATCGGCGTGCTGAACGATGGCCGCCGCATCGAACGGCGCCCTGCCGGCGAGCATATCTCCGATGGCCTTCAGCTCGCGGCCCATGTTCTTCATCGCTGCCATGCGTTCGGCGATGATGCCCGTCGCCCCTTGGTGCGCCAGAGCCGCGCCTGCAATAAGCACGGCTGCTAACGCTATGGCAGCGAGCTTGAACAATCAAACCTCCCGTCCACGAGGGGCGACCTGCCACTGCGCTTAGCGGCAGGGTCTTGCCTGGACTACTTGACCGGAATCATCAGGTGCGCATAGGGCGTGTCGGGGAACATGACATATGGCTGCGTCTGGTCCGGCTCGTGGGGATACAGGGCCATAATGTCCGGTGCGTTCATGACCATGACATGGGGACCGTCATGCAGCCATTCGGCCCCTTCCGCCGGCTTGGTTGCAAAGGGGTCGGTATTGCTGGCCGCATCGCCCCCCTTCAGCATGTAGGCGAAAGCGACCTTACCCTTCGGCGGCTCGCTCTTTGACATGATCGCGTGCATCCACGCCATCCCGTTCTCATCTGTGCACATCGGGTCGTCGGCGGGAGTTCCAGGGTCGTCCGGGATGCAAGTGAAGCCGTTCGTGCCCTTCCTCAACGTCTTCATCTCCCAATTCACGACGGCGGCGTTTTTGCCGACAGCCTCCGGTGCTGCCGTAATCGCATTCTCAATCAACTGCTCATCGCTTTTATCAGCCGCAGGTGCGGGGAATGCCCAGGCGGCGGCAATAACTGCCAAAAACACAGGGCTTGTATGGATGCGCATTTCCTCCTCCTTAGCGAGCGCAGATTTTACCGGCGCGTCGCAACGAGCACAGCTCCCGCTCTTTGGAGTTGGCTGCTGCCCTAGGACCTGGGCGCGCCGAAGACATAAGATACTCCTAATATTACGTCGGGTCACCTAGGGATGTGACGCCGGTCCTGCTCGTGGCCCGAAGCTGATGTACGGAATGGCCGCTCTTGGCGCTACCTGCTCGTTCCCATCGACGGGTCGAATGCCAACATTCCACCCACAGCCGAAATTCAAACTGAGACCCTACCGGGTCAGGCGTCGCTTGCGCCGGAGACACAAGGGTGGTACACAGACGGCATTGGTGGCAAGAAAATTATCAGCAAAATCAGTAAGTTGTCGGATCGATAGGCGAGTTCAATCCTCTCTCGCAGCACCAGTTTCCAACATCCTTGTTGCCGCACATTCGTCCTCTGCTTGCAAGGGCGAGGCGGCTACACGGGAACGGCGCGGCCGTCGTGCTGGCGGACCTCATTGGCGGTGCATTGCTCCAGAAGATGGCTGCCACAGGCAACTCCAACCGAAGCGCATTCCCGGCAGGACACGATTCATTAACCAAGATGCTGTTCATCGACATGACGTATTATGGCATGGATGCCCGTCTGCGTCGGTCAAGTCCATGCTTGTCAGGAAGAGGGCCGAAAGGCTCCTGATCTGGGCGGAACCTAAAACCGCCCGAAACAAAAGAACGTGCAAGGCATGAACGTGAGCGAAAACGTGCAAAACGCCCCCGGTACTTCCCGTCTTTGGACACTGCCAGCCATCATGGCAGCGTTCTTATGTCTGTTCGTTACCGGCGCATTCGCGGAGACGCGTGCTTTGAAGATTCAACATCTCCATACGGGCGAGAAGGCTGAAATCGTGTTCAAGCGCAATGGGCGCTATGATCCGGCGGGATTGAAGAAGATCAATTTGATGCTGCGCGACTGGCGTCGCAACGAACCGACGAAGATGGATCCGCGCCTGCTCGATCTTGTCTGGCAGGCCTATCGCGCCAGCGGCTCGACAGCCTATATCCACGTGGTCAGCGCCTATCGGTCGCCAGCGACGAACGCCATGCTGCGCAGCCGCTCGAAGGGCGTGGCTCGGGAAAGCCAACACATGGTTGGCCGCGCGATGGACTTCTTCCTGCCGGATGTGCCGCTGAAGAAGCTGCGCGACATCGGTCTCAAGATGCAGGGCGGCGGCGTAGGCTATTACCCGACCTCCGGTTCGCCTTTCATACATATGGATGTCGGCAATGTGCGGCATTGGCCTGGCATCAGCCGCCAGGAACTCGCAAGGGTATTCCCGAACGGCAATACGCTGCATGTGCCGAGCGACGGCAAACCGCTGCCCGGTTATGGGCAGGCGTTTGCCGCCTACAAATCGCGCAAGGGCGCCGGCACGCCCAACATCGACCTGGCAAGTGCCGACGGCGGCCAACGCAGGCCGCGCGGCCTGCTGGCGACGCTTTTGGGTGGGCGCGGCGCGGACGAGACCGATGATGTCGCCGAAGCGGTGCCGGCGCCACGCAAGCCGGCCAAGTCCGTTGAACCCAGGCCCGCCGGCATCGCAATCGTGCCGCCACAGGATGCCCAGCGCGCCGACATCCAGACGGCTTCCGTCGATCGGGCCGAAGAATCGCCGATCGGAGCGGAGGGAAAGACGCCTGAAGCGATCGTGATGGCGATGGCGCCGGGCTCAGTGCCGCTGCCAGCTTTCGCCCCGCGCACCGGGTCAACGGCCAGCATTCCGACCCCGCAAATCGCGCCACTTGCAACAGCCAACGCTTCCACGGCGCGGGCCGAGCTGGCCAATCCAGCAGCAACCGATGCTGAAATTCCCTCGGGCAAGTCGGATGCCGGCCCCGCGAGCGGCGCGCCGGACCTGGTGGTGCTCAACATCCCGTTGCCGACATGGCGGCCGGAAAGCCCGACAAGGCCGACGCGCCAGCCTGACGCAGACAAATCCGGCGATGCGGTCGCTGCCTTGCTGGCCTTGAACCACGCCGATGACGGCCACAATGGGTTGGCCGGCCAGCGGGTCTCGGTTGCCCAATCGAAGCCCGAAGATCGCGTCAGGACCAGCCCGAAGGCCGACCGTGTCCAGCCAAATCTCGATCCCGAAGCTACCGCGGTCATCGTGCCGGCAGCGTTGTCCGGCCGGCTGATTGAGACGGGTCGTGGCATCGCCGGCGGAGCCAGCCCTGCGGCGGCGCCCGTCATTGCCGCCAATCTCATCCGCACAGCGCCGGAGCACATCTATCTCGATGGATTCCAGCCGCGAGGACAGACCTCCGATCACCGACGCTTCACCGGTTCAGCGGTCAAGTTCCTGCCCATCGCCAGCTTCAGATAGACGCAAGCCCTCGTTCGAGCCGACGTGGATGTGTTGCACGACTGGCTTGGCTGTCATGGGATTGCAAGTCATGCCGAACTCTCGATGGTTCTGTAAGAAAAGTTCCAAGTTTGACAAACATGTGCGAAATTGTAAGATAATTGTCTTTCCGTCGACGATAGGCGATGACAATGTCGATCCGCGAAGAACTGGCCAATACGACCGTGGCGTTCACTTCCGCGGAAGAGAAGATCGTCCAGGTCCTGCTCGCCGATTATCCGATGTCGGGGCTGGGCACCGCGACCCGGCTGGCACGGCGCGCTGGCGTCAGCGACCCGAGCGTGACGCGGCTGATGACCAAGCTTGGCTATGTCGGCTTTGCCGACTTCCAGGCACGCCTGCTCACCGAAGTCGAATCCAGGCTGCATTCGCCGCTTTTGATGATGGAGGCCAAGCGTCCGGGCGGCTCCAGCGAAGGCACCGCACTTGCCTATTTCCATTCGGTTTCCGACAGCTTGGAGCGCACGCGCACGGCAGTGCCGGTGCAGGCCTACACGCGGGCCGTCAACATGCTGCTGGAGAGCAAGGGCCAGGTCGTGCTGCTGGGCGGCCGGTTCAGCCGGCATATCGCCTCCATGCTGGCCGGCTACCTCCTGCAGTTCCGCTCCGGCGTGCGCGACATCGGTTCGTTGAGCCCCGCCGATTTCGACCTGTTGATCGACCTTGGCAAGCGCGACCTCCTCGTCGTGTTCGACTACCGGCGTTACCAGTCGGACGTGGTGAGCTTTGCCCAGCAGGCCAAGGAGCGCGGCGTCTCCATCCTGCTGTTCACCGATGTCTGGCTGTCGCCGATATCTGACATAGCGGACCTGACCATGGTCGCGGCGATCGACGCCAACTCGCCGTTCGACACGCTGGCGACGGCCGTTGCCCAGATGGAAACCGTGTTTGCCCACGCGCTGGAGGGCCATGGCGCCGGGGTTCGCAAGCGCATCGAGGACATCGAAAGGATCCGCAGCGCCAATGCGGTCACGCTCGATACCGCCCTGTCGTCATCGGCCGACGACGCCGCCAAATCCAAAACCACAAGAAAATAGTGTCGTTGCGCCCAGTGCAGCGATTGCAAAGCGCCGCGATGCAGAGAAGGAAGCGACGATGCCCGACAACCAGACCATCATCGATGCCGTGCAGGCTGGGATCGAGACCGATCGCGACTGGTTGATCGGCCTGACCCGCGACATGGTTTGCATCCCTTCGGTCAATCCCAAATTCGAGCCCAACCCGGCGATCAACCGCGAGGCGGATGTCCAGGCGCTGCTCGAACCGATCCTCAAGCAGGACGGGTTCAGGACCGAGCAATGGGATGCCTTGCCCGGCCGGCCCAATCTGGTCGGCGAATGGGCGGGAGACAAGGACCGCAGCCTGATCCTGTGCGGCCATATCGACGTCGTGCCGGTCGGCGCGATGAAGGACTGGTCGGTCGATCCGTTCGGCGGCGAGATCACCAATGGCCGCCTCTATGGCCGCGGCGCCGTCGACATGAAGGGCGGCGTCGCCGCTTGCGTCGCCGCAGCACATGCGATCCGCAAGGCGGGCATCACGTTGCAGGGCCGGCTCGCCATCCACTCGGTCGTCGACGAGGAAGCCGGCGGCTTCGGCGCCATGGACGCGGTGAAGAAGGGCAAGCTCGCCAAGGCGGTGCTGGTCGCCGAACCGACCTGGGGCGATGTCCTGCCCGTCGAAGGCGGGCTCGAATGGGCGCGGGTGACGATCCGCGGCCGCAACGCCCATTCGGCGCTGCGCTACAACGAGATCTATCCGCAGCGCCACGACAAGGACCGGCTGGAGCCGGGCGTCAACGCCATCGAGATCGCCGCCCGCTTCATTGCCGCCGTGCGTCAGTATGAGCTGGACCGGACGCGGGCGAAATCCCATCCGCTGCTGCCGCTCGGCATGAACACCATCAACATCGGCGTCATGCATGGCGGCACCGGCCTTGGCGAACACGGCCTGCCGACCGTCATGACCAACCCGGCCATCATTCCCGACGTCGCGGTGCTCGACCTCGACATGAAATTCCTGCCGGATGAGAACTCGGCCGACTACCGCCGCGACTTCGAGACGTTCGTCCATCATTTCGCGCAGACCGATGCGTGGCTGCGCGACAACCCGCCGACGATCCAGTGGGAGCTCGGCGGCCTCTACTTCCCGCCGATGAACACATCGGTCGATCACCCCTTGGTGACATCGCTGATGAAGCGCAAGGCCATGGTCGGCAAGGCGCCGCAGGCGCGGGGCTTCGTCGCCGTGTGCGATGCCGCGCACTATGCCGGCGCCGGCGTCGACGGTGTCATCTTCGGCCCGTCAGGCGACGGGTTTCACGGTTCCGACGAATATGTCGAGGTCGAATCGGTGGTCGAGACCGCCAAGGTGATCGCTGCTTCGGTCATCGACTGGTGCGGCATCCGCTGAGGCGGAGCCGCTATTCCGAAACGGTCAGGCCGGGCGTTTCAGGCGTCCGGCGACGGCGCCCCATGAAGCCTTGATCATGCCGACCAGGCCGCTCGGGTAGGCCAGCATCACGCCGATGATCAGCACCGCCGTGATCATCGGCCGCCACGCACCGAAATCGGCCATCCATTCGGCGAAGATCGTCAGCACGAACGAAGCGATGATGGCGCCGTAAATGGTGCTGGTGCCGCCGAGCAGCACCATCGACAGGATGATGGTCGCCAGGCTCATGCCGAAGACGTCGATCGAGGCATTGCGCTGGTAGGCGGCGTAGAAGGCGCCGGCGATGCCGGTGAAGAAGGCGCTCGCGGCAAGCGTCAGCATGCGCTGGCGGACGATCGAGACGCCGCGGCTGACGGCGTATTCCTCATTGTCGCGCAAGGCGACGATACTGGCCCCGGCGCGTGAGCGCACGAACACGCGCAGGAACAGCGTGCTCGCCACCAGCAGCGCCAGCGCGATGTAGAAATAGGCTGACTTGCCGTCACGGACCATATTGTGGTCGAACACGTAAAGTCCGGGAATGCGCACCAGCCCTTGCGTGCCACCGGTGATGGCGGACTGGCTGATGATCACCTGCATGACCAACTGCGCGAAGCCGAAAGTGACCAGGATGATGTAGATGCCCTTCAGCCGCAGGATCGGGATGGTCACCAGGATCGCCGCCAGGGTTGCGATGACACCGCTGGCAAACAGCGCGATCCACGGGTCGAATTCGGCCAGCTTGGTCAGCAGGCTGTAGGCATAGACGCCGATGCCGAACAGCGCCAGATGGCCGAAATTGAAGACGCCGCCATAGCCGAGGCTGAGGTCCCAGTTCGAGGCGACGATCGCATAGATGAAGGCCATGATCAGGATGTGGCGGGCATAGGTGTCGCCGAAGATCAGCGGCAGCAATGCCAGCAAGGCGAAGCCGATCACGAAGCCGATGGCCTCCTGCTCCCACGGCGTGCGGCCGGGAGCGATCGGGGTTGCCGCCTCTGCATGGCCAAGGGTGATCGGCGATGTCGTGTTGGTCATGCTAGGCCTCGGGAGCGGCTGGCGAAGATGCCCTCGGGGCGCACCATCAGGGTCAGGATGAGCACGCCGAACAGCAGCGCCGGCGTCCAGTACAAGCCGAAATAATAGCTGCAGGCGGCCTCGAAGAAGCCGATCAGATAGGCGGCGAAGATCGGTCCCGATATGCTCGATATGCCGCCGAAAACGACGACGATCAGCGCCTTGAGTAGGGGGTCGCTGCCCATCACCGGCGACATGAAACGGTAGCCGCCCATGAAGATGCCGGCGAGCCCGGCCAGCGACGCGGCGATGGCGAAGGCCAGCCCATAGAGCGCCGTGACGTTCAGCCCGACAAGGTGGCTGGCATCTTCGTTCTGCGCCACAGCGCGCAGCGCCAGTCCCAGCCGCGTGCGGTTGAGGAACACCCAAAGTGCGGCCAGGATCAGCGGCGTGATGACGATGATGGCGATCTGGTGCAGGGAGACGCCGACGCCGCCGATGGTGGCGTTGCCGGCGATCAGCGCCGGGATCTGTTTCGAGCGCGGTCCCCAGATGGTCAGCGCGCCGTTCTCGATCAGCGACCCGGCCGCCAGCGTGGTGATGACGACGACCAGCACGATGTTGGGTCGGCCGATCAGCGGCCGCACGACGCTCGCCTGCAGGATCCAGCCGACGCCGGCCATGACGACGACGGCGATCGGAAAGGCGACCGCCGCCGGCAGGCCGAGTTCGACCAACTGCCAGGCGATGTAGGCGCCCAGCATCATGAACACGCCATGGCTGAAATTGAACACGCCAATCGTCGTCCAGACGAGAGCGAGCCCAACCGCCATCATGGCGTAGAGCGAGCCCTGGAACAGGCCGCCGAACAGGATTTCCGCCAATGCGCTCATCTTCGGATTTTCCTAATGGCCAAAATACATCGACATGATCTCGCCGTGGTCGAGGCTTTCGCCCGGCTTGATCTCGGTCGCAACGGCGCCATGGTTGACGAGGTAGAGTTGCTGCGTCAGTTCCAGCAGAAATTCGATATCCTGCTCGACGACGATCAGCGGCACGCCGCCGCGCGAAATATCCATGACGGAGGCGCAGAGTTCGTCCTTGATCTTGGGTGCCAGCCCCAGCGTCGGCTCGTCGAGGATCAGCAGGCGCGGATGGCTCATCAGCGCGGTGCCGATCGACACCATCTGGCGCTCGCCGCCCGACAATGTGCGCACGCGCTGGCGCCAGCGTTCCGCCAGTTTCGGAAACAGCTTGATCACCTTCTCGCGGTTCTCCGCCTCATGCGGCCGGGCCCGCGGCGAATAGGCTCCGAGCGCCATGCAGTCGGCGATCGAGAGATCGGGAAACAGCCGGTTGCCTTGCGGCACATGGATCAGGCCGGCGCCGACGATGGCGCGTGCGCTGCGGCCGGCAATGTCTTGCCCGTCGAACAGGATGCGGCCGCTCTTCGGCTGCAGCAGCCCGGAGACTGCGCGCAGCAGCGTCGTCTTGCCATGGCCGTTGGGGCCGAACAGGCCGACATTGCCGAAACGGCCGGCCTCCAGCGAGATATCGTGCAGCACGGTGACGCGGCCATAGCCGGCGGTGACGCCTTCGACGCTGAGAATGGGGTTCACGCCGCCGACCTCCTCGTGCCGAGATAGGCTTCGATGACGCGCGGATCGGCGATTACGCCTGCCGGATCGCCGGCGGCCAGGACACGGCCATTGTTGAGCACCAGCAGATGCTGCGAAAGGCTCATCAGGAAGGTCAGCACGTGCTCGATCAGAAGGATGGTGATGCCGCGCTCGGCGGTGCGGCGGATCAGGCCGATCGACGTCTCGATCTCGGGCTTGGTCAGGCTCGATGCCGGCTCGTCGAGCAAGAGCATGCGCGGCTGCATGGCAATCGCGGTGGCAAGCATCAGGCATTTGCGCTCGAACACGGATAATTCGCCGGCAAGCCGGCCGAACGACTGAGATCCCAGACCGACGAACTCCAGCGCCTCGGCGGCGGCATTGCGGGCCGTGGCCGCTGTCTTTTCCTGCTTGCCGTAACTGGCGCCGATCAGCGCGTTCTCGAACACGGTCAGCCCGTCGAAGCTGGTCTCGCGCTGAAACGTGCGGGCGAGGCCGAGGCGCGCGATGGCGTGTCCCGATTTGCCGTTTATGGCAAGGCCGTCAAAGCGGATCTGGCCCCGGTCGGGGCCGAACGGGATGCCGGTGATGATGTTGAACAGCGTGCTCTTGCCGCTGCCGTTCGGGCCGGCGATGCCGAAGATCTCGCCGGCTTCGACCTTGAACGACACGCCGTCGACGGCCTTCAGCGAACCGAAGGCCTTCGACACGTCGTCCAGTTCAAGCAGGGCCATTCCCTACTTCATCCAGGGCTGGAGCTTGAAGGCGCCGGTGGCGTATTTTTCCGGCGAGATCAGCGTGCGCTGGCCATCCCAGATCTGGAAGAAGGTGATCGGAATATAGTCGTCGCCCTGCGTGGCAAGGTGGGTGGCGGGATCGAATTTCAGCCGCCCTTCCGCGACCTGCTTGTCGGTCTCCGACAGTGCCTTCATGATCGCCCCATGGTCGGATGCGCCGCCGACCTTCTTGACCGCGTCGAAATAGACATTGGTCATTTCGTAGAGGCCGACGCCGTAGGTGCCGCTCTCGACGCCGTATTTTGCCTTGAACTTGGCCGCCACCTCATCGGCGCGCGGGTTCTTCGGCGTCGTCAGCGCGCCGCCGAGCAGATTGTAGATGACACCATCCGACTTCTTGCCGGTCAGTTCGACGAACTCCGGAACGCTCGGTGCGTATTGCAGGAAGACGAGGCTCTTGGTCGGCTGCTCGAGGAACTGGTTCAGGAACGACGCCGAATTGCCCGGCAGATAGTCGGTGTTGATGACGACGTCGGGAACGTTCTCGCGCACCTTGGCGAGGATCGAGCGCCAGTCGGTCACTTCGCCGAAGGGCACGATCTCGTCGACGGTGATGGTCCAGCCCTTCTCCTTGAAGGTCTTCTTCATGCCTTCGGAGATGGTCTTCGAATAGGCATTGTCGGACGAGATGATGGCGACCTTCTTGGTCGGCAAGGTGATCTTGCCGTCGGCCGCGAGCTTCTCGACGAACAGGGTGACGTCGGTGTTGTAGGCGTCGAAGGAAGGCGTCAGCGACCAGCAGCACATGTATTTGTCGGGGCTCGGCGCGATGATGTCCCTGGTCTGCTGCGAGGTGGCCGCCAGCATGTAAGGCATTTCCGCTTCGGCCATGTTGTCGATCTCGAAATTGGTCAGGCTGGCATAGCCGGTCAGCATGAAGTGCACGCCCGGATCGCCAAGCAGGCGCTCGACCGCGCTGGTGACGTTGCCGGCGGACTGATCCTTGACGTCGCCGACCACCAGTTCGAACGTATCCCCGGCAACGCCGCCGGCTGTGTTGGCCTCGTCGATGGCCATCTGCACGCCGCGCTGGAATTCCTGGCCGTCCGCCGCGGCAGGGCCGGTCAGCGGCGCAAGCAGGCCGATCTTGACGATTTCGGCAAAGGCGGGGGCGCCTGACACGGCAAACATGCCGATCAGCGTCGTGCTCATCAGCATATGGCGGATTCGACTTGCGGCGGATTTGGGCTTCATCGTGCTGTTCCCTGTTTTCCTCCCGTTCATCGGGAGTTGGATAATTGACAATCTACGCATAATTGTTCTTATTTGAAAAGGATTTTTCAACGCAACCTTGCCGGGAAGATGGTTCCCGCAAAGGTTTGGAAGCCGTGGCGCTTTGCCGCGCAACTGCATTAAAACAGGGCAATTCCCGACGGAGCGGACAATGACGATCTCGCAGAAGACCCTTGAAACCAGCCACGGCAAGATCGCTGTTCGCCAGACCAGTGGCCAGGGAACCGCTGTTATGCTGATCCACGGCAATTCATCTTCCAGTGCCGTTTTCCGCAACCAGTTGGACGGCCCGTTGGGCGAGCGCTACCACCTCATCGCTCCGGACCTGCCCGGCCACGGAGCGTCCGGCGATGCGATCGATCCGGAGCGTTCCTACAGCATGGAAGGCTATGCCGATGCCATGGCCGAAGTGCTCGGGCTGCTCGGCATCGACAAGGCCATCGTCTTCGGCTGGTCGCTCGGCGGCCATATCGGGCTTGAGATGATCGACCGCTTTCCCGGCCTGCTTGGCCTGATGATCACCGGCACGCCGCCCGTCTCGCCCGAGGAGGTCGGCAACGGCTTCAAGCCGAGCCCGCATATGCACCTTGCCGGGCAGGAAACCTTCACTGACGCGGATGTCGAGGCCTATGCGCGCAGCACCTGCGGCGAGCCGTTCGAGCCGTTTCTCATCGACACGGTGGCGCGCACCGATGGAAGGGCGCGGCGCCTGATGTTCGAAAAGTTCGCGGCCGGCACCGGGCGGAACCAGCGCGAGATCGTGGCCGGCAAGACGCCGCCGATCGCCGTTCTGAACGGCATCGACGAGCCATTCGTCAACATCGATTTCGTCTCCGCTGTGAAATTCTCCAATCTATGGGAAGGCAAGGCCCATCTGCTCGACAAATCCGGCCACGCGCCGT
The DNA here is from genome assembly GCF_040324155.1 of Mesorhizobium sp. M0011. Classification (NCBI taxonomy): domain Bacteria; kingdom Pseudomonadati; phylum Pseudomonadota; class Alphaproteobacteria; order Hyphomicrobiales; family Phyllobacteriaceae; genus Mesorhizobium; species Mesorhizobium sp. M0011. Next base: position 32,383 of record NZ_JAMYVQ010000012.1, on the reverse strand, counting down.
TCTGGGATTCGCCGGATCGCTTCAATCCGGTCTTCGCCCGCTTCCTGGCAAGCTTCGACAGAGCGTAGGTCCGTCGGAAAACCGGCGCCACAGACCCCGCCTTCGAGACAGGTGGGTGACAATCACGCGCACCTACCGTATATTGACATAAAGATATCCTTATGTGACATGAAAAGGCCTGTCGCCAAAGGGATAAAAAATGTCGCAGAATTCTGCATCGCTGGACGATTTGTTCGGCCCCGTCGCGGCAAAACCGGACGGCTCGGAAGTGCTTGCCGCGCTGACGGCAGCAGCACGCGAACGCATCCTCATCCTCGATGGCGCCATGGGCACGCAGATCCAGGGCCTCGGCTTTGACGAGGACCAGTTTCGCGGCGAGGCCTTCGCCGGCTGCGCCTGCCACCAGCAAGGCAACAACGATCTTCTGATCCTGACGCAGCCGAAGGCGATCGAGGAGATTCACTATCAATACGCCATCGCAGGCGCCGATATCCTCGAAACCAACACCTTCTCCTCGACCTCGATCGCCCAGGCCGATTACGGCATGGAGGATGCCGTCTACGCGCTGAACCGCGATGGCGCGCGGCTGGTGCGGCGCGCCGCTGTTCGGGCCGAGCAGCAGGACGGCAAGCGCCGCTTTGTCGCCGGTGCACTCGGGCCGACCAACCGCACCGCCTCGATGTCGCCCGACGTCAACAATCCCGGCTATCGCGCCGTGACCTTCGACGATCTGCGCCTCGCCTATGGCGAGCAGCTGCGCGGCCTGATCGACGGTGGCGCCGACATCATCCTGATAGAGACCATCTTCGACACGCTGAACGCCAAGGCGGCGATCTTTGCAGCGGAAGAGATCTTCATCGAGAAGGGCGTGCGCCTGCCGGTGATGATTTCGGGCACCATCACGGACCTCTCCGGCCGCACGCTGTCGGGCCAGACGCCGACGGCCTTCTGGCATTCGGTGCGCCACGCCAGCCCGTTCACCATCGGCCTCAACTGCGCGCTCGGCGCCAACGCCATGCGCGCGCATCTGGCCGAGATTTCAGGCGTCGCCAACACCTTCACCTGCGCCTATCCGAATGCCGGCCTGCCCAATGAATTCGGTCGGTATGACGAGAGCCCGGACTTCATGGCCGCGCAGATCGAGGAGTTTGCCCGCGAGGGACTGGTCAATGTCGTCGGCGGCTGCTGCGGTTCGACGCCCGAGCACATCCGCGCCATCGCCGAGGCGGTGAAAAAGTATCCGCCACGCGCCATTCCCGACATCGAGCGCAAGATGCGCCTGTCCGGGTTGGAGCCGTTCACGCTGACGGACGAAATTCCCTTCGTCAATGTAGGCGAGCGCACCAATGTTACCGGGTCGGCCAAGTTCAGGAAGCTGATCACGGCGGGTGACTATGTCGCCGCGCTCGACGTGGCGCGCGACCAGGTCGCCAATGGCGCGCAGATCATCGACATCAATACGGACGAAGGCCTGATCGATTCGAAGAAGGCGATGGTGGAGTATCTCAACCTGATCGCCGCCGAACCGGACATCGCCCGTGTCCCGGTCATGGTCGACAGTTCCAAATGGGAGATCATCGAGGCTGGCCTGAAATGCGTGCAGGGCAAGCCGCTGGTCAACTCCATCTCGATGAAGGAAGGCGAGGCGGCATTCCTGCATCATGCAAGGCTCGTGCGCGCTTATGGCGCCGCCGTGGTCGTCATGGCGTTCGACGAGGATGGCCAGGCCGACACCAAAGCGCGCAAGGTGGAGATATGCACCCGCGCCTACAAGCTTTTGACCGAACAGGCCGGCTTCCCGCCCGAGGACATCGTCTTCGATCCGAACGTGTTCGCCATCGCCACCGGCATCGAGGAGCACGACAATTACGGCGTCGACTTCATCGAGGCGGCGGGCGAGATCACCGCGACGCTGCCGCATGTCCACATTTCCGGCGGTGTGTCGAACCTCTCCTTCTCGTTCCGCGGCAACGAGCCGGTGCGGGAGGCCATGCATGCCGTGTTCCTCTACCATGCCATCCAGCGCGGCATGGACATGGGCATCGTCAATGCCGGTCAGCTCGCCGTCTACGATACGATCGAGCCGGCACTGCGCGAAGCCTGCGAGGATGTCGTGCTCAACCGCATGCCCAAGGCCGGCGGCACCGCCACCGAACGCATGCTGGAGATCGCCGAACGCTTCAAGGGCACGGCCGGCAAGGAAGCGCAGGAGCGCGATCTCGCCTGGCGCGAATGGACTGTCGAACAGCGGATCGGCCATGCACTGGTCAACGGCATCACCGAATTCATCGACGCCGACACTGAGGAAGCGCGGCTTGCCGCCGAGCGCCCGCTCCATGTCATCGAAGGCCCGCTGATGGCCGGCATGAACGTCGTCGGCGACCTGTTCGGCGCGGGCAAGATGTTCCTGCCGCAGGTGGTTAAGTCGGCGCGTGTGATGAAGCAGGCGGTGGCCGGGCTGCTGCCGCATATGGAGGCCGAGAAGGTGGCCAACGCCGCCAACGGCATCGACAATGGCGAACGCCAGACCGCGGGCAAGATCCTGATGGCGACGGTGAAGGGCGATGTCCACGATATTGGCAAGAACATCGTCGGCGTCGTGCTGGCCTGCAACAATTACGAGATCATCGATCTCGGCGTCATGGTGCCGGCAGCGAAAATCCTGCAGACGGCGCGCGACCAAAATGTCGACATCATCGGCCTGTCCGGCCTGATCACGCCATCCCTCGATGAAATGGTGCACATGGCCGCCGAGATGGAGCGTGAAGGCTTCGACATTCCGCTGCTGATCGGCGGCGCGACGACCAGCCGCGTGCACACGGCGGTGAAGATCCACCCGCGCTACAGCAAGGGGCAGACGGTCTACGTCACCGACGCCAGCCGGGCGGTCGGCGTCGTGTCGTCCTTGCTGTCGAACGAGAGCAAGGGCGGCTATGTCGACACGGTGCGCACCGAATACAAGAAGGTCGCGGATGCACATGCCCGCTCCGAAGCCGACAAGCAACGGCTGCCGCTGGCCAAGGCGAGGGCCAATGCGCACCGGATCGACTGGTCTGCCTACGAGCCGCCGAAGCCGTCTTTTACCGGCATCAAGGTGTTCGAGAACTGGGATCTCACCGAACTCGCGCGCTACATCGATTGGACGCCGTTCTTCCAGACCTGGGAGCTGAAGGGCCGTTATCCCAAAATTCTCGAAGACGAGGCGCAAGGCGCCGCCGCGCGCCAGCTGTTCGAGGATGCGCAGGCGATGCTGAAAAAGATCATCGCCGAAAAATGGTTCGCCCCGCGCGGCGTCATCGGCTTCTGGCCGGCCAATGCCGTCGGCGACGACATCAGGCTGTTCACGGACGAAAAGCGGTCGCAGGAACTGGCGACCTTCTTTACCTTGCGCCAGCAACTGACCAAGCGCGACGGCAAGGCCAATGTCGCGCTGTCGGATTTTGTCGCGCCGGCCGACAGCGGAAAGCCCGACTACATCGGCGGCTTCATCGTCACCGCCGGCATCGAGGAGGTGGCGATCGCCGAACGGTTCGAGCGGGCGAACGACGACTATTCGTCGATCATGGTCAAGGCGCTGGCGGACCGCTTCGCCGAAGCCTTTGCCGAGCGCATGCACGAGAAGGTGCGCAAGGAATTCTGGGGTTATACTCCCGACGAAGCCTTGGCGCCCGACGAGCTGATCGGCGAACCTTACCGCGGCATCCGTCCGGCGCCCGGCTATCCGGCGCAGCCGGATCACACCGAGAAGGCGACGCTGTTCCGGCTGCTTGACGGTGAGGGCAATGCGGGCGTGAGCCTGACCGAAAGCTATGCGATGTGGCCGGGCTCGTCCGTGTCGGGGATCTATCTGTCGCATCCCGAAAGCTACTATTTCGGCGTCGCCAAGGTCGAACGCGACCAGGTCGAAGATTATGCACGCCGCAAGGCGATGCCATTGGCCGAGGTCGAGCGCTGGCTTGGCCCCATCCTCAACTACGTGCCGGCACACTACGCCGAGGCGGCTGAATAGCGACGGCATGCCCTCAACAGAATTTGCGCGGGTTCCCGGCTTGTGATCCATGGCGCGGCGGTTACACCTTCGCGGGCAGTCGCCTTTGCAGTTGGAGCGCCGAATGACCTTACTCACACGCCGCAGGCTTTTGAAAGCGGCCGCGGTTGCCGGGGCGGGCGGGGTCGGGCTTTCGGCCATGGGTCGGCTTGGCGGCTGGGCCGCTGCCACGCCTGAGCCGGTGGTTTTGCAGACGGCAAAGATCCAGGCGAAGCTGATGGATGTCGGCCAGACCAGGGATGTGCTGACCTATGGCAACGCCGGAATGCCGCCGGTGCTCAGGATGAAAAAGGGCGAGCCCTTCGCCGCGCGCCTTGTCAACGCGATCGACGATCCGACGACGATCCACTGGCACGGCATTCGTGTTCCAAACAAGATGGACGGCGTGCCGTTCCTGGTCCAGCCCTACGTCTACACCGGCGATCATTTCGACTACGCCTTCACGCCGCCCGACGCCGGCACCTTCTGGTATCACCCGCATTGCAACACGCTGGAGCAGATGGGTCACGGCCTGACGGGGGTTATCGTGGTCGAAAATCCAAGCGATCCGGAATTCGATGCCGAAATCGTCCTCAATTTGCGCGACTGGCGCCTCGGCGACGACGGCCAGTTCATTGACCAGTTCCGGCCGCGCGATGCCGCGAGAACCGGCACTTACGGCACGGTGCGCACCGCCAATTGGCTCGACCAGCCGCAATATGATGCGCCGGCCGGCGGATTGGCGCGGCTGCGCGTCGCCATCACCGACGTGACGCGTATCTACGCTTTTCGCATCGACGGTGCGGAGGCGAGTGTCATGGCGCTCGACGGCAATCCGGTGCCTGAACGTTTTTCGCCCGATGCCTTGCTGCTTGGACCCGGCCAGCGCATGGAGCTGGCCATACGCATGCCCGACGAGGAAGGTGCGATCGTCAGCTTGAGGGACGTCAGGGGCACCAAGCCAAAAATCCTGGCGACCCTGCGTGCGACTGGAAACTCGCTCAAACGGGACATTCGCGATCTCGCGCCGCTGGAGCTCAATCCGGTGGCGGAAGTGGATCTCGCCAGCGCCAGGCATATTTCCCTGGCACTGAGCGCCACGGCGGAAAACGTCCCGAGCGATGGCATCTGCGGTTCGCTTGGCTACAGTTTCTGGGCCATCAACAAAGTGCCGTGGCCCGGCGACACCAAGGATCCGACCGCGCCTCTGGCCGAACTGAAGCTTGGCCAAAGCTACGTCATCGACATGGAGAACCTGACGCCGCAATCCCATCCGATGCATCTGCACGGCATGAGCTTCAAGGTGCTGTCATCCTCGACGCGCCAGGTTCAGCCTGCGATTTCCGACACCTATCTCATCCAGCCCAACGAGAAGGTTCAGCTCGGCTTCGTCGCCGACAATCCCGGCGATTGGCTGCTGCACTGCCATATCATCGAGCACCAGAAATCGGGAATGACGAGCTATGTCAGGGTGGTGTGAAGCCGCGTCAGCCTGCGCGTAGCGTCTGTGCCGTCATTTGCGCAACTGCGCCTCGATCTCGTCCAGCACCTTGTCCTTGCCGATGCCGGTGAGGAAGGCGAGGCCCTTGATCACCGGCTTGGTCACCGAAGCGGAGATCGGTGTGGTTGCGACGATGAAGTCGACATTGTCGGCCAGTCCAGGCACTTCGGTGGCCTTTGCCTGCTGGGCGTTGAAGGTGAGGCCGCGTTTCTTCATTTCCTCGGTGACGGCGACATTGACCGCGGTCGAGGTGGCGATGCCCGTGCCGCAGGCAAAGAGAATGGTTTTCTGTCTGGACATCTCTGCTTCTCCTTGTTTCAGCCGAGTACGGCTCGCACGTCTTCGAGGGTTCTGGCCGACCTCAAATCATCCAAGGCTTGCGGGTTCTGGATGGTGGCCATGACGGCCTGCAGCGCCTCAATCTGCTTGTCCTTGTCGTTGATGGCAAGCAGGAAGACGAAGCCGACCGGCAGCATCTCGTCGGGATCCTCCATGTTGGCGAAGGTGACTGGTTGCTTCAATGTGCCCATCGCGATGCCAGGCTTCAGCACATGCTCCGGATCGGTGTGCGGCACCGCGACATTGTCGGAGCGTTCCAGCGGCAGTCCGGTCGGGATGGTCAATTCGCGGCGCACGACCGCGTCGGCATAGCTGCTTTTGACATAGCCAAGTCTCTCCAGCCGGCCCGCCAGGATGCGGATGATCTCCTCATTGGTCGAGGCATCGGATCCGAGCACGATCGCGTCGGGGTCCAGAAGCTGCATGAGGCCGTCGGACATTCTTTGCTCCGTCGATGAAATCGTGCGCCCCGGAAAGGGCGCACGATCGGTTTAAAGGGTGGACGCTATCAGGTCAGGCCGTCTCTTCGGCCGGCTCGTCCTCGGCGCCTGCGGCCCGCTCCCAGCCGAGCGGATTGCGGCGGTAGAGGACAAACAATGCCGCGATGACCACCGCGATCACGATGATGCCGACAAGCCCCATCCCCTGGATCGCCTCGATGACCACGTAAGGCACCCACAGGAAGCCGTCGACCACCGAGGTGATCTGCAGCGCGTCCGCCGGCAGCTTGAAGCCCGATGCGACAGCAGCGCTTGTGAACAGCGGCGCCAGCGCGTTGGCGACGTAGAAGCCGATGGCCAGCGTCACCGTGCCGATCACCACCATGCGGAACACGTTGCCTTTGACCAGCGGCGCGGTCATGGCGACGATGAAGGGGATGACCGCGAGGTCGGCGAACAGGATGACGCGGTTGCCCGGCAGGATGATGGACAGGATGATTGCGATCGGCACCAGGATCAGCGACGACGAGATCGCGGCCGGATGGCCGATCAGGATCGCCGAATCGAGACCAACGAGAAGCTCTCGGTCACCGGTGCGCTTGCGCACGAACGCCTGTGCGGCGTCGGAGACGGGGATCAGCCCCTCCATCAGGATCTTGACCATGCGCGGCAGCAGCAGCATCACCGCGGCCAGCGTCATGCCGGTGCCCAGAACCTTTGCCAGCACCACGCTGAGATCACCCGCATTGTAGAAGGCGATCGCACCAAGCACGAGGCCGATGATGAGGCCCATCACGACAGGTTCGCCGAACACGCCGAACCTGCGCTCGATGGTGTCCGTGTTGATGTTGATGCGGTTGATCCCGGGAATGCGGTCCATGATCCAGTTGAGCACAATGGCGATCGGCAGGATCTGTGCCGAGGCGAGATGCGGCACCGAAATGCCGGGCACGCCGTAGAACTGCTGCACCGCGCGCGCGGACCAGTCGGCGAACAGCAGCGAGAGTGCTGCGACAAGTGCTGCGACCGCGATGCCATAGGCCAGATTGTCGGTTGCGGCGACCACCAGCGAGCCGACAAAGGCAAAGTGCCAGAAATTCCAGACGTCGACATTGAGCGTGCGCGTCATGCGTGTCAGCAGCAGCACGATGTTGACCAGGATGCCGACCGGAATGACCCAAAGGCCGACCGATGAGCCGAAGGCGATCGCGGCCGCGGAGGGCCAGCCGACATCGATGATGTCGCGATGAATGCCGGTGTTGGTGACGATGGCCTTGGCGACGTCGCCAATCGACGTGAACATCAGGCCAAGCACCAGATTGATGCCGATGAAGGCGACGCCGATGGTGACGGCGGCGCGAAAAGCCTTGCTCACTTTGGCGCCCAGAACCACGGCGATGATGAAAATGACGATCGGCAGCAGGATCGTCGGGCCAAGCGTATCGATGGCCCCTTTGAGGCCCGCGAGAACAGTATCCATTTTTCCTCCCCTGGAGCCGCGAGCCTTCGCTCGACGCCTCGCAATGATGCTCCATCCAGCCTTTGACGCCGTGGCGCAAAGACACTCCCCAATTTGCGCCAGAGGCGAATGCTTCCCGACTGTCGCGTCGGTGAACATTTGCCTTTGTTGACAAACGAATGTTTTATTGGGGTTGTTCGCTGCGATGTCAATTGGTTGCGCTTCGGCCAATCGAGCCCCGAAGGACGTCCCTTCCGAGACGATTTCGTGGAAATTGCCGGTCGAGACCGGGTTTCGTTGGCAAATAGAACCCGTTCCCTGCTATCCGATCCCAAATCACGAAGCTGTGGACATTCTTGCATGACCAACGTCGCCCTGACCGGCCTTGCCCGTGATCTCGCCAGGCGTGCCGCCGAAGGCCGCCCGGTGCGCATTGGTGTCATCGGCTCGGGCGAAATGGGCACCGATCTGGTCACGCAAGGCATGCTGATGCCAGGCATTTCGATCTGCGCCGTCTCGACGCGCCGCCCGCACACCGCGCGCGATGCCATCCGCATCGCCTATGGCGATGAAGCCATGGCGGTCGAAGCCGACACCGCGTCGAAAGTCACCGGCGCCATCGAGAGCGGCAAGATCGCCATCACCTCGAACGAGATGCTGGTCACCAATCCGTTAATCGACGTCGTCATCGACGCCACCGGCAAGCCGGGTGTCGCCGCCGACTTCGACCTCATGGCGATGGAGCACGGCAAGCATCTTGTGATGATGAACGTCGAGGCCGACGTCACCATCGGTTGCTATCTGAAGCAGCAGGCCGACCGGCTTGGCGTCGTCTATTCGTTGGGTGCGGGCGACGAGCCGTCGAGCTGCATGGAACTGATCGAATTCGCGTCGGCGCTCGGGCTGACCATCGTCTCGGCCGGCAAGGGCAAGAACAACCCGCTCAAACACGATGCCGTACCGGACGACTATCGCGCCGAAGCCATCCGCCGCAACATGAACCCGCGCATGCTGGTCGAGTTCGTCGACGGTTCCAAGACCATGGTCGAGATGTGCGCCATCGCCAACGCCACCGGGCTGGTGCCCGACGTGCCCGGTATGCACGGCCCCAAGGCCGACCGCGATGATCTCGCCAAGGTGCTGATCCCGCGCGAGGATGGCGGTCTGCTGTTGAAGAAAGGCGTCGTCGACTACACGGTCGGCAAAGGCGTCGCGCCTGGCGTCTTCGTCATCGTCGAGGCGACGCATCCGCGCATCATCGAGCGCATGGACGATCTGCATGTCGGCCACGGCCCCTATTACAGCCTGTTCCGGCCCTATCATCTGACGTCGCTGGAGGTGCCGCTGACCGCCGCCCGCATCGTGCTTTTCGGCAAGCCCGACATGGTGCCGCTGCCGCGGCCGGTCGCCGAAGTCTGCGCCGTCGCCAAGCGCGACCTTGCCGCCGGCGAGACCTTCGATGCGATCGGCGAGACCTGCTACCGCTCCTGGACCATGACCGTCGGCGAAGCCCGCGCCCGGCGCGCTGTGCCGGTCGGCCTGCTCGAGGGCGGCAAGGTGCTGAAACCGGTCAGGAAAGGTGAGTTGCTGACGTCAGACAATGCGGCGCCCGACCAGACGACAAGGCTGTTCGCCTTGCGCCAGCTGCAGGACGAGATGCTGTACGGAAGATAGTCCGTTGTGGCACTGTCATGACGAATGCACTATCTTGTAGTGGCAAATGTCACTGAGGACAGGCCAATGAACCTCCAGATCAGGGATCCGCGCGCCCGCGAACTGGCGCGGCGGCTCGCCGCCAAACGCAAGATTTCCATGACCGAGGCGGTCATCGAAGCGCTTGAGTCTGAATTGAAACGGGAAAGCGGACGCGTTCCTCTAGCGGATCGACTTGCTGCCATCGCCGAGGATCTTAAGGCCAAAGCCGGCCAGGGCGGCCGCCCTGTAAGTAAGGATGAGATCGACGACATGTGGGGACATTCCTGATGTTCGTTGATACCTCGGTGGTTGTCGCAATTCTTTCGAGAGAAGGGGACGCCGGCGAATGGAGCAATCGAATCCAGGCAACACCACGCAAAATAACCTCAGCACTAGTCGTGCTCGAAGCAGCAATGCGGCTCTCCACCATGCTTGCTGTCGAGCCTGTTGTTGTGGAAGCGGCGATAGAGGCGTTTCTGCGTGAGGCCGAAATCGAAATCGTGCCGATCGACGCTGGTGACGCCAAGCTCGCGGTCCAGGCCTTTTCAGACTATGGAAAGGGACGCGGGCATCCCGCACAGCTCAATCTCGCCGATTGCCTGTCCTACGCTTGCGCGAAGAGCCACGGCTCAGTGTTGCTCTACAAGGGCAATGATTTTTCGCGTACGAATCTCGCTTAGCGGGACGTCCGCTCTATTTCCCCAGCTCGACAGACCGCAACCGCGCCGCCTCCACCGCCTGCGTCAGCAGATTTGTCAGCCGGTCCTCGCCCATCAGCACCTCCAGCGCCGCGGCCGTCGTCCCTTTGGGGCTGGTCACCTGCTGGCGCAGCACGCCCGGCTCCTCGCCGCTTTCGGCGGCGAGCGAGGCGGCGCCGTAGACGGTCTGCATGGCGAGCAACTTGGCGGTCGCCGTCGGCAGACCGGCCTTCTCGGCGGCGACGGTCAGCGCTTCGATGAAATGGAAGATGTAGGCCGGTCCCGATCCGGACACGGCGGTCACCGCGTCCATTAGGCCCTCGTCGTCGATGGTGGCCACTTCACCGCTCGCTGACAAAAGGTCGGCGACGAAACGCTTGGTGTCATCCGACACGAGCTTGTTTGAGAACACAACCATCATGCCTTTGCCGATCGCCGCGGGCGTGTTGGGCATGCAGCGCACGATCGGCGCGCGGTTGCCCAAGATTTCCTCGAAGGTGGCGGCAGGCGTGCCAGCGGCGATGCTGACGAAGGTGGTGCGGCCGTCGCCGAAACGCTTGTAGGCGGAGGTGACATCGCGGATCACCTGCGGCTTCACCGCGATGACTACGAGATCGGGCACGGCGTCTGCTGGAATATCGCCGGCATCGGCTGATGTGCCGCAGCCCAACGCTGCGGCGCGATTGCGCAGATCGGCATTGGGCTCGACCACGAAGACCGCTGATGGCGCAAGCTTGCCGGATTTCAGCCAGCCCGAGAGCATGGCGTAGCCCATATTGCCGCAGCCGGCGAGAACAAGTCTGATCGTCATCGAAAGCCCTCCGAAGGAAGCCATCACATAGACGCTGGCGCTTCCCTGGGGAAGCCCTGTCAGGATGGACGGAAAGATCGCGAGCCACGATCGGGATCGCGTACCGCGATTGGCTGCAGCGACACTTGCCTGAGGCCAAGCACGCCGAGCACGAAGAACAGCCAGACCGGGTCGCCGCGATGGAAGAAGAAGCTTTCGAGGAAGGCGTTCAGCGCCGTGAACAGCACCACCATCATGAAGAAGTCGCCGAGAAAGATGTTTTCCCTGCGCAACGGAATTCGCATGTAGTCGCGTAGCGGCGCGATGAGGAAAGTGTAGACCGCCACGCACAGTGCCGGAATGCCCATCAGCACGGCGATGTCGAGATAGCCGTCATGGCCGTGCACGATGGTCCTGATGTCCCACGGCCGGTCGAAGGGCTGATCTTGGTTGAGCAGCAGCGGCGTGCCCCAGAAGCTTTCATAGCCGTAGCCGGTCCATGGCTTCTTCGCCAGCATGCTGCCGGCGAACTCCCACAGCGTCGTGCGGCCGGTATAGGTCATGCCGGGGAAATAGATCGCCGCCAGATGTTTTACAGGCGGCAGGAAGACGATGCCCAGCGTGCCGACCGCTGTCGCGACGATCGCCAGCGCAAACAGGATCGGCGTGCCGAGCCGCATGCCTATCAGGCTCGGGAACATGACGATCAGGATCGAGAACGGCACCAGGCCGGCTGTCGTCTTGGAGCCGGTGTGCAGCATGAAGATCATTGCTGCGAGGAAGATCCCGGCGCCCCAGTAGCGCTGTCCGCGCCGGTAGAGATAGAGGCCTGCGAAGCTGAGGCAGGCCATGATCGGCCCGGCGATGTTCTTGTGGGTGAACACGCCGCGCCACAGGCCGGCATGCTCGGGCTCCTGCGAGTCGGCGGTGTGCATCGCCTCGTGCGGAAAGACGATGAGGCCGAGATAGGAAAGGCCCATGACCACGACGGCGGTGAAGATGATCACCTTCGAGAAGGCTTCGGCGTCGCGCGGCAGCACCAGGATCGTCGCCATCGTCAGGATGCCGATCAGGGTGAAGGAGGCGGCGCGCATCGCCGAAGGCGGATCGGTCGACAGGACCACCGACAGGAAAAAGAAGCCCAGCATCAGCACCCAGGATGGGCTGAGCAGCGAGCGCACGACGCGCGGATCGGCAAAGGCCATCAGCGAGAAGATCGACATGGCGCCGAGCGAGCCGAAGCCAAGCTGGTTGACGATGTCGCCGCCTTGACCGGTAAGTTCTGCGCCGCCCGGCTGGAACGGCCGGAAGGACACCATGATGACGGTGAACAGCAGCGCGGCAATGGCGGTGGCCACGCCTTCGCGCGTGAACGCGGCGCTGAGCGGCGCGTGCTCAGTTTTTCTCAGGCTGGCGGTATTGCTCATTGGCATATCCGAATTCGGCCAGCACGCGGCCCAGCGCCACATGGACGGGGTAGATGGCGATATCAGGCGATCCGGTCCGCGCCAGCCGGATCAGGCCGCGAAAGGGCGAAGCGGCAAGCAGTGCCAGGCTCTTCAGCAACACTTTGGCGCCGGCCATTGGCGTGCCGGCACGCTTCTTCTTTTCGACCAGTGTCGAGATCACGCCGTTGCGCAGGCTGCGGGCACGGATCCAGTCGGCTTCGATACGCCGCGCCGGAACGGTTTCCAGCACCTTGGCCTCGGCGCACCAACCCAGAACAAAGCCCTTTTGCGCCGACCGGCTGAGAAAGTCGGAATCGCCGCCGCCCATGAAGTTGAATCTGAGATCGAGAAAGGGCGGACCCATGGCGATCAGCACGTTGCGCCCGACCAGAAGATTGCCGGACGAATAGAGCGCCGGCACGCGTCCGGTTTCCCGGTAAGGCGGCGCGAACACCGGATGCTCTGCCCATCTGGCATGGGCGGGGTCGGCAAACACGGGCACCTGCGGGCCGCCGACGATATCGGCGCCGAGCGTTTCGGCAGCGTGGCACATCCGTTCCAGCCACTGCGGATCGGCGATCTCGTCATCGTCGATGACCAGCAGATGCCTGAAGTTCGGGAATTGCAGGATGGCCGTCTGCCAGCCGGCATTGTAGGCGCTGCAATTGCCGCGCTCATGCGCGATGATCGCTAAGCCCGACATTTCGCCCCGCTCGAACAGCGGCAGCGCTGCCTTGGCGCCAGCCCGCGCCTCGGCCTCGTTTTCCATGACGATCACGGCAAAGCGTCTGCCGGTTTGCTGCGCGCGCAGCGACGCCAGCGTTTCCAGCACCTGCTGGGGACGCTTGAAGGTAGGCAAGGTGATGACGGCTTCGACGGCCTCGACGTCAAGCCGCGGCGTGCGTCCAGCAATCGATACCGAACCGTCCGATGGCAAAGGGATCATCCGTGTCCAGCCACATGGTGAGTTGGGCTCTGGTAGCACCACGGTGATAAGGTTTCGTTAATCACCTTGCACGGAGAAGCCCGCCAGGCAGCGACTTTCGGTCGTCGAATGTGCTGGCTTAATCAAGGGTTCACCGCACTTTGCTACCGGCTACACCACAGGATAGGTGAGATGCATCTGCTGTTCGCCACATCGATCGTGCCCGACGGCGCACTCGCCTCGGGCTACGAGATCGCCAACGCTGCGATCATCGCTGCCTTGCGGCGCGCTGGCGCGCGCGTAACCGTCATCGGCTTCACCTGGCCGGGCAAGCCCGCGGCCGACCCCGAAAACACCGTGGTGCTGGGTGCCATCGACGTGCGCACGGACAATGCCTCCGCGCGGCAGAAGCTGGCCTGGGTCGGCAAGGCGCTGCTTTCGGGCCTCACCTTCGCGTCGGTCAAGCTGCGCGCCGTGTCCGACAGCGATGTTCTCGCTGCCATCGAGCGCGCTGGACCGGTTGATGGCTATGTCTTGAATTCCGTGCAGTTCGCCGGCGCCTTCGAAAAACTGTTCACCGACCGGCCTTCGATCTTCATTGCCCACAATGTCGAGCATCTTTCGGCGCGGGAGAATGCCGCTGCGGCCGGCAGCCTCTTCCAGCGCCTGCTGTTTCGCCGCGAGGCGAGGCTGCTCAAGACCATCGAAGACCGTCTCTGCCGCCGGGCGCGCTTCGTCTTCACCCTGGCCGAAGAAGACCGCGCCGCCCTCGGTGTCGCCTCGCACGACCGCTCGGCGGTGCTGCCACTGGTGACCGGTGCCCACGCGCCGACCCTGAAAGGCCCGCGCCGCATCGACTGCGACGCCGCCCTGATCGGCACCTGGACCTGGCAGCCGAACCGCATCGGCCTCGACTGGTTCCTGGGCAAGGTCGTGCCGCATCTGCGGCTCGACTTTCGCATCCGCATCGCCGGCCACATGCCTTCGGGCGTCACGTCGAAGCATCCGGGTGTTGAATTTGTCGGCCGCATGCCCGACGCGCAGGCTTTCGTGCGTGGCGCTGCCGTCATCCCGCTGATCAGCACCGCCGGCAGCGGCGTCCAGTTGAAGACAATCGAAACCTTCGAGCTCGGCCTGCCTTCCGTCGCCACCAGCCGTTCGCTGCGCGGCATCGACCACCGTCCGGCCAACTGCGTCGTCACCGACGATCCCGTCGCCTTCGCCAGGGCACTCGAGGCTGCGGTGGCCGACATCCGCGACGTTGACGGCAGCGCGTTCCGGGGCTCGCAGGTCAAGGCGCTCGACGCTGCCATCCGGCTCGGCCTCGAAAAGCTCGCACCCGTCAGGCAGGAGGCATTTGCGTGAACATGCATTCCGCCCGCGCCGCGTTCGGGCTCGACACGCTGAAGACGATCCTTGGCATCCCGGTGGTTGCGGTCCGCTGGAACGATGCCATCGCCCTGCTGAACCGGTTGATTGCCGAGCGGCGCTTCACCAAGGTCAGTTTCCTCAACGCCCACAACGCCAACATCGCCTATACCGACCCGGTGTTCGCCGAGGCACTCGATGATTTCCTCATCCTGCCCGACGGCATCGGTATCGATCTGGCGGCGAGACTCCTCTACGGGACGCCATTTCCCGACAATCTCAACGGTACCGATTTCGTCCCGGCCTTCCTGCAGGCCTCGACGACGCCGCTCACCGTCGGCCTGCTCGGCGCGACGCGCGTCAATGCCGAAGCGGCGTCGGTCAAGCTGGCCGCATTGGCGGTGCAGCACAAATTCGTGGTGATCCATGACGGCTATTTCCCTGCTTCGCAGGAGCAGGAAATCGTCGACCGGATTGCCGCGCTTCGGCCCGACGTGCTGCTCGTCGCCATGGGCGTGCCGCGCCAGGAATTGTGGATCGAACGCCATATCGACGCGCGCCATTGCACGCTGCCGATCGCGGTCGGCGCGTTGCTTGATTTCCTGAGCGGCGCGGTGCCCCGCGCGCCCTTGTGGATGCGCCGGCTGCGGCTCGAATGGCTGTTCCGGTTGGCTGTCGAACCGAGCCGCCTGTGGCGCCGTTATGTGGTCGGCAATCCGCTGTTCCTGCTGCGCGTCCTTAGGCAGAAATTCTCGCTTGCGCCCGAAGCTGCGAGGGATATCAAGTGAACAGCAGGTTCGTGCCAGGTGCCGCTGCCGAGCCGAGCCCGCTGCGGCAGACACCGACGGCGGCAATCGTGACGGCAAGCTACGCGCCCGACTTCGAGCGCTGCCGCCTGTTGTGCGAGACAGTTGATCGCCACGTTTCGGGCGCGGCGCACCATTACATCCTGGTCGAACATCGCGATGTCAGTCTGTTTCGCCAATTGGAAACCGGCCGCCGCACGGTCGTCGACGAGCGTGAATTGCTGCCGCGCTGGCTGCACGCCTTCGACGATCCGCTCAGCCTGTTTCGCCGGCGCGTCTGGCTCAGCCTGAAGACTCAGCCACTGCGCGGCTGGCATGTACAGCAATTGCGCCGCATCGCCATATCGGCGCATGCATCTCAAGACGTGCTCATCTTCTGCGATTCAGACGTCGCTTTCCTCAAACCTTTCGACTGCGGCGCCTTCTGGCGCGACGGCAAGGTGCGCCTGTTTCGCCGCGACGGTGTGCTGGCGGACGAAGGTCATGAGGAGCATCGCATCTGGTCGCGCAATGCGGGATCGGCACTCGGCATCGACCCGTCCCGGACGTCGATCCATGACTATATCTCGACGCTGATCGCCTGGCGGCGCGACACCGTGCTGGCCATGTGCGGCGAGATCGAGAAGGTCCATGGCCGCGACTGGATCGAGGTCGTCGGCTCGGCGCGCAAATTCTCCGAATGCATGATCTACGGCCGCTATGTCGACGATCTGCTGGAGGGCGCCGGCCACTTCCACGGTTCGGAAGAATTCTGCCGCGTCCACTGGACCGGCGAAGCGCTTTCGGATGACGAGTTCCGCAGCTTCGTCGCCGCCATGGCGCCGGAGCAGGTGGCGATCGGCATGCAGTCCTTTATCGGCACCGATATCGGCCGCATCCGCCGTCTGATTGGGTTGAATTAGACGGGTTTGGCCGGCTTGCGCATCGCCGAATAGGTGAGCAACGTCGAGGCGAGATACAGAAGCAGGAAGACGACATTGAGCGACAGCACCAGGTTCGGCGTGTCGAGGATGGTCGTCAGCACATAGGTCAGCAACAGCGCCTTCAGTGCGGCAAGCAGGCCGAGATTAAGCGCCCGCACCAAGGTCTGGCCGCGCGCGAACAAAAGCTCGGCCTGGTATTCGACCAGATTGCGCAACCCCGGCACGCAGATCGCCAGCACCACCAGCGGCGCGGCCTCGGCGACATTCTTGCCAAGCGCGTTGGGGAAGAAATGCAGCACGATGCCAAGCGCCAGCAGCGCCGCCGTCGAGACCGCGAACACACCGCCTTCGATGCCGCTCTTGACCGCCAGCCGTGACAAAAGTTCCGGCGCGCGCATCATGCGCTGCACCAGCATCATGGAGAAGGTTCGGATCGGAATAGCGGTCAGGTCTACCAGCCGCATGATGATGGCATAGATGCCGGCCAGATGCGGTCCGCCGATCGCCAGGACCAGCAGCTTGTCGAATTCCATCTGCAGGTAGAACAACACTTCGGCGCCGGCCACATAGATGGAATCGGCCAATCGCCTGACATAGAGCTCGATGCGAAGCCGCAGCCGTTGGCGTGGATAGAAGAAGCCGAAGGCAATCAGCAGCGAGGCGGCATTGGCGCCGATATAGAACCACGACCATATCCAGACGCTGTGTTGCGCCCAGAACATGAACAGGACCGCGCCGAGCGCCCGCAGCGCCGTCGCCAGGATGGCCAGCAGCGCGGCGCGGCCGAATTTGCCCAGACCGTTGTTGACGATCAGCGCCACCTCGACCGGCCGCCACAGCAGCGCTTCGGCGAAGACGATTGCCGCAAACACCGACAGCGGCACGGTGCCGGCGAAGAAAATCAGATAGACGCCGAACGAGGCCGCGGCCAGCAGCGGTAGCGACAGCACGCCGAGCAGCAGGAAGCCGGCGGTGAAGGTGCCGATCAGATTGGGGCGGATGGTGGCGGTGCGATAGAGCGCCGAGATGAACCCGAAGGCAAGGATGCGCGACAGCATGACGCCGGCCGCCGACGCGGTGGCGAACATGCCGAATTCGGAAATGGACAGCGTGTTGGCCAACGCGATGAAATAGGCCAGCGAAAACACCAGTCGCCCGCCGGCGCCGCTGATCGCCGAGAAATAGTCGCGAAGCAGCCCCCGTCGTTCGGCCAAAAAGCTGCCGATCCGGGCGAGGGGCCGCCTTTGCGGTATGTCACTGGCCTGCGTCATGTCTCGAGGAGAGCCTAGGCCGGAAAACTTAACGTGCCGTTCTGGAGCTTGGGCTTGTGTCGAAAATAGATGCAACCGAAGCGAGAAACCGACGCTTCGGCGCGGGAAAATTAACCTTTTGTTTTCCATGCCTGTTTAGCGTGGCTTAACGAATGGCCAATCGCCGTTTGCAGGTCGCCAAAGGTAAAGTTCCAGACGATGGTCGACAGGGAAAACCGCGAAGACTGGAAGCGCGAGCGCTCATTGCTGGCGCTTGGCCAGGCTGTGCGCGGCGACGAACCCGACGCGTCCCTGGTCTCGATAGGCGATCGGGCAGACCCGTCATGGCGCGAGGATGCCGCCACCCGTCATCGCCTCGCCCGTTCGCAGCGCGAGGCGCGCAACCCGAAACTGTCGGATCCGGTCGCAACCGACGGGGATCAGGAGCGGGCTTCATCGCCGCACCGCGCGCAAACCACGCCACGGACACAAATCAGTGCCGCCGAAACCGCTGGCGCCCGTCGCGCCGATCATGCATCGGAACCTTACGCTGCGGGCGACGCGTCGGTATCCCGAAACGACGGCATGGACAGCCAGCAGTGGAAGCCGCTGATCGACCCGATGCAGGTCGTGCGCGGTGTCGGCAAGTCGAAGCTGCTGATCGTGACGACGACGATACTGGGCGCCGCGCTCGGCATCACCATCGCGCTGTCGACGCCGAAGAAATACGAAGCCACCACCGAACTGATCGTCGACCCACGCGACCTGAAGCTCACCGATCGCGACCTCACCCAGTCGGTCGTGGCTTCCGATGCAACGCTGGCCATCGTCGAGAACCAGGTCCGGGTGCTGACATCAGGCACCGTTCTCAACAAGGTCGTGGACAAGCTCAATCTGGTCAATGATCCGGAATTCAATGGGCAAGGCGGCGGCGGCCTCAGCGTCATGTCGCTCATCCGCTCCGTCCTGTCCCGCAATGACGGGCCGGGCGGTGTCGACGACGCCCGCCGCCGCGCGCTTGCTGTCGGCAATCTGGCCGAGAGCCTTTCGGTCGAGCGCGGCGGCAAGACCTTTGTCATCACCGTCAGTGCCACCACGCAGAATGGCGAGAAATCGGCCCTCATCGCCAACACGATGACGGATGTCTTTCTGCAGACTTTCGGCCAGATACAGTCGGACACCGCAGGCCGCGCCACCGACGAACTGACGGCCCGGCTTGACGAGTTGCGCAAGGGAGTCGAGGCCGCCGAGCGCAAGGTCGAAGATTTCAGGGCCACGCACGACCTTGTCGACGCGCAGGGCCATCTCATCAGCGATGACGAGATGCTGAAGCTCAACGAGCAACTGTCGATTGCCCGCGCCCGCACGCTGGAGCTGAATGCCCGGGCCGCTTCGGCGCGGTCGGTCGACGTCAATTCGGTCCTCACCGGCACCTTGCCGGAGGAGATCAACTCCAACACGATGAGCGATCTGCGTTCGCAATATGCGTCGCTCAAGCAGGAGGCTGACCGCGCCGCCATCCGGTTCGGCCCGCGTCATCCCGAACTCCAGGCGCTCAATGCCCAGATTGCCGGCGCACGCGACCGCATCGCCGCGGAGCTGCGCCGTATAGGCTCGTCGCTGCAGGTCGACCTCAAGCGCGCGGTCCAGCTCGAACAGGACCTTGCCTCTCGCCTGGCGCAGCTGAAGGTCCGCAGCGGCGACGTCAACAGCGACCTGGTGTCGATGCGCGAACTGGAGCGCGAGGCGACCGCCAAGCGTTCCGTCTACGAACAGTATCTGCTGCGCGCCAAGGAAACCGGCGAGCAGAAGGACATCAACACAGCCAACATCAACGTGATCTCGAAGGCCTTCGCGCCGCTCGAGGCAAACGGGCCGTCGCGGGTCGTGGTCGCGCTCGGCGGCCTGTTGCTGGGCTTTGCCTCCGGCATTGGCCTCGGAGCCATGCGTGGCGCCTATGAGAGCCTGCGTGACACCGCCAATTCGCGCTCGCGCCGCGACCATGGCACGGACGAACGCCGGACGCCTTACGAAGACAAGGCATATCGGGCAGCGCCGCCGGCGCCGCCACAAACACCAGCGCCGCAGCCATCGACACCCCCGCCTGCATCACCACCGCCGGCCGCGCCACCGCCTTTCCAGCAAGCCGAGGTCTCGCCGGCCGAAGGTGCCGGCCGGATCGGTGCCTTGCTGTCGAGGCTGCACAAGTCCGTCTCCCGCAGGCCATCCCGGGAGGAGCCGTTCGATACCGTTGAATGGGCCTCTGCCGAAAACGCGAAGCCAATGCAGGATCCGCAATACCGCGCTTATCCCCAGTCGGCGCCGGCCTTCGAGCCCCGGCAGGCGGCCGCGACAGCATACCCGTCGCCGCCTTTCCAGCCCGGCGGCCATCCGCAGCAGGCGGCGCAGCCGCCACTGCCGCCTCCCGTGGTGGCGCAGCGGCCATATTCCGGGCCGCAGCTCTATCCCTACGCGCAGCCATTGGGCTACGCGCAGCCGCCGGCCTATCCCTATCCGCAATCCATGCCGGCCACCAATGCCGGGCAGCAGCCCGATCCGGCACAGCCTGCTTCCGAATCTTATCCACAGCCGCCCCTCCCGCAGCAGCAGGCGCCTCAGCCTCATCAGCGATCGGCGGAGCCGCCGCGGGTCGTGGAGGATGCCGAGCAGCAAGCGCCAATCGAGGAAATCCGTGCCAGCCTGCGCGAATTCCGTGAAGCGGTTCGCGAACTGACCGAGAGCCGCGCGCGCCGCCGCTACTTCTGAGCCACAAAATTCTTCCAGGTGCCGTACAAAAACATGCCGGTTTCGCGTAAACGGCATGGGACGGCGCTTTGGCGGGATTGCATGTTGGAATTTTCGTGAAAATGCCACGCGGTGAAAGATCGAAAAGCGCGGCGCTTCCGGAAGCGACGCGCTTGGGCATTCTGGTGTTGAGGGTGGTCCATGGCTGAAGTGATTGATGGCAAGAGCGTTGCCGGGGACGTTGTGGGGACGGTCAAGTCCCTGACGGCCGAGCTTGTCGCCAAGGGCAAGCCCAAGCCCGGTCTTGCCGTGGTCATCGTCGGCGAGGATCCCGCCAGCCAGGTCTATGTCGCGTCCAAGTCGCGCACCGCCAAGGAATGCGGCTTTCATTCCGTCCAGCACACGCTGCCGGCCGAAACCTCGGAACCGGCATTGCTGAAGATCATCGGCGACCTCAACGCCGATCCGGCCATCAATGGCATCCTCGTGCAGCTTCCGCTGCCGGCCCACATCGACGCCGGCAAGATCATCCAGACCATCGCGCCGGAAAAGGATGTCGACGGCTTCCATTTCATCAATGTCGGCAAGCTCGGCACCGGTGAACTCGAGACAGCCTTCGTGCCTTGTACCCCGGCCGGCTCTATGCTCCTGATCGAGCGGGTGCGCGGCAAGGACCTGTCCGGCCTCAACGCCGTCGTCGTCGGCCGCTCCAACATCGTCGGCAAGCCGATGGCCAACCTCCTGCTTGCCGCCAACTGCACCGTCACCATCGCGCACAGCCGGACGAAGGATTTGCCGGCGCTTGCCCGCACCGCCGACATTCTTGTCGCGGCCGTCGGAAGGCCGGAGATGATCAGGGGTGATTGGGTCAAGCCAGGCGCCACCGTCATTGATGTCGGCATCAACCGCATTCCGGCGCCGGAAAAGGGCGAGGGCAAGTCCCGTCTCGTCGGCGATGTCGCCTATGCCGAAGCGGCCAAGGCCGCCGGCGCCATCACGCCGGTGCCTGGCGGTGTCGGGCCTATGACCATTGCCATGCTGATGGCCAATACGTTAGCCTCGGCCTACCTTGCGGCCGGATTGAAACGGCCGTCCTTCTGACCCGCCAGAAAGCCGCAGCTTTGCCGAACCCCAGTGTTCCCTCAGAACGGCCGGTCATCGCGGACCCCGTTCAAGGTGGCCGGCAGTTCGCATTCCTGCTGGTCGACAAGTTCTCCATGTTCTCGCTGGCTGCCGCGATCGATACGTTCCGGTCGGCGAACCGGTTGCTCGGCCGTGACTTCTACGGCTGGACGACGGTGTCGGCCGATGGCGATCCGGTGATGGCTTCCAACGGCCTGCCGCTCAAGATCGACTATGCCGTTGCCGACCTGCCGCCGGTCGATATCCTGTTCGTCTCGGTTGGGCTGACGACGGAATTCCCCGGCAAGAGCAAGGTGCTGGCGGCTTTGCGAAGCTGGGGCCGGCGCGGCAATGCGCTGGGTGCCCTGTCGGTCGGCTCCTATCTGCTGGCCGAGGCCGGCCAGCTCGAAGGCTATCGCTGCACCATCCATTGGGAAAACCGTGCCGGCTTCGTCGAACGCTTCCCCGACATCAACTGCACCGGCAACGTCTTCGAGATCGATCGCAAGCGCTACACCTGTGCCGGCGGCACCACTTCGATCGACCTGATGCTGGAGATCGTGCGCGGCGATTTCGGCTCGAACCTCGCCAATGGCGTCGCCAACCAGTTCCAGCACGAACGCATCCGCTCGGCCGGCGACCGTCAGCGCGTCGGGCCGGAACGCGACCTGACCGGCAAGTCGGAGAAGCTTAGGCGTATCGTCGAACTGATGGCCGACCACCTCGACGAGCCGCTGTCGGCGGTACAGCTGGCCAAATCCGCCGGCCTTTCGGTGCGCCAGGTCGAGCGCCTGTTCCTGCGCCATCTCAGCGTCACGCCCGGCCGTTATTACATGCGGTTGCGGCTGGAGCGGGCGCGCGAACTGCTGCGCCAGACCAACATGCCGATCCTCGACGTGGCGATCGCGACCGGCTTCACCTCGCATTCCTACTTCGCCCAGAGCTACCGGCTGCAATTCGGCAGGCCGCCCTCGGAAGAGCGCCGCACGACCTATTGAATTCCGCTTCCGCTGAAAAGTTCGGCATTCGGCCCGGCGCATCGGGCCAGGGCAGCGACTTCGGGTTAACGGGTTCCTTCGGTGCCTTCGCTGCGCGTAGGCTGACGGGTGCATCAAACGAAAAACCCGCCTGAGCGGCGGGTCACCGGCGCAAATCAGCACCATGGGCGAAAATGTATCATAGCTGAGGGCATAGAGTCAAGAAAAAATTCCTATCGCAAAAACTGCCGGCACTGCCGGCACCACCGAACTGGCTGTCGTCAGGTCTTTGTCAAGCTGGGTTCGGAGCCCTACGCACCGGGCGCCGGGACTTGTGTCCCAGCGCCGCGTCAAATAGCTTGCCGCCCGGATCAGGGGTGGATTTAGGAGATTTCGATGGCGGGACTTGCACGGAGTGTCGCGGCGGCGGTCCTCCTTTTGTCGATGACGACGTTCGGCTTCGCCGCAAACAAGGTCATCATCATTCTCGATGCGTCCGGCTCGATGTGGGCGCAGATCGACGGCAAGCCCAAGCTCGAAATCGCCCGCGAGTCGCTTCGAACCGTGCTTCAATCGGTCCCCACCGACGACGAGATCGGCTTCATGGCCTATGGCCATCGTGAAAAGGGCAGCTGCGACGACATCCAGCTGATCGTGCCGCCGCAGGCAGGTTCGGGCAGCGCCATTTCGGCCGCCGCCGACAGCCTGAAATTCCTCGGCAAGACACCGCTGACCGCTGCCGTCAAGCAGGCGGCCGAGGCGTTGAAATACACCGAGGACAAGGCGACCGTCGTGCTCATCACCGACGGGCTCGAAACATGCGGCGGCGACCCCTGCGCGCTTGGCAAGGAGCTCGAGGCATCCGGCGTCGACTTCACCGCCGATGTCGTCGGCTTCGGCCTCACCGCCGACGAGGGCAAGCAGATCGCCTGCCTCGCCGACAACACCGGCGGCAAATACATCCAGGCCTCCGACGAGAAGGCGCTGCAGGAGGCGCTTGCCGAGACAGTGGCGGCGCCTGCTCCTGAACCGGCTCCGGCACCTGCGCCCGCGCCGGCCAAAC
Source organism: Mesorhizobium sp. M0011 (assembly GCF_040324155.1). NCBI lineage: Bacteria > Pseudomonadati > Pseudomonadota > Alphaproteobacteria > Hyphomicrobiales > Phyllobacteriaceae > Mesorhizobium > Mesorhizobium sp. M0011. The sequence goes on along the minus strand of NZ_JAMYVQ010000012.1, from coordinate 8,807 downwards.
CGGAATTCAATTTCCTGCCGATAGCGGTGCTTGCCGAGGGCGGCGATCCCGTCACTGAAGGCAACGCCTGGGAAATCTACAAGGTCAAACCCGACGGTACGCGCGGCGACTACGTCAGCACCGAATACGGTGCCTACAAGGCCAATCTGGAACCGGGCGACTATATCGTCGTGGCCAGTGACGGCCAGGCGAAAACCGAGCAGAAGGTCAAGATCGAGGCCGGCCAGGTCTACAAGCCGCTTTTCAACTTGAATGCCGGCACGCTCATCATCCACCCGCGACCGAGCGCGGGGGCGGATGTCGTCGATGGCGCGGCTGTCGTCATCGATTATCCGGGTGCAGACATGCCCGCGACCTTTTATGGGACAACGAAAGCCGTGTTGCCGGCCGGCGACCAGAAGGTGACTGTCACGATCGGGCAGGGCGTGGCTACCGAGACGATCCCGCTGGCTGGCGGCAAGACCGTGGAAAAGGACATGATTGCCGGTGTCGGCCATGTCGTTGCCAATGCTTACTATGCTGCCGGCGGCGACAAGGCGGACGGTTCAGGCATCGGCTTCAAGGTGCTCAAGGCAAAAAAGAAGATCGATGGAACCAGGGACGAGGTGACCTATGCCTACGGACCCGACAGCAAATTCGATCTGCCACCCGATGACTATGTGTTGATTGCGACGGTTGATCTCGCCGTCGTCGAGCAGCCGTTCACTGTCAAGGTGGGCGAATTTCAGGATCTGAAGGTCGCAATGAATGCCGGCGTGCTGGCGATCACCGCGCCCGGAGCCTCGAAGATCGAGATTTTCGAGGCCAAGAAGGACATCAACGGCAACCGCAAGTCGCTTGGCTATGCATTCGACCAGAAGTATCAGGCAGCGATCCCTGCGGGCGACTACGCCGTCGTCTCGGAGAAATCCGACAACAGTTCCAAAGAAGGCAACGTGACGGTCAAGGCCGGCGAGCGAGCCGAGCTAACCGTGCAATAGAATCGTATGCACAACCGCAAGAGGGCGGCCATGTGCCGCCCTTTTTTGTGAACTACGCAGAATTGCCGTCATGTCGTGCCGAAGGCGCTGGCGCCATGATCGGCGCGGCCGACCAGTTGCCGGAAGCCGGCAAACAGCTCGCGGCCGAAGCCGAACTCGTTGCCGATGAGATCGGCATCCGCCGTCCGGCGCAAAGCGAACTCCCCGGCCGGCACCAGCACTTCCAGCGTTCCGGCTTCGGCGTCGAGCCGGATGATGTCGCCTTCATGGATCCTGGCGATAGGACCCTCCTCGACCGCTTCCGGTGTGACATGGATAGCCGCCGGCACCTTGCCGGAGGCTCCCGACATGCGCCCGTCGGTGACCAGCGCCACGCGCTGGCCACGATCCTGCAGGATGCCGAGCACCGTGGTCAGCTTGTGCAGTTCCGGCATGCCATTGGCCTTCGGCCCCTGGAAGCGGATGACGGCGATGAAATCGCCGGTCAGCGTGCCCGCCTTGAACGCATCGTTCAGCCCTTGCTGGCTGTCGAAGACCCTGGCCGGCGCCTCGATGATACGCCGCTCCGGCTTCACCGCGGAAGTCTTGATGACGGCGTGGCCGAGATTGCCTGATAGCACCTTCAGGCCGCCGGTCGCCTGGAATGCCTTGCTGAACGGCGCCAGCACCTTTTCGTCGCCGCTTGCCTTCGGCGAGGCCTCGCGCACCACGCCTCCGTCGGCGCCGAGCTTTGCCTCGACCGCATAGGGCCGCAGGCCTTCGCCCCACACCGTCTGCACATCCTCATGCAGGATGCCTTCGTCGAGCAGTTCGCGGATCAGGAAGCCGAGCCCGCCGGCGGCGTGGAAATGGTTCACGTCGGCGAGGCCGTTCGGATAGACCCGCGCCAGCAGCGGCACCGCTTCCGACAGGTCGGAAATATCCTGCCAGGTGATGGCTATACCGGCCGCCGCCGCCATGGCGATCAGGTGGATGGTGTGATTGGTCGAGCCGCCGGTGGCGTGCAGGCCGACGACGCCGTTGACGATCGAGCGCTCGTCGATCATCCGGCCGACGGGCGTATAGGCGTTGCCGAGCGCGGTGATCGCCAGCGCCCGCTTCGTCGCCTCGCGGGTCAACGCCTCGCGCAGCGGCGTGCCGGGGTTGACGAAGGAAGCGCCCGGCGTGTGCAGGCCCATGATCTCCATCAGCATCTGGTTGGAATTCGCCGTGCCGTAGAAGGTGCAGGTGCCCGGCCCATGATAGGATTTGGACTCGGCCTCCAGCAGTTCGGCGCGTCCGGCCTTGCCCTCGGCGTAGAGCTGGCGGACCTTGGCCTTTTCGTCATTGGCCAGGCCGGTCGTCATCGGTCCGGCCGGAATGAACACCGCCGGCAGATGGCCGAAGGTCAGTGCTGCGATCACCAGGCCCGGCACGATCTTGTCGCAGACGCCGAGATAGACGGCAGCGTCGAACATGTTGTGCGACAGGCCGATCGCGGCGGCCATGGCGATGACATCGCGCGAAAACAGCGACAGCTCCATGCCGGGCTGGCCCTGGGTGACGCCGTCGCACATCGCCGGCACGCCGCCTGCCACCTGGGCAATGCCGCCGGCTTCGCGGGCCGCATCCTTGATCAGCGCGGGGAAGGTCTCGAACGGCTGATGCGCCGACAGCATGTCGTTGTAGGAGGTGATGATGCCGAGGTTCGGCACCTTGTCGGCGCCCAGCGCGAGCTTTTCCGAGGGGCTGCACACCGCAAAGCCATGGGCGAGGTTGCCGCACGACAGCACAGCCCGGTTGGCGGTGCGGTTCGATGCCTCGGCGATGCGGCCGAGATAACGCTCGCGGCCTGGTTTTGAGCGCTGACGGATGCGTTCGGTGATGGCTTCGATGTCGCGTCTGGCGGTCATGGCGGTCGGTCCTTTCAGGCGAGGTCCCGGAAACATCCTCCCGCCGTTTGCCGGGACCAGAGTAAATCGAGATTCAGGGGGCCCAGAAAACCTCTACGGGCTTATGTGCTGCGTCGAGCACGGCACGGATTGGCTTTCGCGGCCCGGGCGCAACCGCGCCGTCGAAGGCGACACGCTTGTCCTCACCCTCTATGTGCAGCGCGATGAAGCCGGCTTCGACGATGCGCGCCAGCGACAGGGTCAGCCGCGGCTCGCCCGCACTTGCCGCATGAACCGGCAGCACGATCCTGTCGCAAGACGGGTCGAGCAACGTTGCCAGATCGTCGGCATCGGGAAAGAACGAAGCGGTGTGGCCGTCCGGCCCCATGCCGAGCACGACGACATCGAGCGGCCATGGCAAGGACCGGAGCGCTGCATCGTCGGACGAGGCCGCATCCTCGATGCTGGTGGCTTCGTGATAGAGCGGCACGAAACGAGCCGCCTTGGCCGCGTTCTGCAACAGATTGGCGGCTACCAGCCCGGCATTGGAGCGTGGCGAGGAGGCCGGCACGAAACGCTCGTCGACCAGCGTCACGATCACCTTGTCCCAAGCGATAGGTATCGCCGAAAGGGCGGCGAAGAATTTTGCCGGCGTGGTGCCGCCGGAGACGGCGAGCAGCCCCGTGCCGCGCTCGGCGATCGCCTTGGTCAGTCTGCCTGCAACATGGCCGGCAAGGGCTGCCGCCAGTTCCTGGCGCTCAGCGAAGCCGTTCCAGCTATAGGCGGCGCTGTTCAATTGCTCTCGTGCCATGTCCGCCCGTCACGTTCGATCAGTGCTATCGAGGCCGATGGGCCCCAGGTGCCCGCCGTGTAGCCCTGCGCCTCCTGCCTGGCACTTTCCCAGGCATTCTGGATCGGGTCGATCCATTTCCACGCCGCCTCGACTTCGTCACGGCGCATGAACAGGGTCTGGTTGCCACGGATGACGTCCATGATCAGCCGCTCATAGGCGTCCGGCGCGCGGCCATCGAAGGACTGCGCAAAACTCATGTCGAGCGAGATCTGGCGCAACCGCATGCCGCCCGGACCCGGATCCTTGATCATGATGAACTGCTTGACGCCTTCGTCGGGCTGCAGCCGGATGACCAGCTGGTTGGCGAAGATCGGACCAGCGCTGTCGCCGAAGATCGAATGCGGGATCGGCTTGAATTCGATGACGATTTCCGAAACCCGGGTTGCCAGCCGCTTGCCGGTCCTGAGGTAGAACGGAACGCCCGCCCAGCGCCAGGTGCCGATCTCGGCCTTGATGGCGACGAAGGTCTCGGTATTGCTGTCGTGGGAAAGCTCCTCGACATAGCCCTTTACAGCTCCGCTGGCCGAGGCGCCTGCGCGGTACTGGCCGCGCACGGTGTGCTTCGGCGCTTCGTTGCCATTGATGCGCTTCAGTGCCCGCAGCACCTTCAGCTTCTCGTCGCGCACGGCGTCGGCATCCATCGATGACGGCGCTTCCATGGCGACGAGACACAGCAGCTGCAGCATATGGTTCTGCACCATGTCGCGCAGCGCGCCGGCCTTGTCGTAATAGGTGACGCGGTCCTCCAGACCGACGGTCTCGGCCACGGTGATCTGGACATGGTCGATGTGGGCTGAATTCCACAACGGCTCGTAGAGCGCGTTGGCGAAGCGCAGCGCCATCAGGTTCTGCACCGTCTCCTTGCCTAGATAATGGTCGATGCGGAAGATCTGGCTTTCGTGGAAGTCGTCGCCGACCAGATCGTTGAGCTTGCGTGCCGAATCGAGATCGCGGCCGATCGGCTTTTCCAGCACGATGCGCGAGTTCGGCGTGATCAGATTGTGCTCTTTCAGCTTGTGCGAGATGTCGCCGAACAGCGCCGGCGCCACCGCCAGGTAGAAGGCTCGGATGCGGTCGCTGTCTCCGATCGCCTTCTTAAGCTTGTCGAAGCCGGCGCCGCTCGTCGCATCGGCGGAGACGTAGGACAGCCGCGCCAGAAAAGTCTTCAGTTCCTTGGCGTCGATGTCGGCCGGCTTGACGTGCTCGGAGATCGCCTGTTTGGCGAAGGCTTGGAATTCCTCATCGCTCATTTTCGAGCGCGACGTGCCGATGATGCGTGTCGGCTCCGAAAACTGATGGTCGCGCTGGCGATAATAGAGCGACGGCAGAAGCTTGCGTTCCGACAGATCGCCGGTGCCGCCGAAAATGATGAAGTCGAAAGGCTCGACGGGGATGATCTGGCTGGTCATGGTCTGTCCGCTTTGACGCCGGTCGCTGTGACGCGGCTGATATAATCTAATCGATTTAAATTTTCCAGTGCCATGGTGTCACATCTGGGTGTATGCGCCTGCCCCTTGACAGTCCGATGACCCGGAGGCTTGTCGAAGGCGCGGCTCCGGAAGCCTTCGCAGTTGCAGCATAGAGCGGGATCGACGCGAAAGCCAAAGGAGAAATCGGCGATGGACCCACATCTTTCGGCCAATCCAGTCAGAAGCCGTGGCTTTGCGCGGATGAGCGCCAATGACGTGCCCGTTGATCGTCACCAATAATGAGCGGAAAAAACATGCGTCTGGAAAACAAGGTTGCGATCATCACCGGCGCTGCGTCGGGCTTTGGCGAGGGCATTGCCAGGCGCTTTGCGCGGGAGGGCGCCAGGGTCGTTGTCGCCGATCTCAACGCCAGGGGTGCGGAGCGCGTCGCCGGCGAAATCGGTGAAGCTGCGATCTGGACCCAGACGGATGTCTCGCTGCGCTCCGAATTCGACGAGATGGTCTATGCCGCCAAAAGCGCCTTCGGCCGCATCGACATCATGGTCAACAATGCCGGTTACACCCATCGCAACGGCGACATGCTCAATGTCGACGAGGACACCTTCGACCTGATAACCGCCGTCAACATGAAGGCGATCTATCACGCGGCACTTGCCGTGGTGCCGATCATGGAGCGGCAGGGCGGCGGCGTCATCCTGACCACGGCCTCCACCGCGGGTCTGCGGCCGCGCCCCGGCCTCACCTGGTACAATGCGTCGAAAGGCTGGGCGATCACCGCCACCAAATCGATGGCGGTGGAACTGGCGCCGAAGAACATCCGCGTCAACTGCCTCTGCCCGGTTGCCGGCGAGACCGGCATGCTGGCGAAATTCATGGGCGCCGACACGCCCGAGATCCGCGAGAAGTTCCGCGCATCGATCCCACTCGGCCGGCTTTCGACGCCGCTCGACATCGCCAACGCCGCACTCTGGCTGGCCTCGGACGAGGCCGCCTTCATCACCGGCGTGGCGCTGGAGGTCGATGGCGGCCGCTGCATCTGAAAGCCTGATGTATGTCGCTCGAAAGCGGCCCCGGTTTGGGAGAACGACATGCATCAGAACAACAGGCCTGCCTCACGCAGAGCGGTGGGCGTCAGGCGCCGGTCTTGATGTAACTCTTGTAGATCCAGCCGGTCTTGCCGTTGTAGGTGATCTGGCACCATTTCTTGCAGCTCATCACCTGCACCGAGGTTTTGGCTGGCACCGTACCGATGGCGGCGGCATTTTTCTTCGGGCCGCTTCGCATGGTCACGGCCCTCAGGATGCGCCCTGTTCCGGCGGCGGCTTTCCTTGGCTTCCCCTTGGCTTGGCTGTCATCGCCTTCTGCCGCTGGCTCTTGAGCCGGCACTTGCGGTTGCACCTCGGGAATGGCGGCGGTTTGTGCGCCGTCGGGATGGTTGCCCGCGGCTGCGCTGGGCGCGGCTACCTTGGCAAGTTCGGTGGCGGCATCGGTAGCGGCTGCCGGCTGTGCGAATGCCGCAGCTTGCTTGTCCGCTGCCTGGCTGGGGGCAGTCGAATCGGAAGTGGCGGCGTCCTTCGGCTGCGAACCGGTCCAGCGCGGATCGTTGGCGGCGAGTGCGGGGATGTTGGCTTGCGCGGCCGCCACGGTTGTCGGAATAGCGTCGGACTTGCGCGCCTGCGGCACGGCTGCCGCGGCGACCGCGGCCCCAACCGGGGTTATTTTCGTCGTCTTCACCGGAACCGTTGGAATGGTCTGTTCGGGGCTCGCTGCCGCTTGTCTGTCGCTGGCCGGCAATGCCAGCCACAGCGCCACGGCGGCGACGCCAAGCAGCGCGGCAGTGCCGATCGCGGCGATCACCAGATGCGAGTTCGAACGGACTTCCTGCCAGAAGGAGGGCCGCATGTCGTATCCGAACTGCATGGCAAAGCGCCGACGTTCCGGCGTACCGAAACTGAAGGGCTCTCTCACTCTTGCCACCTCCATAAGCGGGCCGACGTTCTATCGGTCGGTGCCGGAAGTCCGGCGTCTGATCCGCATAGGTCAAAAAAACAACGCGGGCAGTCCCGCAACAATCCCCGAACAATCGCCCAGAACCGGCAGCTTTCGCCTGCGATTGTGGCATCAGTACGCCATTATAGGGGATTCTGCGCCTTTGCGGGAAATTGCGCAATGCGTCGCACGGGCAACAAATGTTACAATGAATATTACAATATTACATCAGGTCGGTCGGCTAGATCCTGTCCCGCAACGCAAACCAGTTGAGCGCCAGGAACAGCAGCGGCGTGCGGAAGCGCCGACCGCCGGGGAACGGCGGGATTTTCAGATCCTCGATCAGCTTCAGCCGGTCGCGGTTGCCGGCAACGGTTTCGGCATAGAGTTTACCGAAGTAGTTCGACAGCATGACGCCGTGGCCGGAATAGCCGCCGGCCGAGATCACATTGGGCATCACTTCGCGCACGAAAGGCTTTCTCGGCACCGTGATGCCGACATAGCCGCCCCAACCATGCGTGATCTCGACATCCCCGAGCGCCGGATAGAGTTCCGCGATCTGGCGGCGGATGTGAATGTGGATATCCTTCGGATCGTTGACGCCATAGACCTCGCGTCCGCCAAACAGCAGCCGTCCGTCCTTCGATCTGCGGAAATAGCGCACGACGAAGCGGGAATCGTCGACCGCCTCGCCGCCCGGCAAAACGTTCGAATCCGCTCCCAAAGGCACGGTCGCACCGATGAAGGAACCGATCGGCATGATGTGCGCCGCACTAACCGGCTCGAGCGCGCCGCCATAGGCGTTGACCGCTATCAGGCATTTCTGCGCCGTCACCGTCCCCCTCGGTGTCGAAACCTTGACCTTGCCGCCGCTGGACATGATGTCGGTCGACGGCGTCCCCTCGAACAGCTGCGCGCCTGCAAGCGCTGCCACCCGCGCCGTGCCGATCACCAGCTTCATCGGATGGATGTGGCCGGTGCCGGTGTCGCGCGTGCCGCCGAAATAGGCGGTCGAGCCCAACCGCTCCGCCGTCTCCCTGGCATCCATGAACGAGATATGCGGGTAGGAAAAACGGCTCGCCATGATCTCGGCATGCGCCTTGTAGTCGTCGACATAGCGCGGCTTGTGCGCCACCGAGAGCTGGCCCGGCATATAGTCGATATCGATCTGGTTGGCGGCAGTGAATTCGAGGAGATGCGCCTTGGCCTCTTCGGCAAGATCAAACAGCGCCTTGGCGCGGGCCAAGCCATACTCGGCTTCCAGGTCCTCGGCCCAGGCGCGCTGGCCGGTGCCGAGCTGCCCGCCATTGCGACCGGAGGCGCCATCGCCGAAGCGGTAAGCGTCGATCAGCACGACATTGGTGCCTGCCTTGGCCAGGTGCGCCGCCGCCGACAGACCGGTAAAGCCGCCGCCGACGATGACGACATCGCATGCCCGGTCGCCATCCAGCGCCGGGTATTCAGGTCTCGGACCGGCTGTGTCCTCATACCAGGACCGGCCGGGGGAGATCGGGGATTGGTAAGGCATGATGCTCGCAGGGGAGTAGGGGAGTAGGGGAGTAGGGGAGTAGGGGAGTAGGGGACTAGGCGACGAGGCGACGAGGGGTCGAGGGGACGAGGGTAATATGATAATTAGGGTTGAGGGGGGGGGGGGGGGGGGGGGGGGGGGGGGGGGGGGGGGGGG
>NZ_JAMYVQ010000011.1:0-171301 GCF_040324155.1 Mesorhizobium sp. M0011 | reverse complement strand
CCCCGGGGGATCTTATGCGGCGCCCCCGCCGCGCTCGGGGGGGGCGGCGCCCGCGGCGCCGACATCGGCTTCGTCTTCCAGGACCCGCTCAGCAACCTTCATCCGCTGAAGACCATCGGCCAGCAGATCGCCGAAGCGATCACCGCCCACCGCAGGGTGGGACGTGGGGAGCTGCGTCAGCGCGTTCTCGATCTTCTGGCCGATGTCGGCATCCCCGACCCTTCGGCCCGCGTGAACGACTATCCCAGGCAGTTCTCCGGCGGCATGCGCCAGCGCGTGATGATCGCAGCGGCGATCGCGCTCAATCCCGGTCTGATCATCGCCGACGAACCGACGACCGCGCTCGACGTGACCGTGCAGGCGTCGATCCTCGATCTGCTGAAACGAATCCAGCAGGACCACGGCACGGCAATGATCTTCGTCAGCCACGATCTGGCCGTCGTTTCGGACATTGCCGACGATGTCCTGGTGATGCGCGCGGGGCACGTCGTGGAGCAGGCGCCGGCCGAGCTGATCTACAGGGCACCGCGCCAAGCCTACACCAGGGAGCTGCTCGGTGCGGCGCGGCTTGGCGGCCTGGTGGCCCGCGCGGCGCGATCATCGCTACTCCCGGCGCTGCCGTCGATGCCCGATTTGCTCTCCGTCTCGGCAATCGCGCGTTCGTTCGCAGGCCGCTCCGCCGCAGGCGGTCTGATCAGGCCGGTGCTCACGGATATCTCGTTCACCGTCCGCGAAAACGAGATCGTCGGCCTCGTCGGCGAATCCGGTTCCGGCAAGTCGACAATCGGCCGGCTGATCGCCGGGCTCGACCGGCCGGACGAGGGCAGCATCTCCCTGCGGGAGCGTATCTATTCGCGTCCGGGTGTCGGCGGCATCGCCATCGACCGGCAATTGCGGTCGGACATACAGGTTATCTTTCAAGACCCCTATGCAAGCCTCAACCCGCGGCGGCGCATCCGGTCCATTCTGGCGGAACCCTTCATCATCGGCACCAGACTGGACACCGCGGCGATACGCCGGCGCGTGCAGGATCTGGTGCGCGACGTGGAACTTCCCGACGACGTGCTGGATCGTTTCCCGGCCCAGCTTTCAGGTGGCCAGCGGCAGCGTGTCGCCATTGCGCGCGCCATCGCGCTCGAACCCTCGCTGATCGTCGCCGACGAGCCGGTATCGGCACTCGACATCACGACGCAGGCGAAGATCATCAGGCTGCTGCAGACCATTCGCCGGCAGCGAGGCCTGTCGCTGCTCTTCATCTCGCATGATCTCGGCGTCGTGTCGGAACTGTGCGACCGCGTCATCGTGCTGGAGAAGGGCGTCATCGTGGAAGCCGGCGAGACAGGCCGTGTCTTCGGCGCTCCCCGGCATCCCTACACGGTCAGGCTGATAGACGCGATCCCCGGCAAGGTCCTGCGGCGCAACCCGGTTCCCGAGCGGATCGCCGCGCATGCCTGAGATCCGTGCCCTGGCGTCCGTCCAGGACCACGTCCTGCTGGGGCATGGCGAGGTGGTGAATTCCTACAGGTCGCTGCTTCTGCGAGCGCTGCTGCGCGAACGGTCCTTTCGCATCGGCGCGCTGATCATAGGCTTCGTCACCGCCGGTGCGCTGCTGGCGCCAGTGGTCGCATGGCTGCTGGGGCACGGGGTGACGGAGCAGTTCCGCGATACGGCGTTGACCGAGATGGGACTGCCGAGTGGCCCCACGTTCGAATTTCCACTTGGCGCCGACGGCAACGGCCGCGACGTGCTGGTCAGAACGCTCTACGGCGCGCGCGTATCTCTGGCCATCGCCATCCCGGCGACCACGCTTGCCATGATCATCGGCACCGCCATTGGCCTCGTCAGCGGATTTCTTGCCGGTCGCGTCGACCGCGTCATTTCGCAGGCGGTGGACGTCGCTTTGTCGTTTCCGTTCATCGTCACCGCGCTCAGCCTCCTGTCGCTGAACCGGGGCGTCGATGGCAAGCCGTTTGTTGCGCCCTCCCTGGTGGTGGTGCTGATCATAACCCTGTTTTCCTGGACCTACTTTGCCCGGCTGACGCGTGGCCTGGTGTTTGTCCTGCGCCGCAGCCCGCTGGTGGAAGCCGCGCAGACGATCGGCGCCTCGAAGACCAGGATCATCATGCGCGAGATCCTGCCCAACATCGCGCCGGTCATCCTGGTCTACTGGGCGGTACAACTGCCGACCAACATCATCGCCGAAGCGACGCTCTCCTTCCTCGGCGTCGGCGTGCAGGCGCCGCAGCCGAGCTGGGGCAATATGATCGCCGAGGCGCAGCGCTCATCCCTCTACCAGTTGCAGCCATGGTTCCTGCTCGGACCCGGCATCGCGCTGTTTCTGACCGTGGCCGGCTTCAACACGCTGAGCGCTGGCCTGCGCAACGTCCTCGACCCCCATCGCCGCAGCGGGTGACGCCATGATCCGGCACACAGGCAGGCTGATCTTCCGGGCGCTCTCGACGCTGCTGATCGTGCTGGTGATTGCGTTCTTCATCACCCGCATAGCCTATCGCAATCCGGCCGCGATGCTGGCGCCGCGCAACGCCAGCCAGCAGGCGATCGATGCCATAGCACACGCGCTGCGGCTCAACGAGCCATGGTATCTGCAGTTGTGGTACTATCTCTACCGCGGCCCCGACATCCAGGGCGCGCCGATGGGGATCGCTCACTGGCCGCCGGCGCTGGGCTACTCCTTCCGCAAGCAGACACCGGTGACAGACCTCATCCTGTCCAAGGTGCCGGTGACGCTTTCGCTCGCCCTTGGTGCCGTCGTCATTTGGATGACGCTGTCGATCCTGCTTGGCGTGATTGCCGCGCGCCGGCAGGGCTCCTGGCTGGACAGGCTGATATCGGGCTTCGCCTATGCGAGCCTGTCGGTGCCGACGTTCCTCTCCGGCATCCTGATCTCCTATTTCCTGTTCTTCCAGCTCTCCAACCATGGGGTCTTCTGGTTTCCAAGCAGCGGTTATGTGCCGCTGACGAAAGATCCGTTCGAATGGGCCCGGCATCTGGCCCTGCCGTGGCTGACGCTGGCACTTGCCGAGATCGGCATTTTCCAGCAGCTGATCCGCGCAAGCATGCTTGAGGTTCTGGGCGAGGACTACATAAGGACGGCGCGCGCCAAGGGTGTTCCGGAATGGCGGGTCTATTACGATCATGCGTTGAAGGCCGCGCTCAATCCGGTGATCACGCTGGGTGGCCTGGAGCTTGCCGTCATCATGGGTGGGGCGATCGTCACGGAGACGATCTTCGGATTGGACGGCGTCGGCCGGCTGGCGATCAACTCGGCGCTTGAAGGCGATTTTCCGGTCGTCATCGGGACGACGATCTTCGCCGCGGCATCGTTCGTGTTCTGCACCTTCGCCGTCGACATCACAACCAGATGGCGCGACCCGGCGAGCCTGTCGTGACCGCCCGCCATCGGGCAATTCGCTCTCATTTCAGCACGGATATTGGGAAAAATATTCGCTCTGGCTGACATCGATGAAGCATGTTCCCTTATCATAATCCCCTTTGTCTATAATCTTACTACACAAATTCGCACCGCAATTCGCAAGCAGATCGGCCGCGTCATTCGGTGGAGCCACACTCTCCTGCGGAGCGACATCTCAGGCTCCGCGATCAATTACTCGACAAGGTGAATTCACGATGATCTCCCGCCTGTTGCGAACCATCATGCTGTCTCTGGCAGCCACGCTTCTGACGCTGACCGGACTTGCGGCACAGGAGGCAGGCGGGACGCTCAACCTGATCGTCCAGCCGGAACCGCCGACGGTCAATGTCGGCGTCAATCGTCTTGGTCCGACGACTTATGTGGGCAACAAGATCTACGAGAGCCTGTTGACCTATTCAGCCGACCTGAAGCCGCTGCCGCGGCTGGCGCAAAGCTGGTCGATTTCCGATGATGGCCTCGTCTACACCTTCAACCTGCGCCATGACGTCAAATGGCATGACGGTCAGCCCTTCACGGCCAAGGACGTGGTTTTCAGCTTCCAGAAGTTCCTGCCCGCGCTTCAGGCCCGCTCTCGGCTCAATCTGGCGGAGGTGAAGGACATCGCCACGCCGGACGACTACACCGTGGTGTTCACGCTCAAGGCGCCGTATCCGGCCTTCATCTATGTGCACAACACCGCCGTGCTGCCTGCCCATCTCTATGAAGGGGTGAGCGACTTTCGCACCGCCGAGGCAAACAGCAAGTTCATCGGCACCGGGCCGTTCAAATTCGCCGAGTGGAAGAAGGGGTCCTTCATCCACCTTGGCCGCAACCCTGACTATTGGGATGCCGGCAAGCCCCATCTGAACGACATCTTCTTCCACGTCATCCCTGACGCCAACAGCCGCGCCATCGCTTTCGAAACCGGTCAGGTGGATGTGCTGCGCGCCGGCGACGTCGAGAACTTCGACATTACGCGGTTGGCCGGGCTCGATGGCGTGCAACTGACCGAGGCAGGCTGGGAATTTCTTCAACCGGTCGGCTACATCCACCTCAACAACCGCCACAAGCCGCTCGACGATGCGCGGGTGCGCCGGGCGATCGCGCATGCGATCGACCGCCAGTTCATCATCGACACGATCTTTGGTGGATTCGGCCACGAGACCAACGGCCCGCTGTCGCGCCTGTCGCGGTTCAAGGACACATCGGTCGAAACGAAATATGAATTCGACCTGGCCAAGGCGAACGCCATCCTCGACGAGGCCGGCCTGAAGCCCGACGCCAACGGCGTGCGCTTCGAACTGCAGTTCGTTCCGCTGCCCTATGGCGAGCTGTGGCAGCGCGAGGCGGAATATGTCCGGGAGGCGCTGGCGTCTGTCGGCATCAAGGTCAACATCGTGGCGACCGACGTGCCGGGCTGGTTCAAGCGGCTGACCACCTTCGACTATGATCTTGCCGAAAACTTTGTCTACACCACCCCTGACCCGGCAATCGGCATCAGCTATGCCTACACCACGCTCGAAGGCGACAATGCGGGCACGACCGGCGGCAATGTGCATGGCTATTCCAACCCCGAGGTCGACAGACTGCTGGCCGACGCCGCCCATGAGAACGACTTCGACAAGCGCAAGGCGCTCTATTCGCAAGCCCAGAAGATCATCTCCGCCGACGTGCCGCTCATCTGGACGCACGACATCGTCTTTCCGACGCTCTACCGAACCAAGGTTCACAATCTGATCGCGACCGGTCTCGGCACAGATGAAAACTTCGCCGATGTCTGGCTGGCGAAATAGCTGGCGGGCTGGGTAGGATGGATCGTCTTGGCTTCCTGACGGGACGGGCCGCCCGCGCGGTTCTCATCCTGTTTGGGGTTATCGTGCTCAACTTCGTGCTGCTGCGCCTCGCACCGGGAGATGCGGCATCCGTCCTGGCCGGGGATCAGGGCGCGGCCGACCCGGCCTTTGTCGCGGAACTGCGCCACGATCTCGGGCTTGATCGCTCCGTGCCCGAGCAATTGTGGATCTACACCAAGTCGCTGGCGCGTCTTGACTTCGGCCAATCCTACCGCGACCAGCGTCCTGTTATCGATATCATCGCGGAAAGGCTGCCGGCCACACTGCTTCTGACATTGACCGCCTTTGGCTTTGCGTTGGGGACCGGCATTGCGCTCGGGTCTATCGCCGCCCGGCACGCCGGCAGTCTGCTCGACACCGTGCTGACCGGCATTTCGGTGATGTTCTTTGCCATGCCGCTGTTCTGGACCGGCCTGATGGCGATCCTGCTGTTTTCGGTCTGGCTGAACTGGCTGCCGTCCTACGGCATGCAGACGGTAGGCGAGGGCGGGTCGGATCTCTCGCTTGTCGGGGATGTCGCCGTTCATCTCATTCTTCCGGCTCTGACGCTCGGCCTGTTCTACATGGCCATCTACATGCGCGTGACGCGCGCCTCGGTGCTCGACGTGCTCGATCGCGATTTTGTCCGTACCGCCAGGGCCAAGGGCCTGAAACCGGGATTGATCTGGCGCCAGCATGTGCTGAGGAACGCGCTGCTGCCGATCATCACCTTCGCCTCCTTGCAGGCCGGACAACTGATCGGCGGGTCGATCCTGATCGAGACGGTGTTCGCCTGGCCGGGCGTCGGGCGTCTCGCCTTCGATGCCCTCATGCAGCGGGACTACAACCTCTTGCTGGCGATCTTCTTCATCACCTCGACAATCGTCGTCGTCATCAACCTGGCCGCGGATTTTCTCTACGTTGCCGCCGATCCGCGCATCGAAATGGGAGCTTGAGGCGATGGCCTTGCCGCGAACCCCGTTCCTCAGGCATCCGGGCGCTGTCGCCGGCGCGCTGATCCTGATCGCGATCCTCCTGATGGCGATCTTCGCCGGTATACTCTTTCCGGGCGATCCCTGGCGCATGGTTGCGCGCCCGAACCTGCCGCCCTTCAGCCCGGGTCATCTGTTCGGCACCGACATGCTCGGCCGTGATCTTGCGGCCGGCATCGCCCACGGGGCGCAGGTCACGCTGCTGATCGCTCTGGCGGTGACGCTGCTCGCCGTCGCCTTCGGCACGGCGATAGGTGCTGTCGCCGGCTATTTCGGCGGCTGGGTCGACGACGTCGCCATGCGGTTCACCGAGTTCTTCCAGACCATCCCGAGCTTCCTGCTGACGGTCGTCATCGTTGCGATCGTCGCGCCTTCGCTGGCTTCGATCATCCTGGCCATCGCAATCGTCAGCTGGCCGCAGATCGCCCGGCTGGTCCGGGCCGAGGTGCTGAGCCTCGTCAACCAGGACTTCGTGCGGGCGGCACGGGTTGGCGGGCTGTCGACTGCCCGGATCATCTGGGGGCACATCCTTCCCAACGTGCTGTCGCCCGTGATCGTTGCCGCTTCGTTGATGACGGCGACCGTCATCCTGATCGAATCGGGCATCAGCTTCCTTGGTCTGGGCAATCGCGAGTTCGTCTCCTGGGGCTATCTGCTCGGCACCGGCAGGACCGCCTTTCGCGTCAACTGGTGGCTGTCGACCATTCCGGGCCTGGCGATCTTCCTCACCGTTCTTTCCCTGAACCTCGTCGGCGACGGCCTGAACCATTGGCTCAACCCTCGCAACAGCAATCGCGGTGGGCGCGCATGAGTGCCCTGGTCGAGATCGACGGTCTCTCCATCGCCTTGCCGGTCGATGCCGATCGGGCATTGGCCGTCGAGGGCGTATCGTTGCGCATCGACCGTGGCGAAGTGCTTTGCCTGGTCGGCGAATCCGGGTCCGGCAAATCCGTGCTGGCCGCGGCTATTGCCGGCCTGTTGCCTGCCAAGCAGCTCCGGATCGCCGCCGGTACGATCCGTTTCGATGGCCGCGACATTGCCGGGATCAGCGAGGCTTCGTTCCGCCTGCTGCGCGGCAAGCGCATTGGCTTCATCTTCCAGGAACCGATGAGCGCGCTCAATCCGGTGCTGACCATCGGCCGCCAGATCGAGGAAGCGCTCGCCGCGCATGATGGCGGCGACCGCAAGGCGCGCACCGCTCGCGTGCTGGAGCTGGCGCGGGCAACCAGGCTTCCGGATCCCGAGACGATCATTCACCGCTACCCGCACCAGCTCTCGGGCGGACAGCGGCAACGGGTGATGATCGCCATGGCGATCGCCAACGATCCGGACCTGCTGATCGCCGATGAACCCACCACCGCGCTCGACGTCACGACGCAAGCGGAAATCCTGCGGCTGATCCTTGAAATCCGCGAAAGGCTCGGTCTCGCCGTTCTGTTCATCACCCATGATATCGGCGTGGTCGCCGATATCGCCGATCGCGTCATGGTGATGAAGGAGGGCCGGGTGATTGAGAGCGGCAGAGCAGACGACGTCCTCGAAGCGCCATCGCAGCCCTACACACGCCGCCTGATCGAAGCCGTTCCGGTTCTTCATACCAGTGCAATTCAAAGACGGGACGCAGGGGATCCGTTTCTCGTTGTCCGCGGGCTGACCAAGACCTATCGTGATCGCCGCGCCCCTTGGCGGCGGCAGGCCTCCGCCACCAGGGCGCTGGACGGTGTCAATTTGACGATTGGGCGCGGCGAGACGGTCGCCCTCGTCGGTGAATCCGGTTCGGGCAAGACGACGCTCGGCCAATGCGTCGTCGGACTGGCCGACTGGGATGAAGGCAGCCTGAGCTTCGACGGTGGCGATCTCGCCGGCACGACAAGGGAACGCACTTTACGTCCGCGTATCCAGATGGTGTTTCAGGATCCGTTCGCCTCCCTCAACCCGCGCCATCGCGTCCGCCGCATCCTTACCGAAGCCGCCATAGTCAACGGCCTTTCACGCGAGAGGGCGGAGGAGCGCATGTCCCGCCTCCTTGTCGGCGTCGGACTTGACCCCGGTGCGGCCGATCGTTTCCCGCATGCCTTTTCGGGCGGCCAAAGGCAGCGTATTGGCCTGGCGCGAGCACTCATGCTTGAGCCCGACCTGCTCGTCGCCGACGAACCGGTCTCGGCCCTGGATGTCTCGATACAGGCGCAGATTCTCGACCTTCTGGCGGAAATCAAACGCGATCTTGGCCTGTCGATGCTGTTCATCACGCACGATCTTCGTGTCGCCTCGGCGATCGCCGACCGCATCGTCGTCATGCAGAGCGGCAAGATCGTCGAGGACGGACCCGCCGAGCAGGTTTTGACGCGCCCCCGATCCGACTATGCGCGTGCGCTGCTGGCGGCGGTCCCAGGCCTGTCCTGGGAGCGCGGCCGCGAGCGGATCCGGGCGGCCGCGGAGTAGAGATCAACACGTGATACCGGTCACAAATCAAAATCTACCAATCTTGTAGAATTAACAAAAACGCGCTGCCTGTCCTGCACAGGCGATACTGGAATTTCCTCACCTGCCGCCGAAAGGGATGACGTTTTCTTTGTTTCCATCGCCTGCGGTGCGACGCTTCGATCACCAAACGTGAGGATCGACATGAGCAGTTCTGCAGACAAGAGAACGATTCCGGTATTGGATTTTTATCGCTACGAAGCCGATCCGGTGTCTCGCAAAGAATTCATCGAGGGATTGCGGCGGGCTGCACGCGATGTCGGCTTCTTTTACCTGACGGGACATGGCATCGCGCAATCGCTGATCGACGATGTGCTTGGCGCGTCACGACGTTTCTTTGCCTTGCCGGACAGGGACAAGCTCCAGATCGAGATGGTCAACTCGCCGCATTTCCGCGGCTACAACCGGATTGGACAGGAGCTGACGAAAGGCCAGAGGGACTGGCGCGAGCAGGTCGACATCGGCTCGGAGGCACCGGCGCTGCCGCGCAATGCCTCGCTGCCGGCCTGGACGCGCCTGCAGGGGCCGAACCAATGGCCAAGCGCCTTGCCCGAGCTGAAGCCGCTTCTGCTGGAGTGGCAGGATCGCCTCACCGATCTTTCGACGTGCCTGCTGAAAGCCTTTGCCATTGTCCTGGAGCAGGATGAGGGTGCTTTCGAAGCCATCTATGCCGGCACGCCGAACCACCTCATCAAGATCATCCGCTATCCCGGCCGTGACGCGACCGAAAGCGAGCAAGGCGTCGGTGCGCACAAGGACAGCGGCTTCCTGACGCTCCTGCTGCAGGAAAGGCAGAAGGGGCTGCAGGTCGAAAGCGCCGATGGCGATTGGATTGACGCCGAGCCGCGCGCCGGCACCTTTGTCGTCAACATCGGCGAACTGCTGGAAATGGCGACCGATGGCTACCTGAAGGCCACCGTGCACCGGGTCGTAACGCCGCCAGCCGGCACCGACCGGCTGTCGGTCGCCTTCTTCCTCGGCGCTCCGTTCGATGCCGAGATTCCGCTCCTGGATCTGGCGCCGCACCTGAAGGCGCAGGCGAACGGGGTCACCCGCGATCCGCAGAATCCGCTCTACCGCAATTCCGGGCAAAACGCGCTGAAGAGCCGGTTGCGCTCGCATCCCGACGTCGCGCGGCGCCATCACGCCGATCTGCTGGCCGCCCAGGCACGCGCCGAAGCTGTCCCGGTCGCTTGACCGCCACAACCATCAGGAAGGAACGATAAATGACCCTGGAAAATCTTTCTCCCGAGACCCTTGCCCTTCACGGCGGCTCCTGGCGCGCCGATCCCGCCACCGGCGCCGTTGCCGTACCTATTTACCAGACCACGTCTTACCAGTTCCAGGACACCGGCCATGCCGACCGGCTGTTCGCCCTCGATGAGATCGGCCATATCTACACGCGCGTCTCGAACCCGACGCAGGATGCGCTGGAGACTCGCATCGCGGCGCTGGAAGGGGGTGCTGCTGCCCTTCTTGTGTCCTCCGGCCAGGCGGCCTCAGCCTATTCGGTGCTGAACCTTGCCGGCGCCGGCGACAACATCGTCTCCGCCACCGATCTCTATGGCGGCACCTGGGCGCTGTTTGCTGCCACGCTGAAGCACCTGGGCGTGGAAGTACGGTTCGTCGATCCGTCCGACCCTGAGAATTTCCGCCGTGCCACCGATGCGCGGACACGCGCCTACTATGCGGAATCGCTGCCCAATCCGAAGCTGCAAGTCTTCCCGATCAAGGAAGTCGCTGACATCGGCCGGTCGCTCGGCGTGCCGTTGATCGTCGACAACACCGCGGCACCGCTGAGCATCAGGCCGTTCGACCATGGCGCGGCTGTCGTGGTCTATTCGGCGACGAAATACATTGGCGGCCACGGAACCTCGATCGGCGGCATCGTCATCGATGGCGGCAACTTCCCATGGGAAGACCATGCCGAACGCTTCCCGACGCTGAACCAGCCCGATCCAAGCTATCACGGCAAGGTTTGGACCGAGGCGGCCAAAGCGCTTGGACCGGTGGCGTATGTACTGCGCATCCGCACCGTGCTTCTGCGTGACGTCGGTGCCGCGATCAGCCCGTTCAATGCCTTCCAGCTGCTGCAGGGCCTGGAGACGCTGCCCTTGCGCATCCGTCAACACAATGAGAACGCCATCAAGGTGGCGGAGTTTCTGCGCGGTCATCCAAAGGTCAGCAACGTCATCTTCCCACGCTACCAAAGCGGCGAGAGCAAGCGCCGGGCCGACGCCTATTTCCGTCAGGGCAGCTACGGCGCGCTGGTCGGGTTCGAACTCAAGGATGGCCGCGAGGCTGGACGTTCCTTCATCAACGGGTTGAAGCTGCTCTACCACGTCGCCAACATCGGCGATGCACGCTCGCTGGCTATCCATCCATCGACCACGACCCACTCGCAGCTTTCGCCGGAAGAGCAGCTCGCGACCGGCGTGACGCCCGGTTATGTCAGGCTTTCCGTCGGCATCGAGCATCCCGACGACATCATTCGCGATCTTGAACAGGCGCTCGATCAGGCCGTCGGCGATCGCGAATTGAAGGCCGCCTGAGGCATTTCTGCTGGCGAACAAATCGTCGGCTCCACATCGATCCGGTCACAGGAGGGTACAATGACTTCCAGCAGGAAAATCGGGGCAACATCGAAGATCTCGCGGCGCGGCGTGTTGCGCGCCGCCGGCACACTCGGTGTTGGCGCCGCGGCTGTGGCCCTGCTCGCCAGGCCGACCAGCTACGCCATAGCCGGCAATGCGACCAAGGTGCGGTTGTCATGGACCGAGTTCGCGGCCTGCCATTCGCCGATCGCCTTCGCCCTTTCGAAGGGCATCTATGCCAGGCATGATCTCGACATCGAACTCTACTATCAAGGTGCCAGCGGCCAGACGCTGATCCAGTCGATCGCCACCAACAAGACGGATGCCGGCGCCGGCTTGCTCTATGACTGGATCAAGCCGCTGGAGCAGGGGCTGGACGTCAAGCTGTTCGTCGGCTCACATGGCGGCTGTACAAGGCTGCTGGCGTCAAAGGCCTCCGGCGTCACCACGCTCGAAGGTCTGAAGGGCAAGACCATCGTCTCCTACGACGTCGCCAGCCCGCCAAAGCACTCCTTCCAGGTTGCGCTGGCCAAGGCAGGCCTCGATCCCGAAAATGATGTGAACTGGCTCAACGTGCCGTTCGATCTGGTCGGCGAAACGGTTGGCAAGGGTCAGGCCGATGCGCTGGCGCATCTCGATCCGTGGGCCTATTCCCACAAGAAGAAGTTCGACCTTGTGGAAGTCGCCAACACGCAAACCGGCTCGTTCGAAGGTGCAGTCTGCTGTGTGCTTGGCGTCAATTCGGCTTTCCTGGATGCCAACAAGGATGCCATCCGGCGGTTGGCCGAGGCCGACATCGAGATCCACGAATATGCGGCGGCGCATCCAGATGAGGTGGCAAAGTGGTTCGTCGACAATCTCAACCCGGGCTTCCCCTTTGAAGATATCCGCGACGAGATTGCGTCATGGGTGTTGCACAACCATCCGGTCGGCAAGGATCTGCAGGATCAGGTGAAGCATGCGGCCGCTGATCTGTCGCTGATCAAGGTGCTCGATCCCACCACCGACCCGGCGGAACTCGCGCAGCGGGTGACGGTCGACATTCTGGCCTGACGGTTGCGGTGATGAGCGCAGCGATCGACGAGGACGCAGGCGAAAAGAGTGTTTCTTCCGCTTCTGCCGGGCCGGTGTGGAAGCACGGGCTCTATGCCGCCTCGGCTTGGCTGCTCGCTGCCATTGTCACGATTGCCTTCCCCGATGTCGTTCCGTGGGGTAGCCGCGATGTCTTCGTCGCCCTGCTGGTCGCCGGAGCGATGATCCTGGCCGGTCTTGCATTCAGCGTCGAAAAGCTTGGCGGATTTGGCCGCGGGCTGATGCACTACGGTCCATGGCTGATTGTGCTGGGCCTTTGGTTCGCGGTCTGGGAGTTGATCACCGCCAAGCTCGGCTGGATGCCGAAACCATTCTTCACGCCGCCGCACGGCCTCCTGCATGTCTATATCGTCGACTGGCAACGCATCCTCATCTGCATCGCTTACACCGCGCGGCTGTGGACCATCGGTTTCTTCAGCGGCATCATTGTCGGCTTCATCGGCGGCGTGGCGCTAGGCTGGTCCAAAAACTTCGCCTATTGGGGCATGCCGGTGCTGAAGCTGATCGGCCCCGTGCCGGCGAGCGCCTGGATCCCGGCAACCTTCTTCCTGTTCCCGACGACGTTCCAGGCGAGCCTGTTCCTGGTCGCGCTTGCATCCGGCATACCGGTCGCGATCCTGACCGCGTCGGGCGTCAACTCGGTCAACCGCTCCTTCTACGACGTGGCGCGTACGCTTGGCGCCAGCAGCCGCTATCTGGTTCTTCGCGTGGCGATACCGGCCGCTCTGCCGCATGTCTTCGTCGGCCTGTTCATGGGGCTGTATTATTCCTTTGCCGTGCTGGTGGTCGCCGAAATGCTCGGCGCGAAATACGGTCTGGGCTGGTATCTGCAGTTCCAGACGGCCTATTCGGCCTACGCCAACGTCTACGCGATGCTGATCGTCATGGCATTGCTCTGCTCGGGTCTGGTCAAGCTGCTGTTCGTCGCGCGCGACCGGCTGCTCGGCTGGCAGAAGGGGGTCGTGCAATGGTAGCCCTTGCCGCCACCCGCGCCGCATCCGATAGCTCTACCGGCCTCGCCATCGACTTCCAGGCCGTCTCGCATCAGTACGATCTGGATGGACAGCCCTTGCCGGTGCTGCGCCAGATCGACCTGGCCGTGGCGCCAGGCGAGTTCGTGGCGCTGCTCGGTCCGTCCGGCTGCGGCAAGTCGACCCTGCTGCGGCTGGCGGCAGGGCTGGAACGGCCAAGCAGCGGTGAGGTGCTGGCAAACGGGACAATCGTCGCCAGACCGGATCCGTCGCGCGTCCTGGTGTTTCAGGACCCGACGCTGTTTCCGTGGCGGACCGTTCGCGACAATGTCGCCATCGGGCCGGAAGCGCGCGGCGTCCTGCCTGGCAGTCAGAAGCGGATCGATGGTGCGCTTCGCCTGGTCAAGCTCGAGGCTTTCGCCTCCGCCTTTCCGCACCAGCTGTCCGGCGGCATGGCGCAACGCGCCGCGCTGGCGCGTGCCCTGATCAACGACCCGCGCCTGCTGTTGCTCGATGAGCCGCTGGGCCGGCTGGACTCACTCACCCGGCTGACCATGCAGGAGGAGCTTTTAGCGCTCTGGCGGCAGGCCGGATACACGGTCATTCTGGTCACCCACGATGTCGAAGAGGCGCTGCTGTTGTCCGGGCGCGTCATCGTGCTGACCGAGCGCCCGGCACGCATCAAGGCCGAGGTCGCGGTCGATCTGCCCTACCCCCGGCGGCGTGACGATCCGCGCATCGTAACCCAACGCCAGCACATCCTCGAGATTCTCGGGTTCTCGGCATGACCGAAAATACGTCGGCATCGGTCAGAAAACTGTTTTCGCCGCGCTGGCTGGAAGCGGCGGGAATTGTCCTGACGCTCATTGCTCTCGTCTGGTGGGCGATCGTCTACGCACAGGTCATGTCGAACACCGGATTTCCAATCGAGCGCACCCTGCCATGTCTGCTGCAGACGTCTGACCGCTGCTCGCTTGCCATGTCGTTGTGCAAGACTTGGCATTTCCTCGGCATCCGGCGCTATTCGCCCGCACTGTTGTGGGCCGGAGCGATCATTTCCAGCTTCGCGCTTCTGTGGGGGAGCTTCATGCAAAATCCAAAGCAGACAAAAGAAGGAAACTGACCATGCCCAGAATTGTGCCGGTGCTCGATCTGAGCCGTCTCGAACAAGGTGCCTCCGAATATCGTACCTTTCTCCTGGACCTGCGCACGGCGGCGCGAGACGTTGGCTTCTTCTACCTCAGCGGCCACGGAATTTCCGCCTCGGAGATCGACGACGTGCTCGATGCCTCGCGCCGGTTCTTCGCGCTGCCGGAGGCCGACAAGCTGGCGATCGAAATGGTCAAATCCCAGCAGTTCCGCGGCTACACCCGCGCCGGCGGCGAACTGACCAGGGGCGCGGCCGATTGGCGTGAGCAACTCGATTTAGGCGTCGAGCGCCAGCCCATAGCGCAGGGACCTGGAATTGCACCATGGACAAGGTTGCAGGGACCGAACCAGTGGCCGTCTGCACTGCCGGAGCTCAAGCCGGCACTGCTCGCATGGCAGGCCAAGGCGACCGCGGTGGCGATTCGGCTGCTGAAGGCCTTCGCACTATCGCTCGATCAGCCCGAGGGCGCCTTCGACGCGATCTACCGGGACTCGCCCAACCATCGCATGAAGATCGTCCGTTATCCCGGCCGTGACGCGACAGAAGGCGACCAGGGCGTCGGTGCGCACAAGGATGGCGGTTTCCTGACCCTGCTGCTGCAGGACGACACCAAGGGGCTGCAGGTCGAATATGACGGAAGCTGGGTGAATGTGGATCCGCTGCCCGGAACACTGGTCGTCAACATCGGCGAACTGCTCGAATTGGCATCGAATGGATATCTACGGGCCACCGTGCACCGCGTCGTGACGCCGCCTGCCGGCGTCGAGCGGATTTCCGTCCCCTTCTTCTTCAGCGCGCGGCTCGATGCGACCATCCCGCTTCTTGGCCTTTCGGAGGAACTGGCGGCACAGGCGCGCGGACCGGCAAGCGATCCCGACAACCCGTTGTTCCGCGATGTCGGGACCAATGTGCTCAAAAGCCGGCTGCGTTCACATCCCGACGTGGCACGCCGCCACTATGCCGATCTTCTCGAGACCGGAACGGCGGGTTCGTGAGCTCAGCGGCGCATGAATTTTTGCCGTTTCATTTGTTTTTTGGAATGCCATTCGTCGCCAAGGCTTCGAAATAAGCCCAAAAAGGTAAAATCGTTCGGCGGTTTCCTCCCATTTCGCCGAACGGTGTTCCCCTCTGAAGGTTTTGACCTTCTTTTTGGCCGGGCCGTATTCGAGCCCGGCCATTTTTTGCTGCGCGATCTCCATCTTCAGCGGCGCGAACATATCCTTCGCATAGCAATCCATTCGGGAACAGCGCGGTTCGCATTCGCCGCCAATGTGCATTTTCGAAGCAATCTGCTTTCCGGACAGGCAAAAAAATGGATTGCCGTTCCTTAGTCTACCAAAATTATAGAGTTAACTTCGGGGCAGTCGAACAGAGCGGGGGACGTTCCGCGATCGGCTGACAACAATGAACCTCAGGAGTTGACTGACATGACGATTGCAATGCGGCTTGGCGCCGGTTGGAGGACGGCACTGGCGACGACGCTGGTGGTGGCGGCGGGATTGTTTTCGACCGCGACCTATGCGGGCCCGACGCTCGACAAGATCAAGGAGCGTGGCTCCATCAAGGTCGGTGTCGGCACGACACCCGGTTTCTTCTCGCCGGACAGCAACGGTCGCTGGCAAGGCTTCTTCGCCGACTATGGACGCGCCCTGGCGATCACTGTCTTTGGCGACCCGGACAAGGTGGAGTTCACCAACTCTTCGCCGCAGCAGCGCCTGCCGGCGCTCCAGGCCGGTGAGTTCGACATTCTGCTGTCGGGCGTGACGGTAACGATCACGCGTGCCTTCCAGCTCGGCTTCCATTTCGGTCCGACGGTTTTCTACGACGGCCAGGGCATCCTTGTGCGCAAGGACCTCGGCGTCACCAAGGCTGCCGACCTGGACGGTGCCACGATCGGCGTTCAGAGCGGTACGACCGGCGAGTTGAACATCGCCGATTTCTTCCGCAAGACCGGCAAGAAGTTCACACCGGTGACGATCGAGGATACCGGCGAATTCATCAACGCGCTGGAGACAGGGCGCGTCGACGCCATCACGCAGGACTCGTCCGATCTCGTTGGCAAGCGCACCCAGCTGAAGAAGCCCGATGACTACATTATCCTGCCCGAGCGGCTGTCGAAGGAGCCGCTCGCACCGGCAATCGCCGGTGGCGACGACCGCTGGCTCGAAATCGTCAACTGGACGGTCAACGCAACCATCCAGGCCGAGGAATGGGGCATCACCAGCAAGAATGTCGACGAGTTCCTGAAATCGCCGGATCCGGCCATCCAGCGCTTTCTCGGCGTAGACCCGTCGCTCGCCCAGGCGATCGGCCTCGATCCGAAATGGGCCTATAATATCGTCAAGACCGTCGGCAATTACGGCGAAATCTATGACCGGAACCTGAAACCGCTCGGTTGGGAGCGCGGCTACAACAGCCTGTGGACCAACGGTGGTCTGCTGTACTCACCGCCGTTCCGCTGAGACCCTTCAGCCAATGTCATTGACGGACGAAACCGTGCCGGGTCCAGACGGACCCGGCATGTTACGCAAGTTGTCCAGGTGGTGGGGCGACTGGCCGCTGACCCAGATCGCGGTGATCGCGGCTGTCATCGCCCTGTTCTGGCTGCTCGGCCACAACACCGCCGCGACCATGGCGCGCATCGGCATCACGCCGGGGTTCGACTTCCTCGGCAGGCCGGCGAATTTCGAGATCGGCGAGGCGCCGATCGCCTTCAGGGCGGGCGACCCCTATGCGCGCGCGATCCTGGCCGGTCTTCTGAACACGCTGACGGTGGCAGCGCTTGGATGTCTGCTCGCCACGATCCTCGGCGTTGCTCTCGGTGTTGCCGGCCTCTCAGGCAATCTGTTGCTGGCCGCGCTCGTGCGCTGGTATGTCGAGATCGTCCGCAACACGCCGCTTCTGCTTCAGCTGTTCTTCTGGATTTCGCTGGCAAAATCGTTTCCCTCGCCACGCCAGGCGCTCTCGGTCTTCGGCAGTTTCTTCCTCACCAACCGGGGCGTGTTCGTTCCCGGGCTCGCCTTTCATGGTGTGTCGGCGCCGACGCTCTGGCTGCTTGTCGGCCTAGCCTTGGCCTATATGGCTTTCCTTTGGAGGGCGCGGCGCGAGGGCAGCTTGCCTGCCAGGCGGCTGGGCATCGCAACCGCGGGGCTGCTGGCTGGCGTTGTGCTGACCTTTCCTCTAACCGGAGCCGGTGCGAGCTGGGAGATACCGGCGCTGGCTGGCTTCAACATTCGCGGCGGCTACAATCTGACGCCGGAATTCACGGCACTGTTGACGGGCCTGGTGGTCAAGTTTTCGGCGGCAATCGCCGAGATCGTGCGAGCCGGCATCCAGTCGGTCGACCGTGGCCAATGGGAAGCGTCCCGGGCGCTTGGCCTGCACAGCGGCCAGATCATGCGGCTCGTCGTGCTGCCGCAGGCCTTGCGCGTCATCACGCCGCTGACAACGTCCAGCTACCTGGACCTGACCAAGGATTCCAGCCTTGCGGTTGCCATCGGCTACCCTGATCTCGTCAGCATCATCAACACCACCGCCAACACGACCGGGCAGTCGCTGGAAGCGCTGACACTGCTGATAGGCATCTATCTGGCGATCAACCTGTCCGTATCGGCCGCCATGAACCACTACAACCGGCGTGTCGCTCTCAGAGGAATTGCGAGGACATGAGCATCTCCGACACTGTTTACCTACCACCGTGGCGATCGTCGGCAACGCTGCGGACGTTGAAGATCGGGCTTTTCGGCACCCCGCTCAATTCAGTCATCACCCTGGTTACGGTGGCGTTGCTGGGCTGGATCGTACCGCCACTGCTGCGCTGGGGCGTATTCGACGCGACATGGACCGGAACCTCAGCCGACTGTGCACTCGCCAACGGCGCATGCTGGGCGTTCGTGGGGGCGAAATTCCGCTTCATCCTGTTCGCCTTCTATCCGCCGGCGCTGCAATGGCGCCCGCTCGTCGTCATGGTGCTGCTGCTGGGGCTCCTCGTCATCACCGCTCAGCCGCGATTTTGGCGCAAGGGATTGCTCGTCGCCTGGCCTGTCGTCGTCGTCGCCAGCTGGATCCTGATGTCCGGCACGCTGGTGCCTCCCGCCGTCCCATCGAACCAGTGGGGCGGGCTGGCCGTGACGCTGTTCGTATGGTCGGTCTGCTTCGGACTGGCGACGCCGCTGGCGATCCTGCTCGCCCTGGCGCGGCGTTCCGGCATGGGCGGCCTGCGCACGCTTGCGATCGCCTTTATCGAACTGATGCGTGGCACGCCGATGGTGGCCATCCTCTATGTGGCGATGCTCATCCTGCCAATGGCCATTCCGAATGGCCAGCTGATCGACAAGAATGTCCGGGCGATGATCATGATCACGCTGTTCTGGTCGGCCTATGTCGCCGAGGTCGTTCGTGCCGGCCTCCAGGCGATACCGGCGGGCCAGCACGAGGCCGCGACTGCGCTTGGCCTCGGCTATTGGCGCACGATGCAGCTCGTTGTCCTGCCGCAGGCGCTGCGTCTGGTCATTCCCGGCATGGTCAATCTGGCGATCGGCTTCCTACTGGCGACATCGCTGCTTGCCGTCATCGGCGTTTTCGACCTGCTCAATGCGGCCCGATCCTCGGCGGCCGATCCGCAGTGGCTCGGCTACTACGACGAGGCCTATCTGTTCGCTGCGCTGATCTATTTCGTGCTGTGCTTCGGCGGCTCACGCTACAGCCTCTGGCTGGAGACATATCTGCGCCGGTCGCAGCGACACTGAGCCCATAAAGCTCGCCGGCGGAGCGCTGTGCCATTTTGCGCTGGCGGCGGGGAAGCGAATGCTGCGGAAGCGCGTGGCGGGGGAACGCAATACCTTCCCCGTGCCTTGATGGAGGTCGATCCTCGTCGAGATTTGTTCAATCTCCAACGTCCGAGATATCCGCCACATGACACGAAAACAATTGCGCCTCGGCGCCTTCATGCGCCCCGTCAGTCTGCACACCGGCGCCTGGCGTTACCCGGGCGCCTATCCCGATGCCAATTTCAATTTCGCGCATCTGAAACGCTTCGCCCAGACGCTGGAGGCGGCGAAATTCGACGCGTTCTTCATGGCCGACCATCTGGCCGTTCTCAACATGCCGATCGAGGCGCTGCGGCGCAGCCACACGGTCACGTCGTTCGAGCCATTCACGCTGCTGTCGGCGCTCGCCGCCGTCACCGACCATAT
This sequence comes from Mesorhizobium sp. M0011, assembly GCF_040324155.1. Taxonomy (NCBI): domain Bacteria; kingdom Pseudomonadati; phylum Pseudomonadota; class Alphaproteobacteria; order Hyphomicrobiales; family Phyllobacteriaceae; genus Mesorhizobium; species Mesorhizobium sp. M0011. The sequence goes on along the minus strand of NZ_JAMYVQ010000011.1, from coordinate 151,561 downwards.
CGGGCTGGTCGCTACCGCATCGACGACGTTCGACGCGCCCTATCATGTTGCCCGCCGCTTCGCCTCGCTGGACCATATCAGCGGTGGACGCGCCGGCTGGAACATTGTCACCACGTCCAACCCTGACGCGGCGCTGAACTTCGGCCTCGACGAGCATGTCGAGCATGATGAGCGTTATCGGCGGGCACGGGAATTCTACGATGTCGTCACCGGCCTGTGGGACAGCTTCGCCGACGATGCATTCATCCGCGACGCCGAAAGCGGGCTCTATTTCGACCCCGCAAAGCTGCATGTGCTTGACCATAAGGGCGAGCATCTTTCGGTGCGCGGTCCGCTCAACATTGCGCGGCCTATCCAAGGCTGGCCGGTCATCGTCCAGGCCGGCGCCTCGGAGGCGGGGCGACAGCTGGCTGCCGAAACGGCGGAAGTCATTTTCGCCGCCCATGCCGATCTCGCCTCGGGGCAGCGTTTCTTCGCCGACGTCAAAGGCCGTGCGGAGAAACTTGGCCGCTCGCGCGACGACATCAAAATCCTGCCCGGTGCCTTTGTCGTGGTCGGCGACAGCGTCGAGGACGCGCAGGCCAAACGGGCCAAGCTCGACAGCCTCGTCTATTACGAGAGCGGCATCGCCTCGCTGTCGATCGCGATCGGACATGATGCGTCCGGTTTTGATCCCGACGCGCCCTTGCCGGAGATTCCCGAAACCAATGCCAGCAAGAGCGGCCGCGAGCGCGTCATCGAACTGGCGCGCGAGGAGAACCTGACCGTCAGGCAGCTTGCGCAAAGGCTGGGCGGCTATTCCGGGCTTGCTTTTGTCGGCACGCCTGAAACAATCGCCGACGAGATGGAGGAATGGCTGGTTGCCGAGGGCTCCGACGGGTTCAACATCATGTTTCCCTACCTGCCGGCAGGGCTCGATGATTTTGCCGAGAAAGTGGTGCCGGAATTGCAACGGCGAGGCATCTTCAGGCGGCAATATGAGGGGTCGACACTGCGCGAGAATCTCGGCCTGAAGCGGCCGCCCAACCGGTTTTTCGAGTAGAACATCCTTCGCGGAGAGGTCTCCATGTCAATCCAGTCCAACACCCGCATCGTGCTCGCGGCGCGACCGCAAGGCCGGCCAAAGCCGGATCATTTCCGCATCGAGACGGTTGACCTTGACCAGCCGGGAGAGGGCGAACTGCTGTTGCAGATCCTTTATCTGTCGCTCGATCCCTATATGCGCGGTCGTATGAACGCCACCAAATCCTATGCCAGGCCGGTCGATGTCGACGGTGTGATGGAGGGCGGCACCGTCGCGCGTGTGATGATCTCTCGCCATCCGGAGTTTGCTGAAGGCGACATCGTCCTGTCCCACTCCGGATGGCAGAGTTTCGCCCTGTCCGACGGTGTCGGGCTGCGCAAGCTCGATCCCGCGGCGGCGCCCATCACGACCGCACTGGGTGTGCTCGGAATGCCGGGCTTCACGGCCTATGCCGGTCTGCTCACCATCGGACAGCCGAAGCCTGGCGAAACGGTCGTCGTGGCGGCCGCCAGCGGTGCGGTCGGGTCGGCCGTCGGCCAGATCGCGCGCATCAAGGGAGCGCGTCCCGTCGGCATTGCCGGCGGTGCCGAAAAGTGCGCCTTCGTGCGAGACGAGCTGGGCTTTGACGCGGTCGTCGATCACCGGGCCGACGATTTTGCCGAGCAATTGAAGGCAGCTTGCCCCGGCGGCATCGACATCTATTTCGAGAATGTCGGCGGTCCTGTCTGGGACGCGGTGTTTCCGCAGCTGAACGAGTTTGCGCGTGTGCCGGTCTGCGGGCTGATCGCGCAGTACAACGTCATCGCGGATGCCGGCACCGACCGGTTGCCGACATTGATGCAGCAAGTGCTGCACCGCAGCCTGACGATCAGGGGTTTCATCCAGCGCGAATTTGTCGACCAGCGCCCGGCCTTCTACCGCGAGATGGCCGACTGGATAGCATCCGGCCGGGTTCGATACAGGGAAGATATCGTGGATGGCATCGAAAATGCGCCACAGGCCTTTCTTGGCCTTCTCGAAGGCAGGAATTTCGGCAAGCTGATCGTGCGTATCGCGAAATAATTGTTGCGCAACGATCAGTCGGGGCTGCCTCGAGCAATTTCAGGAAAAGTGTGAAACGCTTTTCCGTCCGGAATTGCGTAAACAAGGAGTTAGAGCGGGTCGCCGTTTCCGTGAAACGGTGAACTGCTCTAGAATAGGCAATTTCTGCCGCAGCCGTGGCCGCGCCTTTCTGTTCACCACATCATGAAGGAGGCGACGTCCGCGTCCGAGACCTCGCCGGCGTTGACGTCGGCGATCGCCTGGTCGACGATCGCCACGCCCTCCGCCACTTCGTCTTCCGTCAGCGTCAGCGGTGGCATGAACTCCAGCACATTGGCCTTCAACCCGACATAGGTGAAGGCTGCACCCAGCTCATAGCCGCGATAGATGATCTTGGCCGTGGTCGCCGCCGCAACCGGCTCACGTGTCGTGCGGTCCTTGACCAGGTCGACGCCGATGGCAAGGCCGCGCCCGCGCACATCACCGATGATCTCATGCCTGGCGGCAAGGGCTCGCAGCGCGTCGGAAAACAGCATGCCGATCCGCGCCGAGCGCTCGACCAGGCCGTCCGTCTCGATCGTCTTCAGCACCGCGTTGCCGGCCGATGTCGCCACCGGATTGCCGGCGGTTGTCTGCAGCGCGAAGGCCGGCGCATGGTCCATGATCTCCTTAGGGCCGATCACGGCCGACAACGGCAAGCCACCGCCGATGCCTTTGCCGAAGACGACGAGGTCCGGCGTCAGTCCTTCATGCTGGAAGCAGTGCATCATGCCGCTGCGAGCGAGCCCGACCTTGACCTCGTCGACGACAATCTTGATGTCGTGCCTGCGGCAACGCTCCTGCAATGCCTTGAGAAAGCCAGGCGGTGGCACGATCAGCCCGCCATCCGACATCAACGGCTCGATGAACACCGCCGCGACCTGATGCGGCGGGCAGGTGGTCTCGAACTGGTAGTCGAGCAGGGCAAGCACGTCCTCGCTGCTGAAATTCGGGCGGTACGGATCGGGATAGGGCAGCAGAAGCACGCCCGGCCGGGGTAGCGTGTGGGTCATGGCGGTATGGCCGCTGATGCCCATCGAGCCGGAGAGATTTCCGTGATAGGAGCCGATGAACGATATGAAGCGCGAACGGCCGGTGGCCGCCTGCAGCACGCGCACCGCGCAGTCGTTGGCATCCGACCCGGAATGGCCGAACCAGACGCGCCGTTCGCCTTCTCCGGGCGTAATCGCCAGCAGCCGCTCCGCCAGCGATACGGCGGGCTCGTTCGGGTAGAGCAGCAGGCTGGCGCCGGCCATGTCGCGGATCGACGTCTCGACCGCTTCGACGATGGCCGGATGGCCGTAGCCGAGCACCGCCGGACCGGCCGATCCCGACAGGTCGAGCAAGGAGCGGCCGTCTTCCTCGATCAGCCGGTTGCCCCGGCCGCCGATGACGCTGAGCGGCGAGAAACGCAGCTTGCCGATCTGGGCGATGGTCGCGGCGTCACGTTCGCGCAAGCTGAGATTGCTCACGACACTTTCTCCGCCTTCTGTGCCGGCAGTGCCGCCGCCAGCCGGTCCGCCCATTCCTCGATGCCGCGCCGTGTCGACAAAAGGTCCTGCCGGATCTCGACGAGGACGGCGGCGATGCCGCGATCATCGCCATGGATGGGCACGGCGTAGTCGGCGTCACGGCTGATCACATAGGGCACGTTGGCCGCGACATTGAGCCCGGCGTCGGTGCGCAGGCCCGAAAGGATCGCTTCGGCGAGATCTCTTGCTTGGTCGTGCAGCACGCCGGCATGCCAGGGTCTGCTGACACCGAGGAAGACCGGCGTGAAGGAATGGATCGTCACGATCCGCGTCCGCCGGCCTGCCTGTGCCCGGCAGTCGAGATGCGCGGTCACCCGGTCATGAAACGGCGAAAAGATGATCTCGGCACGCCGGGTCCGCTCCGTCGCGTCGATGCCGACATTGCCGGGAATGCCGGTATCTTCCGACAGCACCGGAATGCTGCCCTGGGTATTGAGCGGCCGGTTGAGGTCGATCAGCAGCCGGGAGTAGCCGCTGAGGAAAGCTGGTGAATCGAGCTTCGCGGACAGCAGGCGGGTCACCTCGGCGGCGCCGATATCCCAGGCGATGTGGCGCTGCAGATGATTGGCATCGAGGCCGAGCTGTCGATACTCGGCCGGCATGTGGTTGGAGGCATGCTCGCACAACAGCACGATATCGGAACGGCCGTGCTCGTTGAGGACCTCGACGGCCTCCGGCCAATCTTTTTCGGTCCGTGCGGTCATCAATAGAGCGTCCGGTAGAGATCGCAGATGGAGGCCGGATCGAGACCGGCAAGACGCTCGGCTTCATGTCGCTTGAGGCCGACGAAAGTTTCGATGAAGACAGGCGCGAACCATCCCGTCACGGTGCCGTCGGCCAGCAACGCGTCCAGTGCCGCGGGCAGGGTTTCGGGCAGGCGCACTAGACCGAGACTTGCGCGCTCCGCCTCGCTCATCAGTGTCGGGTCGCCGGTGACCAAAGGTGGCGACGGCAGGCCCGCCTTCAGCCCTTCCAGCCCGGCGCGGATAATCGCCGCCAGCGACAGATAGGGATTGCCGGTGGCGTCCGCCGCCCGGTACTCGATATTGTACTGCCGCGCCGGATCGCGTCCGCCCATCGTCACAGTCGGGCAGATGCGCAGCGACGCCTCGCGGTCGCGGTCGGCAAGCCAGGTATAGGACGAACTCCAACTGTGCGGCTTCAGCCGGTAGAAGGACGACACGCTCGACGCCGTCATCGCGGTCATTCCAGGCAGATGGCGCAGCACGCCGGCACAGAAGGCGCCGGCTTTGGCGGAAAGACCTCCGGGCTGCGTTGGATCGTATGTCACCGGCTTGCCGGCCTCGTCGACGAAGCTGAAATGGATGTGGACGCCGTTGCCGACGGCAGTTGGCGCTGTCTTGGGCGCGAAGCTCGCACGCCAGCCGGCATTGCGCGCCAATTCGCGCGTGATTTCGCGGATGGCGACGGCGCGGTCGGCTGCCGTCAGCGCGTCCGCCGGCTCGTGCGTCACCTCGAACTGCTCGTCGCCGAATTCGGCGATGACCACTTCGGGTGCGACGCCGGCCTCCTCCAGCGCCGCCATCAGGTTGGGCGCGAAGGGGTCCGTGCGGCGCAATGCGGCGAAAGACATCGAATGCGCCGGCGCGAAGCCGCCGTCGGCGACATTGAATTCATGCTCGAAGGCGGCGATGACCGACAGGCCGGTTGCGGCTTTCAAATCGGCCGACGCCTCTTTGAGCATCGTGCGGGTGCAGCCGAGCCATGGGCTGCCGTCGAGCTCGACGATGTCGCCGGCGACCATGTCGAACGGCGTCGCCGATCCGGTGCGTGTCGTGCGAAAGCGCGCCTTGAGATCGGGGATCAGCCGCAGGTCGCCCGACGAGCCCCAGGGGTTGGGATCGACGATCGAGTTGAACGGCGTCAGCGACAGATTGGCCTGCAGCCAGCCGACCCCGGTCGTGGCGGTCTTCTGCAACTTGCTTTCGGCAACGAAACGGCCCCGCGTGACGGCGGAGAGATCCGTGGTGACGACGGCAACCAGAGGCTCGACGGTCGATGTCATGCCGGTTTTCCCAAAGCGTTGAAGCGGTCGACGACCGTGTCGGTGTCGGCCACCCAGCAGTAGCCGCCGAAGGCCTTGAGCGCGATGTCGTGGCGTTCCTGGGTGATGGTGGCGCAAGCATCCGATACGCAGGTGACGAGATAGCCGCGGTCGGCGCCGTCGCGCACCGCCATGTCGACGCATTGATCGGTCAGCACGCCGACCACGACGAGATAGCGGATGCCGAGGTTCTTGAGGAGATAGTCGACATTGGTCGAATTGAAGATGCCCGACGACGTCTTCGGCAGCATGATCTCGTCGCCAACCGGCGCCAGCGATGCCACCGGCAGTCCCTCGGGGAGGCTGGGTGCAATATGGATCGGTGTCAGCTTGTGGTCGAGCGAGCGGTCGCGGCCGTCTTCGGTCAGGCTCTGGATGATGGTGTGCAGCACCTCGACGCCATTGGCCCGCGCCGCGGCCAGCAGGCGCTCCTGGTTGGGGATCGTCCGCGAGGATGTCTGCCGGTAGAAATAATGATCGGGGCCACGCTCCGGATGCGACGGATCGGCGCCCGGCTCCAGCCAGATGCGCTGCATGTCGACGAGCAGCAGTGCCGTTTCGCCGGCACGGAAGGCTTCGTCTCGTTTGGGTAGGGCCTGGGTCATGCTTTGCCGTCCTGCTTTGCTGATTTGGGTCCCGGTGTCTTGCGGGGGCCGGGTGTCTTGCGCGCGCCGTTCTCTTGCGGGTCGCTGTCGAGCGTCACGGCATTGGCATGCCGCACCCTTTCGAGCCGCTCAATGCGGGCGCGGGCCTCGTCGCCCAGCGTCGAAACGATATGGGCGACCAGCGCCTCCATCTGGGCGATCGCCGGCGCCAGCGTGTCGTAGGGCGAGGCGACTTCGAGCGGGCTGACGATGGTGACTTCGGCGAGATCTGATATCGGCGACAGCCATTGGTCGGTGAAAAGGACGATGCGCACATTGAGCGCTGCCGCTTGGCTCGCATAGGCCATCACATCAAGCTGATAGCGGCGATAGTCGAACACGACGAGCACGTTGCGGCGGTCGAGGTCGGCGAGCGTGTCGAAGGTCTGCGGGGAGAGCACACCAAGATCGCGAACCCCGGAGCGAAACTGCACGAGATAGCCGGCCAGCATGCCGGCGATGTGGCGGCTGAACCGGCCGCCTACCATGACAATCTCGCCCTTGACCTCCATCAGCAGGCGGGCCGCCCGTTCGTATGTCTGGATGGGTGTCGCGGCGGTGGCTTTCTGCAAGGCCGTGGTGACGCTATCGAGATAGGCCAGCACGGCGCTGTCGTTGGAACCGCTCTGCCGCTTGGCCTCCATCATCAGCAGCGGCGAGTGCAGTCTTGCCTCGACTTCGGCCAGAAGCTTCGCCTGGAAGTCCGGAAACCCTTCATAGCCGAGTTTTACGACCAGCCTCACCACGGTCGGATCGCTGACGCCAGCGCGCCGCGCAAGCGACGAAGCGGTGCCGAGGCCGGAGGTCGGATAGTCCGTCAACAGCAGCCGGACGATCTTCTCTTCCGACGGCGTCAGCGCAAGATCCCCGCGCATCAGAACATCGCGTATCGCCATGGGCCTCCCCGAAATCCATGTTCTCTTGTTTTGTCGAGTTTATTACAGAGATTTAAATCTTGGTCAACAATGAAGAGATGTTGACATTGCGTGATCGCTGGCCCTACCTTGTCGGAAAGCAGCCAAGAGACTGTGGGGAACAGCCATGCGAAACGGAAGCGACGTCATCGTCGTCGGTGCCGGTATTGTCGGATCGAGCGCCGCCTATCATCTGGCCAAGGCCGGTGTGAAGGTCACGCTGGTCGAGCAGACCCACCCCGCCGGCGGCCCGTCGGGCAAATCGTCGGCGCTGCTGCACGCCTTCTACCTGATGCCGGAACTGTCGCAGCTGTCCATCCGTGGCCGAGAGATCCTGGTGTCGCTGCCGGAAATCGCGGGCGAAGGATCCTTTGTCACCGAAATCGGCATGATGTGGGTCTGCGGCAACGACAACAAGGTGAGTTGGACGGCGGCAGCCGAACGCATCCGCGGCGAGGGCGCGCGCATCGAGACATTGTCGCCGCAGGCCTTTGCCGACGCGGCACCCGGCTTTGTCCTGGACAATGTCGCAATGGCGCTGTGGGAGCCGGAATATGGCTACGCCGATGCCTTCGGCGCCACCAACGCCATCGCCCGTGCCGCCCGCGCCAACGGTGCTGGGATCATGCAGAACACGTTGGTCGAGAGCCTCCAGCGGCAGGGCGACCGCATCACCGGCGTCACCTTGACCGATGGAACGGTGCTGGAAGCCGGTACCGTCGTCCTGGCCGCCGGGCCATGGACGCGCCGGCTGCTGGCGACAGTGGGCCTCGATCTGCCGCTGCATGTCGAGCGCCATCCGATGGCCGTGCTGGACGCTGCCGGCAAGGCAAGGCAGGTCATGCCGTTCGCCTGGTGCGACGACATTTCCTGCAACTATGCACGGCCCGACAATGACGGCGTCATCCTGGCCGGCACCTGGGCCGGCGGCGGCACCGGCCTGCGCCATGAGCATGCAGGCCGTCCGCGCCTTGTCGAAAATCCCGACAACTACATGGAAGGTGTCGAGGAAGCTGAATCGGTCGAGATCCTGGAGACCTTCGCCAGCCGCTTGCCGGCCATGGCCGAACTTGGCATCCGCCCCGGCTATGCCGGGCTCTACGACATGAGCCCCGACGATCTGCCTGTCATCGGCGCCATGCCTGGGGTCGAAGGGCTGGTCGTTTCTGCCGGATCCTCCGGCCACGGCTTTAAGACCGGTCCAGCCGTCGGCGAGGCCGTGGCCAGGCTGGTCACCGAGGGAGCACAGCCGATCCTGGCGCCGTTTTCGCCCGATCGCTTCAGGGCCGCGTGATGGCGTCGCCGACGATGAGCGAGAGCAACTCACGCGGCCTCATGCCGGCCGCGTTTCGCAACGCCACCGCCGATGCCCTGTGCATGGTCGCGGTGCTGCTGCTGGTGGCGCTTGCCGCCTTTGTCTTCGGCAGCGCCGCCATGCAACGTGTGGTCACCTATGCAGCGATCATGCTGACGGCGGTGCTTGGCCTGCAGATATTCTCCGGCAACAGCGGCATCGTCTCGTTCGGCCAGGCCGCCTTTGTCGGCCTAGGCGCCTACGCTACGGGCATCCTCACCATGCCGACCGCATTGCAGCGAACGGCGCTGCGCGACCTGCCGCAATTCCTCGCAGGCCATCAACTCTCCTTTGTCGCGGCGCTGGCCGTCGTCCTTGCTCTCGCGGTCATCGTCGGCCTGTTGACCGGCACGCCGCTGCTCAGGCTTTCCGGATCGAGCGCTTCGATCGCAACGCTTGCCATGCTGATCATCGTCTACACGCTGCTGGTCGCCGGACGCGAAATCACCCGCGGCAGCCAGCCATTTTACGGCGTGCCGCGCGAGGTCGGGCTGTGGACGGCTGCCGCTGTCGCTTCGGTGGCGCTGGTGGCGGCGAGGTTGTTTCGCGAAACCTCCTTCGGCCTTGCCACCCGCGCCGCCGCCAATGACGAGCGTGGTGCGGCCGCCGTCGGCGTCGACCAGCGCACGGCGCGTCTGGCCGCCTGGGTGGCGGGCGTCGTCGCCGCCATGGCCGCCGGCGCCATGATGGCGCAATTCCTTGGCGCGTTTTCGCCGCGCGATTTCTATTTCGACCTCGGCTTCACCATGCTCGCCATGCTGATCGTCGGCGGCATGACCTCGTCGCTCGGCGCTTTCGCCGGCGTCATCGTCACCATCGTTTTGGTCGAAGTGGTGCGCCGCTTCGAGGGCGGCGGCGAGGTGCTCGGCCTGCATCTGCCTGTCCTGTTCGGCTTGACCCAGGGCGTGCTGGCCATCGCCATGATCCTGGTCATCTGGCGACGCCCGACCGGTCTGTTCGGCGAGCGTGAGCTCAACCTTTTGCGCCGGCCGGGACGCCAGGCCGTGACGGCTTCGGCGGCACCTCCGCAGCATGTCGAGAGTGACCGGCTCACCGCCGACCATCTGTCGCGCCGCTATGCCGGCGTCGTTGCCGTCGATGACGTCAGTTTGAGCTTCGGGACAGACAGCATCACCGGCATCATCGGCCCCAATGGCGCCGGCAAGACGACGCTGCTCAACATGCTGGCCGGTGATATCAAGCCAAGTGCCGGCACCGTGTCGGTGGGTGGCGTGGTCCGGCAGGCTTCGGCCTTCCGCTTCGCCCGCTCCGGCGTTGCCCGCACCTTCCAGAACATCCGCGTTTTTCCGCACATGACGGTGCTCGAAAATGTCGTTGTCGCAGCACGCCAGGTGGAACCTGATCTCGGCCATGCCGAGGCGGCGGCGATGAGCGAGCTTGCGCGCATGGGGCTGGAGAGATTTGCCGATCAGCCGGCCGCCAGGCTCGCCTACGGCCAGCGCCGCCGGGTGGAAGTGGCGCGCGCCCTGGCGTTGAAGCCGCGCTTCCTGCTGCTCGACGAGCCGGCCGCCGGCATGAACGCCGTCGAGACCGCCGAACTGGTCTCGATCCTATCGACGGTCCGCACCGAGCGCCGCATCGGCGTCGTGCTTATCGAGCATGACATGCGGCTGGTGATGAATTTGTGCGAGCGCATCGTCGTCATCGATCATGGCCGCGTCATCGCTGACGGCACGCCCGGCGACGTCCAGAAGAACCCCGCCGTGATCGCCGCCTATCTCGGCAGCCGCACGGCGCGTGCCAAGACCGCAACAGCTGAAAACCAGACCGCATGACCTGCAACGACAACCAATCATAAAAATCCAGAAGGAGAACCGACATGCCAAGCCTCTATCGCCTCCATCGCGCCGCCCTGTGCGCTGCCGTGTTCGGCATCGCCGCAGTTTCGACGGCCAGCGCCGAGGAGATCATCATCGGTGCCGCGACCGCGCAGACCGGCGGCCTTGCCCCTTACGACCAGCCGGCACTTGCCGGCCTGCGCATGTCGCTCGACGAACTCAACGCCAAGGGCGGGCTCGGCGGCAAATACACCGTCAAGCTGCTGATCAAGGACACCCGCTCCGACACCGCGCAGACCGCCACTGTCGCCCAGGAGCTGATCGACGCCGGCGCCAAGATCATGATCACGCCTTGCGATGCCGACCCCTCGATTTCCGCCGGCCAGCTCACCCAGCCGCTCGGCATTCCGACCCTGACGCTGTGCGGCTCCGCCCCGGTGCTCACCGGCGCGGTCGGCGACGTCATGTTCGGCACCTATCCGGCCGACAATGTGCAGGCGACGGCGGTCGCCGACTTCGCCGTCTCGGAAGGCAAGAAGAAGGTGTTCCTGCTGACTTCGCCGGACTCCACCTACACCGCCAATCTGCCGGAATATTTCGGCAAGGTGTTCGAGAAGAAGGGCGGCGCCGTTGTCGGCCGCGGCACCTTCAGCATGGGCCAGCCCGACTTTTCCGCCGAGATCACCAACATCAAGGGCCTGGCCGACAAGCCCGACCTGATCATGACGGCCGCCTACGAGCCGGATTTCCCGGCCTTCATCCAGCAATTGCGTGGCGCCGGCGTCACCATCCCGGTCTATGGCGCCGATGCCATCGGCACGCCGACCATCAAGGCGCTCGGCAAATTGGTCGACGGCGTCGTCTACACCGCGGCCGGCTATGCCGAGCCGGGCAGCAAGCTCGAGGCCTTCAACGCCGCCTTCACCAAATATGCCGGCCACGCACCGGAATCGACCTATGAAGTCAATGGCTATGAGATCGGCCTGATCCTCGACCAGGCGGTCAAGACGGCCGGCTCCGACGACCCGAAGGCGATCCGCGACGCCATCGCCGGCCTCAAGGATTTCGAAGGCATCACCGGCAAGATCACCTATGCCGGCACGGACCGCATGCCGCTGCGGCCGGTGGCGCTGATGCGCTACGAGGGCGGCGACGGCAAGCACGTCGAGACCCTGATCCCTCTTGCTGCCGACGTTCCCGCGCCGTGATGTCATGCTGAGCGTCGAAGCCCTGAAAATCCGGTACGGCGAAGTCGAGGCGGTGCGCCGCGTCGACCTCACCGTCGGCAGCGGCGAGATCATCGCGCTGGTCGGTGCCAACGGCGCCGGCAAGAGCTCGACGCTCGGTGCCGTCGCCGGGCTGGTGCCGGCGGCGTCCGGCAAGGTGATCTTCGACGGTGTCGACATCACCGGCCTGGCGCCGGAGGCGATCGCCCGCAAGGGCGTCGCGCTGGTGCCGGAAGGCCGCCGTATCTTCGCCAGCCTGACGGTGGCCGACAATCTGCGTCTCGGCGGCGCGGTGCATCAGCCGGCGGCCGAGGCAAGGCTGCGCGAGGAGGAGATGCTGGAGTTGTTCCCGATCCTGCGCCGCTACCATCGCGTCAAGGGCGGCAATCTGTCGGGCGGCGAACAGCAGATGCTGGCCATCGCCCGCGCGCTGATGGGCAAGCCGCGCATGATCCTGCTCGACGAGCCCTCGCTCGGCCTTGCCCCGCAACTGATCGACACCGTCTTCGACCTGATCGCCGAACTGCGCCGCAAGGGCCTGACCATCCTTCTTGTCGAACAGAATGTGGCGCTGGCGCTCGAAATCGCCGACCGCGCCGTCGTGCTCGCCAATGGCGAGGTGGTGCTGTCGGGCACGGCAAAAGAACTCGCCTCCTCGGACCTCGTCCGCCAAGCCTATCTGGGAGCTTGAGAAGCATGATCGCGCAGCAGATCATCAATGCGGTGAGCCTCGGCGGCGTCTATGCGCTGCTGGCGCTCGGGCTGGCGATCGTCTTTTCCATCGTCGGTTTGATCAACTTCGCCCATGGCGAGCTGATGACGCTGTCGGGCTACGCGCTTCTGGCCTCGCTGGTGCTCGGCTTTCCCTTCCCTGTGGCGGTGCTCGTCGCCGTCTCCTGCGGCGCGCTCGCCGCTGTCGCCATGGAGCGCATCGCGTTTAGGCCGATGCGCGGCGCCAGCGTCACCAGCTTGCTGTTGACCAGCTTTGCCGTCTCCAGCCTGCTGAAGGTCGTCTTCCAGAACGGCATCTCGGCGCGGCCGCAGGCCGTCGCCATGCCCGGCTGGATGACGGGCGCCTTCTCCTTTGGCGATTTCACCATCGGCGTCGGTCCCAGCATCTCCATCGTCGTCTCCGCACTGGCGCTGATTGCGCTGGAAGTCTTCCTGCGCCGCTCGGTGACGGGCACGGCGATGCGCGCCGCGGCGGAAGATTTCGACGTCGTGCGCCTGATGGGCATTCCGGCCAGCCGCATCATCGCCACCGCCTTCCTGCTCTCCGGGCTGCTGGCCGGGCTGGCGGCCATGCTGTGGGTGGCGCAGCGTGCCTCGGTCGATCCGCTGATGGGCTTTACGCCGGTGCTGAAGGCCTTCATCGCCGCCGTCGTCGGCGGGCTGGGCAGCTTGCCCGGTGCTGTCGCCGGCGGTTTTCTGCTCGGCATCATCGAGGTTTTGTTGCAGGCGACGCTTCCGGGAGCGATCGCCCCTTATCGCGACGCCATCGTGCTGTCAGGCGTCATCGCCGTGCTGCTGGTTCGCCCGCAAGGCCTGATCCCGGCGGTTCGCGCTCAGCGAAGCTGACCTGATGTATACCAAGCCTGAATTTGCGCCGCTGTCGTCGGACGAGGTGTTCGGCCTGATCGAGGCTGCGGCCTTCGCGACGGTGGTGACAGCGGGACCGCAGGGCCTTGTCGTCTCGCATCTTCCCTTCGTGCTCGATCGCGCGCGTGGTGAAAACGGAACGCTGGTCTCGCATCTCGCCGGGGCCAATCCGCACAGCACCTTGATCAGCGAAGGCAGGGAGACGGCCGCTATCTTCCACGGCCCGCATGGCTACATCTCGCCGTCCTGGTATCCGCGCAATCCGGTGCGCGACAGCGCGCCGACCTGGAACTTTGCCGTCGTGCATTGTCATGGGCATCCGGTTCCGCTCGACGGTCACGCCACCGCCCGGCATCTCTTGCAGCTTGTCGACGTGCTGGAAAAAGATCGCGACGATCGCTGGCGCATGCGCGAGCTGGGGCCAGGCGGCATGGAGCGGCGCATACCGCATATCATAGGGTTTGACCTGCCGATCGGGCGGCTCGAAGCCAAGTTCAAGATGGGGCAGGATGAGCGCCTCTACGACACGAGCGAAGCCATCACGGCGCTGGAGCAAAACGATCCGGCGCTGGCGATGATGATGAAGACGCACAACGCGCATCGCCAGGACTGACCGTTTGCATGCGGCAAGGATAAGAAAAAATGATTCCCAATCTCAATATCGTGCCGTTCGTCAGCGTCGATCATATGATGAAGCTGGTGCTGAAGATCGGCGTCGAGCGCTTCCTTGTCGAACTCGCCGGCTACATCGAGGACGATTTCCGCCGCTGGGAACTGTTCGACAAGACACCGCGCGTTGCCTCGCACAGTGCCGAGGGCGTCATCGAATTGATGCCGACCAGCGACGGCGAGGTCTACGGCTTCAAATATGTCAACGGCCACCCCAAGAACATGCGCGAGGGCCGCCAGACGGTGACCGCTTTCGGCATGCTCGCCGATGTCCACAATGGCTATCCGGTATTGCTGTCTGAAATGACCATCCTGACCGCGCTGCGCACGGCGGCGATGTCGGCCTTGGCCGCCAAGTACCTGGCGCCGACCGGCTCGAACTGCATGGCGCTGATCGGCAACGGCGCCCAGGCCGAATTCCAGGCGGTGGCCTTCAAGGCGCTGCTCGGCGTCGACAGGCTGAGGCTTTACGACATCGACCGCAAGGCCACCGAAAAATGCATCCGCAATCTGGCCGGACTCGGCTTCGACATGGTCGCCTGCGGAACCGCGCAGGAGGCGGTGGAAGGGGCCGACATCATCACCACCGTCACCGCCGACAAGCAGTACGCCACCATCCTCACCGACAACATGGTCGGCTCCGGCGTCCACATCAACGCGGTCGGTGGCGACTGTCCCGGCAAGACCGAACTGCATCGCGACATCCTGCTGCGCTCCGACATCTTCGTCGAATACCCGCCGCAGACGCGCATCGAGGGCGAGATCCAGCAGCTTGCGCCGGATCATGAGGTGATCGAGCTGTGGCAGGTGATGTCGGGCGCCGTACAAGGCCGGCGCGATGCGACCCAGATCACGCTGTTCGATTCGGTCGGCTTCGCCATCGAGGACTTTTCGGCACTGCGCTATGTCAGGGATCAGCTGCGCTCGACCGGCCTCTACCAGGAACTCGACATGCTGGCCGACCCCGACGAGCCGCGCGACCTGTTCGGCATGCTGTTGAGAGCGGCCCAGCACGCTTGAGACGAGCGTTGTTCAGCCAGCCAAGCCCCACATGGCATCCGGCACCACCACCAGCTTGCCGACGAAATCCTTGGCCATGAAATCGGCCTGCGCATGGTGGAAATCGGAGAGCTTGTAGACGCCGCCGACCAGCGGCCGGATTTTCTTCGCTTCGATATATCCAACGATGCGGCGGAAATCGGCGCGCGTGCCCTGGCTCGAGCCATGAAGCTGCAATTGCTTCAGATACATGGTCCTGAGATCGAGCTGGACGACCGGGCCGGCAATTGCGCCTGCGGTAGTGTAACGGCCCTCGGGCCTGAGAATACGCAACAGGTCGTTGAAGATGGCGCCACCGACGAGGTCGGCGACCACGTCGATCGGCTGGCCTCCGGTCGCCTCGTTCACGGCTTGCGGCAGGTCGGCGACGCCACGGGTGATGACGGCCTCGGCACCGATGTCGAGCACCGCCTGTTCCTTGCCTTTGCCGACGATCGCATAGGGAATGGCGCCGCGCGCCCGCGCCAGCTGCACGATGCCGGAACCGACACCGCCCGAAGCGCCGGTGACCAGCACGCGCTCGCCGGCCTTGAGCGCGGCGCGCTCCAGCATCTGTTCACCGGTCAGGTAGGCGCAGCAGAAGGTGGCGAGTTCGATATCGCTCATGTCGGTGTCGACGACATGAGCGTTCTCGGCCGGCACCGCCTGGTATTCGGCGTAACCGCCATCGCGGCCATGGCCCATATAGTCGATGTCGGCGAGCGAATCGTCGTCGCGGTTGTAGATCGAGAAATCGACCATCACCCGTTCGCCGATACGGCCCGGCGATACGCCTTCGCCGACGGCGGCGATGGTCCCGGCGGTGTCGGTGCCCTGGATGCGCGGGAAGCTCAGCGTGTTGCCCTGACGCCGCCACGTCGACACGGCGGCAGCATCCTCTTCCGTGCCATAGGCGCCCTGGCGCACCCAGACATCGGTGTTGTTCATCCCGCAGGCGCTGACTTTCACCAGCACTTCACCTGGCGCAGGCGCAGGCACTCTTACATCGCTGCGGTACACGAGCTTTTCCGGTCCGCCGTGCCCGGTAAGCAGCACGGCGGCCATGGTGGCGGGGACGGTTTGGGTCATGGCATTCATGGATCGCTCTCAGAGATTGGAAAACACGCTCTTGACCGCATCGGCTGTCTTCGACACGACGATGTCGGCTTCCTCGCGGGTCAGGCAGAGCGGCGGCGCAAAGCCCAGAATGTCGCCCTGCGGCATGGCGCGGCCGATGACGCCGCTTGCGGCAAGCGCCGTCGCCACCTGCGGCCCGATCTTGAGCGAAGCGTCGAAGAACACCCGGTCGTCCTTGTCGGCAACGAACTCCACCGCCGCCAGCATGCCGTCGCCGCGGACGTCACCGACATTCCTGTGGCCGCCGACCGCTTTGGCCAGTTCGGCGCGGAAATAGGCGCCGGTCTCGCGGTCATTGGTCACCAGGTCCATTTCGTCGATCAGTTCGAGATTGGCGACGCCGGCGGCAACGCAGATCGGATGCGCCGAATAGGTCCAGCCATGGCCGAGCGAGCCGAGCTTGTCGGAGCCTTGCACCAGAACCTGCCACATCTTGTCGGCGACGATGACGCCCGACAGCGGCGCATAGGCCGAGGTTAGGCCCTTGGCGATGGTGATCAGGTCCGGCTTGATGCCGTAGTGGTCGGAGCCGAACATGGTGCCAAGCCGGCCGAAGCCCGTCACCACTTCGTCGGCGACCAGCAGCACGTCGTACTTCTTCAGCACCGCCTGGATCTTCTCCCAGTAGCCAGCCGGCGGCGGCACGATGCCGCCGGTGCCGAGGATCGGCTCGCCGATGAAGGCGGCGACGGTCTCCGGTCCCTCGGCCAGGATCATCTCCTCGAGCTTGTCGGCACAATGCTGCGAAAACTGCTCCTCGCTCATCGAGCGGTCGGCGCGGCGGAAATAATACGGCGCCTCGGTGTGCAGGATCGGCGCGCGCGGCAGGTCGAAGGCGTTGTGGAACAGGTCGAGCCCGGTCAGCGATCCCGTCATCACGCCCGAGCCGTGATAGCCGCGCCAGCGCGAGATGATCTTCTTCTTCTCCGGCCGGCCGAGCACGTTGTTGTAGTACCAGATCAGTTTGATGTTGGTTTCGTTGGCATCCGAGCCTGAGAGGCCGAAATAGACCCTCGACATGCCTTGCGGCGCGCGGTCGATGATCATCTTGGCGAGCGTGATCGAGGCTTCGGTGCCGTGGCCGACATAGGCGTGGTAGTAGGCGAGGTTCTTCGCCTGGGCGGCGATGGCGTCTGAAATCTTCTGCCGGCCGTAGCCGACATTGACGCAATAGAGGCCGGCGAAGGCATCGAGGCTCTTCCTGCCATTGTTGTCCCAGACGGTGACGCCTTCGCCGCCGGCCATGATGCGCGTCGGGCTTTCGCCCCGCGCATGCGTGCCCATATGCGTCGAGGGATGGAACAAGTGGTCGCGATCCCAGGCGGCGAGTTCGTTGGACTGGTCGAGCATTCTTTTGACTCCTGACAAAAGGGTGATTCCGGCGCAGCTTAAGCTACATCGAGACAGAGATATTTTAGACCGGTGAAGGCCTCGAGCCCGTGGCGCGAGCCTTCGCGCCCGATGCCCGATTGCTTGACGCCGCCGAACGGGATCGGCGCGCCGGTGATCTTGACGCGGTTGATGGCGACCATGCCGTAGTCGAGGGCGCGGCCCATGCGTTGCTGCCGGCCACCATTCTCGGTCACGACATAGGCGACGAGGCCATATTCGGTGGCGTTGGCGCGGGCGATCACTTCGGCCTCGCTGTCGAACGGCGTCACGGCGGCCACCGGACCAAAAGTCTCCTCGCGCATGATCAGTGCTTCGTCGGTGACGTCGGCCAGCAGCGTCGGCTGGTAGAACAGCGGGCCAGCCTGGTGCCGCTTGCCCCCGGTGAGGCAGCGCGCGCCGTGAGCGATGGCATCGGCGACCTGTTCCTCGACCTTCTTGACGGCGCGCTCGTGCATCAGCGGGCCGATGTCGGTGCTATCAGCAAGGCCATTGCCGGTCCGCAACGTCTCGATGCGCTTGGCGAAGGCGGCACAGAACCGATCGTAGATCGGACGCTGGACATAGATACGGTTGGCAGCGAGGCAGTCCTGGCCCGACGTGGCGAATTTGGCGCCGATGGCGATATCAACCGCTTTGTCCAGATCGGCATCGGCAAAGACGATCAGCGGCGCGTGGCCGCCTAGCTCCATCACCAGCCTTTTCACGGTCGGCGCACTTTGCGCGGCGATCAGCCTGCCGATCTCGGTCGAGCCGGTGAAACTCATGGCACGGACGCGCGGATCTTCGCACATCCGCCCGACGATGGTCGAAGCCTTGCCGGTGACGATGTTGAAGGCGCCTGCGGGCAGGCCGGCGCGCTCACCGAGTTCGGCCAGCGCCAGCGCCGACAGCGGTGTTTCCGAGGACGGATGCGCAATGATGGTGCAGCCGGCGGCAAGGGCTGCCGCAGCCTTGCGGGTCAGCATCGCCGACGGAAAGTTCCACGGCGTGACGATGCCGACGACACCGAGCGGCTCGCGCCGCACGATCATTTCGGCGTTCGGCAGATGGCTGGTGACGCTCTCGGCGTTCAGGCGTTTTGCTTCCTCGGCATACCACTCGATGAAAGAGGCGGCGTAGTCGATCTCGCCCAGCGATTCCTGCAGCGGCTTGCCCTGTTCCAGCGTCATCAGCAGAGCCAGATCATCCTTGGCGCCGATGATCAACTCGAACCATTTGCGCAGGATTTTGGAGCGCTCCTGCGGCAACAGCGACCGCCATGCCGGAAAGGAGCGTGCGGCGGCATCGATCGCCTTTGTCGTCTGCCGTGCATCTAGCGCGGCGACGAAAGCGACAGTCGTGCCGGTGGCCGGATCGGTGACCTCGAAGCTTTCAGCGGCTTCGCTTGCCGTCCAGTGGCCATCGACATAGGCGAGTTCACGCAGCAGCCGGCGGTCGGTCAGGCGGTCGAGCGCTTCATGGCGATGCGAGCGGGCGAAATGCGCGGACATGGTCAAAGCCTCCCGGTTCGGACTGATGCGGGAAGACTATCCGCCCGATGCAGATAGAGAGGCTGTTTGGATGCCTCGAAGGAGAGAGACTCTCTCTTTTGTCCCGCCCCGACAGATGATCTCTCCGCCTTAAGCCGACGCCGGCAGCAGGTCGGCTATGGGCAGCGCGATCTCGTCCTTCACCGTCTTGGTGACGATGTAGGTGAAGTAGCGGTCGATGCCGATTTCCCGTTCGAGCAAGCCATCGACCAGCCGCTGATAGGCGTCGATGTCGCGCGCCATCACCTTCACCACATAGTCGACGCCGCCGCCGACAGACCAGCAGGCGACGATCTCGGGAACATCGCGGATGACGCGCTCGAAGCGGTCGAAATCGGCCTGGCGGTGGTTTGCCAGCGTCACCTCCATCAGCACGGTGGCAACGGGTGCGACGACGCGCATGGCGATCCTGGCGTGATAGCCCGAGACGATGCCGGCCTTCTCCAGCTTGCGCAGCCGCATCCAGCACGGCGTCGGCGACAGGCCGACCTGCTCGGCCAGCGCCAACTTGGTGATGCGTCCGTCGCGCTGGATGGCGTCGAGGATTTTCAGGTCGATCGGGTCGAGTTTCGCGGATGTCATCAGAGCTCACTTTTCGTCCGAGTACCATGACGGCGCATTATTTCGATTGTCAATTGCACTGATTTCGATCTCTAATAAGTCATGACATTGTGGCAACCCGATCCCGCGCTCATCCGGCGCCCGGCCTATCAATCGCTGGCCGACCAGTTCGCGCGCGCCATCCATGACGGGCGCCTCGCCAATGGCGCGCGGCTGCCGACCCATCGACGTCTGGCCGACGACCTCAAGCTTTCTGTGCAGACGGTGAGCCGCGCCTATGAGGAATTGATCCGCCGCGGGCTGATTTCGGGCGAGATCGGCCGCGGCAGCTTCGTCCAGACGCAGCGCCGCGAGCCGGAACCGCCCTATCTGCCGGAGCGGCTCGGCGAAGTCATCGATCTGTCGATCCTGAAGCCGGTCTGCGAGCCGATGCATCTGGAGCGGCTGAAGCAGGCGCTGGGCTGGCTGGCCGAGAACCTGCCGTCGAGTTCGGCACTGTCGTTTCGGCCCAACATGGTGTTTCCGCGCCACCGCGCGGTGGCGGTCGAATGGCTGAAACTGTGCGGTCTCGACACCTCCGCGCAGAACATCAGCCTGACCAACGGCGCCACCGCCGGCATGACGGTAGCGCTGATGAGTGTCGCCCCGCCGGGCTCGACGGTCGCCACCGAGGCGATCGGCCACCATACGCTGGTGCCGTTGGCACGCTATCTCGGCTTCAACCTGGAAGGCCTGCCGATCGACGACAACGGCCTGATCCCGGAAGCGCTGGACGAAGCCTGCCGGATTTCCGACATCCGCGCGGTCTTCGTGCAGCCCTCGGTGATCAACCCGACGGCGACGTTGATGGATGCGCGGCGGCGCGAAGAAATCGCCGCGGTCGCGCGCAAGCACGACATCGCCATCATCGAGAACGATGTGCTCGGTCCGCTGGTCGAAGACCGGCCGCCGCCGGTTGCCGCGTTCGCGCCGGAGCGCACGCTCTACGTCACCTCCTTCACCAAGATCACCGTGCCCGGGCTGCGCATCGGCTATCTCGTCGCACCCGACCGCTATGTCGCCGCCGTCGCCAACCGGCATCTGGTTTCGAACTGGATGGCGACGCCGCTGGTGGCCGAGATCGCCACAAAATGGGTGACCGACGGGACGGCGATGGAGCTTGTCCACTGGCAGCGCGCGGCTTTGCGGCGCCGGCAGGATATTGCAGCGCAAGTGCTGGCGGGGGTCGGCTATCGCGCCCGGCGAGACGGGCTGCATGTCTGGCTGCAACTGCCGGCCGACCGCGCCGAGGAAAGCTTTGTCGCCCAGGCCCGCCTGCAGGGTGTGGCGATTGCACCCGGCACGTCCTTCCGTATTTCGGCTGCGCCGTGGCATCCGGCGGTGCGTATCTCGCTGGGTTCGACCACCGAGGGGGAACTGCGCGCCGGCCTCGGCGTTGTCACCAAGCTGCTGCTTGGCGATCCCGAGCACCTGCTGCTCGCTATCTAGCGAGTGCGCCGCTATCCGGGTGATGCCGGCCTGCGAAAGGCAGCCTCCTGCGCTTCCGGTACTCACGTACGAAAAGTACGCTCCGTTCCGGTTCTCGGAGGCTCCCATTCTCGGCTCGGCCTGACCCGAATCCCGGCGCACTCTTCGGCACTGGTTGCTCAAGAATTGTGCGGAATCGGAAATATTGTCATGATATTATTTTCCCAATTGACATGATTTGGCGCGTTCCGCATCGTTAAGGGCACAGGCTTCTCCAGCACGGGGAATTTATTTGTCCGCATCAGCGCCCATCATCAAGATCGACGGCATCTCGAAGAGCTTCGGCACTTTCAAAGTGCTGGACGGCCTGTCGATGCAGGTCATGCCTGGCGAAAAGCTGGCACTGATCGGCCCGTCGGGCTCGGGCAAGACAACGATTCTGCGCATCCTGATGACACTGGAGCGTATCGATGGCGGTCATATCCAGATCGACGGCGAGCAACTCTACCACATGGAGCGCAACGGACAGTTGCTGTCCGCTGATGAGCGGCATCTGACAAGGATGCGCCAGAAGATCGGCATGGTCTTCCAGCTGTTCAACCTGTTTCCGCACAAATGCGTCATGGACAATGTCACGCTGGCGCCGATGCTGACCAAGGGCACGCCGCGTGCCGCCGCCGAAAAGCGGGCGATGGAACTGCTCGAAATGGTCGGCATGGCCGACAAGGCCAAGAGCATGCCGGCGCAGTTGTCCGGTGGCCAGAAGCAGCGCGTGGCGATCGCCCGGGCGCTGGCGCTGTCGCCAAAGATCATGCTGTTCGACGAGGTGACGTCGGCGCTCGATCCGGAGCTGGTCGAGGAGGTGATGAACGTCATGCGCAAGCTTGCCGCCGAGACCGACATGACCATGCTGCTGGTCACCCACGAGATGGGCTTTGCCCATGATTTCGCCGACCGGGTGCTGTTCTTCGATCGTGGCAGGATCGTCGAGGAGGGCAAGCCCGACGAGATTTTCCGCAATCCCAAGCAGGAGCGCACGCAAGGCTTCCTGAAGAAGATCATCGCGGCCGGACATCGCGTCTGACCGCAATGCCCAAGGCGACGAAGTCGTCCCGAGGTGGCGAGAGCCGCCTCGTAACAAAGCAAGACAAGAAACAAGGAGTTGGGAACAATGAAAAAACTTGGCATTCTGGCTGGCGTCGCCAGCCTTGCGTTGGCGGCGGTGCTGGCCGCCTCGAACGTGGGTTCGGCCGATGACAGCAAGCTCGAACAGCTCAAGGCGCAAGGTTTCGCCCGCCTCGCCATCGCCAACGAGCCGCCCTATACGGCGGTCGCCGCCGACGGCAAGGTTTCGGGTGCCGCGCCTGATGTGGCCCGCGAGATATTCAAGCGGCTCGGCGTCGCCGACGTCGCCGCTTCGATCTCCGAATATGGCGCCATGATCCCTGGCCTGCAGGCCGGTCGCTTCGATGTCGTCACCGCCGGCCTGTTCATGAAGCCGGAACGCTGCGCCGCCGTCGTCTATTCCGAGCCGGTGCTTTGCGATGCCGAGGCGATGTTGGTGAAGAAGGGCAATCCGAAGGGCTTCAAGAGCTATGAGGATGTCGCCAAGGATACGACTGCGACCATCGGTGCGCCGGGCGGCGGCACCGAGGAGAAGCTCGCCCTCAATGCCGGCGTGCCACGCGATCGCGTCATCGTCGTGCCGGATGGCCAGAGCGGCGTGAAGATGCTTCAGGATGGCCGCATCGACGCTTATTCGCTGCCCGTCCTGTCGATCAATGATCTGGTCAAGAAGGCCAACGATCCGAACCTCGAAGTCATCGCTCCGGTGCAGGGCGCACCGGTCTATTGCGACGGCGCCGCCTTCAAGAAGGGCGACGAGGCACTGCGCGACGCCTTCGACGTAGAACTGGCCAAGATGAAGAAATCAGGCGAGTTCGCCAAGATCATCGAGCCCTACGGCTTCTCGGCGGCGGCCGCGATGTCGACCAGCCGCGACAAGCTCTGCGCGGCGAAGTGAAGTAAGGAAGACCCCTTCATCCGGCCCTTCGGGCCACCTTCTCCCGGCTGGGGAGAAGAGGCTGGCGCCGACGCTGGTGGTCTCCTCTCCCCGCCGGGGAGAGGTCGGCCGAGCGTAGCGGAGGCCGGGTGAGGGGGCTTCGACCAAACGTCCAGGTGGAACAGTACATTAGATGACCCAGTGGTCCGGCTATTTCGGCCTGATATTGCAGGGAGCGCTTGTCACCATCGAGCTGACGCTGATGGGGTCGGTGCTTGCGCTGTTCATGGCCTTTCTTGCCGGAATGGGGCGGCTGTCGCGTTTCTTCGTGCTGCGCGCGCTGGCTACCGCCTATATCGAATTCTTCCGCGGCACCTCGATCTTCGTGCAGTTGTTCTGGGCCTATTTCGTGCTGCCCTTCATCGGCATTTCGCTGACCCCGTTGCAGGCCGGCGTGCTGGCGCTCGGCCTCAATGTCGGCGCCTATGCCGCCGAAGTGGTGCGTGGCGCCATCCAGTCGATCGGCCGCGAACAGTATGAGGCCTGCACAGCGCTCAATCTCGGCCGCTGGCAAGGCATGCGCCACATCATCCTGCCGCAGGCGCTGCTGGTGATGCTGCCGACTTTTGGCAACAATGCCATCGAATTGCTCAAGGCGACCGCCGTGGTGTCGCTGATCTCGCTCACCGACCTGACCTTCCAGGCGCAGGTGGTGCGCGCCCAGACCGGCAACACCCTGGTGCCGTTCACCACCATCCTGATCATCTATTTCGTCCTCGCCCTGCTCATCTCGTGGGGCGTGCGCTCGCTGGAACGACGCATGGCGCGCGGCCTCGATGGGGTGCGTGCCTGATGGCCAATTCCCTTCTGATAAATTGGGCTTGCTGATGGAGTGGGATTGGAACTTCGTCTGGGAAATCATGCCGACGCTGATCCAGGGGGTGAAGATCACCATCCTGGCGACGCTGCTCGGCTCGGTGCTGGCGGCGATCGTCGGGCTTGGCATTGCGCTTGCGCGCCGCTCGCCCAACAAGGCGCTGTCGCGCACGGTCGGCTGGGCGGCTGAATTCATCCGTGGCACGCCGCTGCTGGTGCAGCTCTATTTCATTTTCTACGTGCTGCCCGACATCGGCATCCTGCTGCCGCCGCTGGTAGCCGGTGTCATCGGCCTCGGGCTGCACTACGGCACCTACACGGCGGAAGTTTATCGCGCCGGCATCGACAATGTGCCGCGCGGCCAGTGGGAAGCGGCCAAGGCGTGCAATCTGAGCGCCACGCAGACCTGGACCAACATCATCATTCCGCAGGCTATCCCGCCGATGATACCGGCGCTCGCCAATTATTTCATCGCCATGTTCAAGGAAACGCCGCTGCTGTCGGCGATCACTGTGCTGGAGCTGATGAACCAGGCCAAAAGCGTCGCCAACACCTACTATCGCTATATCGAACCGATCACGCTGGTCGGTGCCTTCTTCCTGGTCATCAGTCTGTTTTCGGTCATGCTGCTGCGCTGGCTGGAACGCCGCTACGGCAAGATCGAGAGGTAGCCGATGAAACCCTTGCCCGAGATCAAGGTCTATCCGAAGCGGCCGGCGCTGGATGCGCGCCCGCTGGAGCGGCGCGTCGGCCTGATTATCCTGGCCACCGACCATACCAGCGAACCGGATTTCCGCCGCATGGTGGCGGGCGAGCGGGTCGGCGTCTATGTCGCGCGCATTCCCTACGCCAACCCGACGACGCCCGAAAACCTGCGCAAGATGCAGCCGGCGCTGACGGCGGGCGCGGCTCTGATCCTGCCGGACGAGAAGCTCGATGCCATCTGCTATTCCTGCACTTCGGCCTCGGTGGTGATCGGCGATGCCGAGATCGAGGCGGCGATCCAGGTCGCAAAGCCCGGCGTTCCGGTAGTCACACCGCCGATGGCGGGCGTGCGCGGGCTGCGTGCGCTGGGCGCAAACAAGCTCAGCATCCTCACTCCCTACACGGTCGAGACATCCAGGCCGATGGCCGCCTATTTTGCGGCACGCGGCTTCGAGATCGTCAGCTTCACCTGCCTCGGTTTCGAGGACGACCGCGAGATGGCGCGCATCGCACCGGCAACGCTTGTCGATCTTGCGCGGGAAGCGACCGACGCCAGCGCCGATGCGCTGTTCGTGTCGTGCACGGCGCTGCGTAGCGCCCTCGCGGTCACCGGCATGGAAAATTCTATTGGACGTCCCGTGGTGACCAGCAACCAGGCGACCGCCTGGAATTGTCTGAGATTGTGCGGGGATGAGGCGCCGCATCCTGAGTTCGGGCGGCTGATGACGTTGCCGTTGGTTCAGTAAGATTATGTCCAGTGTGAGCGAGCACCCCCCTCTGGCCTGCCGGCCATCTCCCCCTCAAGGGGGGAGATTGGCAGTTCATGCGTCACCGCTCTTCCTGCAACATCGACAATTGGCGAAGGTGTTGCAGCCGCTAATCTCCCCCCTTGAGGGGGAGATGGCCGGCAGGCCAGAGGGGGGCGTTTCGTGATGCCCGCCGTCATTCTCACCGACATCCGTACCGCCCGTGAGCGTATCGCTGGTAAAGTCGAGCGCACGCCAACCGTCTTGTCCCACAGCCTCTCGGAACAGTTCGGCGTCCCCGTTCACCTCAAGCTCGAGCATCGCCAGACCACCGGCAGCTTCAAGCTGCGCGGCGCCTCGAACGCCGTCGCCTCGTTGAACGCCGAACAGAAGGCGCGGGGCGTGGTCGCGGCCTCGACCGGCAATCACGGCCGCGCGCTGGCGCATGCGGCGAAGCTTGAGGGCATGCGCGCCGTGATCTGCATGTCGCGCCTGGTGCCCGGCAACAAGCTCGACGAGATCCGCCGGCTTGGCGCGGAGGTCCGCATCGTCGGCGACAGCCAGGACGATGCCCAACAGGAGGTCGATCGGCTGGTCGCGCAAGAGGGGCTGGTGATGCTGCCGCCCTTCGACCATCCGGACATTATCGCCGGGCAAGGCACGCTCGGGCTTGAGATGATCGAGCAGGTCCCGGATGCCGCCCTCGTTCTGGCCCAGATCTCCGGCGGTGGGCTCGCATCAGGGGTTGCTACAGCCATCAAAGGCGTCAGCCCCCGGACAAAAGTCGTCGGTGTCTCGATGGCGCGTGGCGCGGCGATGAAGGCCAGCCTCGATGCGGGCCAGCCGGTGCTGGTGGAAGAATTGCCGACGCTGGCGGATTCGCTCGGCGGCGGCATCGGCCTCGACAACCGGCTGACCTTCGCCATGTGCCGCGACCTGCTCGACGATGTCATCCTGCTTAGTGAAGACGAGATCGCCGCCGGTATCCGCCACGCCTATGCGCAGGAGCGCGAAATCGTCGAGGGCGCCGGCGCGGTCGGTATCGCCGCACTGCTCGCCGGCAAGATTACGGCGAACGGGCCGGTGGTTGTGCTTCTTTCTGGCCGAAACATTGATATGGAGCTGCATCGGAAAATCGTCTGCGGTGACACTTCGATAAATGCGGGTCGCGCCGGATGAAACGTCTTTCACGCCGAGTTTCTTCACATCCCCCTCTGTCCTGCCGGACATCTCCCCCGCAAGGGGGGAGATCGGCAGCTTCGATGCTGCCGCTTTTCTTGCGGCGTCTGAGATTGGCGAAGGCAAAGATGAAGTCCAATCTCCCCCCTTGCGGGGGAGATGTCCGGCAGGACAGAGGGGGGTGTGACAGAACGCTGTCCTTTGCAGAGCTTGCCACTCCGGAGCGCGCCGCATGAGCCGGATGACCATCCTTACCGAGAAAGAGTTGCGGGCGATCGTGACACTCGATCTCGATGCCGTCGCCTGCATTGAAAACGCTTTCCGCGCGCTCGCTACCCTGCCGGTGGCGATGCCGCCGATCCTGCGGCTCGACATTCCCGAGCATCGCGGCGAGGTCGACGTGAAGACCGCCTATGTGCCTGGCATTGACGGTTTCGCCATCAAGATCAGCCCCGGCTTCTTCGACAATCCGAAGCTCGGCCTGCCCAGCGTCAACGGCATGATGGTGCTGCTGTCAGCCAAGACCGGCCTGGTTGAAGCGCTGCTGCTCGACAATGGCTATCTCACCGACGTCCGCACGGCTGCCGCCGGCGCCGTCGCCGCCAAACATCTGTCGCGGCAGGACTCGTCCGTTGCCGCGATCTTCGGCGCCGGCGTCCAGGCCGGATTGCAATTGGAAGCCCTCATGCTGGTGCGGCCGATTGCCGAGGCGCGCATCTGGGCGCGCGATGCGGCAAAGGCCGAGGCGACCGCCGGAGCCCTGCGCGAAAAGCTCGGCATCGCCGTGCGTGCCGAGCCCGACGCGGCAAACGCGGTTGTCGGCGCCGACATCATCGTCACCACCACGCCGTCAACCGAGCCGCTGATCAAGGCGGGGTTTGTTACCGCCGGCCAGCACATCACCGCGATGGGCTCCGACGCCGAGCATAAGAATGAGATCGCGCCGGCAATCCTGCGCATGGCCGATCTCTATGTCGCCGACAGCGCCCGCCAGACGCGGCGGCTGGGTGAGCTGCACCATGCCATCGCGGCGGGTGTGATGGCTGGAGATGCGGAGGTGACCGAACTCGGCCAGATCATCGCCGGCGAAAAACATGGCCGGCGCTCGGCCAGCGACATCACCATCGCCGACCTCACCGGCACTGGCGTCCAGGACACGGCGATCGCCACGCTCGCTCGAGACCGCGCGCGGGTGGTGAAGGCGGGAACCATTTTCGAAAGCTGATACCGGCCGCAAGGCCCAACAAACGAGGACCAAGAACAATGCAACCGAACCTGAGATTCTCGCGCGGCGAATACGCGGATCGCCTCGCGAAGACACGCAAAGCCATGGAGGTGAAGGGCGTCGATCTTCTTGTTATCAGCGATCCTTCCAACATGGCCTGGCTGACCGGCTACGACGGCTGGTCGTTCTATGTGCATCAGGCGGTTATCGTGCCGCCATCGGGCGAACCGGTCTGGTACGGGCGCGGCCAGGACGCCAACGGCGCCAAGCGCACCGCCTATCTCGCGCATGACAACATCGTCGGCTATGCCGACCACTATGTGCAGTCGACCGAGCGCCACCCGATGGATTTTTTGGCCAGCGTGCTTGCGGATCGCGGCTGGGGCAAGCTGACAGTCGGCGTCGAAATGGACAATTACTGGTTCTCGGCGGCCGCCTTCGCGTCGCTGCAGAAGCATTTGCCCAATGCCCGCTTTGTCGATGCCACCGCGCTGGTCAACTGGCAGCGTGCGGTGAAGAGCCCGACCGAGATCGACTATATGCGCAAGGCGGCCCGCATCGTCGAAGCGATGCACCAGCGCATCTTCGACAAGATCGAGGTCGGCATGCGCAAATGCGATCTCGTTGCCGAAATCTATGATGCCGGCACGCGCGGCGTCGACGGTATCGGCGGTGATTATCCGGCGATCGTGCCGCTGCTGCCGTCGGGTGCCGATGCCTCGGCGCCGCATCTGACCTGGGATGACAGACCGATGAAGCGGGGCGAGGGCACCTTCTTCGAGATTGCCGGCTGCTACAACCGCTATCACTGCCCGCTGTCGCGCACCGTCTTCCTCGGCAAGCCGACGCAGGAATTCCTTGATGCCGAGAAGGCGACGCTGGAAGGCATGGAAGCGGGGCTGGCCGCGGCGAAACCCGGCAACGCCTGCGAGGACATTGCCAACGCCTTCTTCGGTGTCCTCAAGCGATACGGCATCATCAAGGACAACCGCACCGGCTATTCGATCGGGCTGTCCTATCCGCCGGACTGGGGCGAGCGCACGATGAGCCTGCGTCCCGGCGACCGCACCGAACTCAAGCCCGGCATGACCTTCCATTTCATGACCGGCCTGTGGCTGGAAACGATGGGACTGGAGATCACCGAGTCCATCCTGATCACCGAAACCGGTGTAGAGTGCCTGGCCAATGTGCCGCGCAAGCTGGTGGTGAAGGATTGAGCCCGATGTCCAGTATTCGCCCGTCGCCCATCGCGCCGACCGTCGATTTTGACCGCGACGGCGTCCAGCATGGTTTCCTGCGTCTGCCTTACAGCCGCGACGATTCCGCGTGGGGCTCGGTGATGATCCCGATCTGCGTCATCCGCAACGGCAACGGGCCGGCAGCTCTGCTTTCCGGCGGCAACCATGGCGACGAGTATGAGGGACCGCTGGCGCTTTACGATCTCGCCAGGACGCTTGATCCGAAACATGTCAGTGGCACGATCATCATCGTGCCGGCGATGAACTATCCGGCCTTCCGCGCCGGCACGCGGACGTCGCCGATCGACAAGGGCAACATGAACCGCAGCTTTCCCGGCCGGCCGGACGGAACGGTGACCGAGAAGATCGCCGATTATTTCCAGCGTGAGCTGCTTCCGCGCGCCGACATCGTGTTCGACTTCCATTCGGGCGGCAAGACGCTGGACTTCGTGCCGTTCTGCGCCGCGCATACTTTGCCCGACAAGGCGCTGGAACAGAAAGCCTTCGACGCGGTCGCGGCCTTCGCCGCTCCGTTCTCGATGCGCATGATCGAGATCGACGCCGTCGGCATGTATGACACGGCAGCCGAGGAGATGGGCAAGGTCTTCGTCAGCACCGAGCTTGGCGGCGGCGGCACGTCGCGCGCGCAAACCGTGCGGATCGCGCGGCACGGCATTCTCAACGTGCTGCGCCACGCCGGCATTGTCGCCGGTGCGGTGGAGAAGACCTCAACCCAGTGGTTGGATATGCCATCAGGCGATTGTTTCTCCTTCGCCGAAGATGACGGCATGATCGAAACCATGGTCGATCTCGGTGAACCCGTCGAAAAGGGCGCGGTGCTGGCGCGCATCCATTCCACCGGCCGCACCGGCATCGCCCCGCAGGAGATCCAGGCAAAAATGTCGGGCATGCTGGCGGCGCGGCATTTCCCCGGGCTGGTCAAGGCCGGCGACTGCGCGGCGGTGGTGGCTGTGCACGTCTGAACGATTCCGCCGGGGCTTGCTCCACCCCGTTCGCGTCCATCGTCACTTGCTCTTGGTCCGTTGTGGAGCCTTCGGCGCGGCGGAAAGAAGCAGCATGGCGAGCGGAGTCGACATTGCAGGAGGATGTCACTATATAGCGGCGGCTTCGACCCGCGCGCCCGAGGGCAGCACCTCGAAGCAACTGTGAATGTGTAGTGTGTTGCGCCATCTATTGTGACGGAAATCGGCTCGGAAACCGGAAAAAAGCAAATAGAAACAGTCGCGCAGCGCTGGGTGTGACCCAGCCAACGGTACCGACCCCTCCAGAATCAGAAAATGCTCTTGACCCCTCGATTTCCTATGGCTCTGTGGACCTTGGACGGCATTGGCTTGCCGGCTGGTCGCGACTCGGCTGGAATGGGGACATGCATCCTTTGCGGGATGTCGACGTTTATGATTACCAACCGGCTTTGCCGCCAGGGAACAGCAGTATGAGTGAACACGCCATCGAATTCTTGCGGGGATGGATCGGCGAAAAGGTCCATTGCCAGTCCTCCCAGGCAAGGATCGACAAGCAGGCCGAAACCCTGGCCAAGGAGTGCGCTGCCGAGGCGGCCGAGGTCGGCATCCCGCTGGAGGACATCCAGGAAGAAGTCGGCGATATCCAGGAACTTATCGCATCCCGGCTTGAGGAAGCCGCCGAGGCCGAGGAAAGCCAGCAGCCCCCCAGAAAAGCCGCGGAATGATCGCATAGCGCGGGCTTCTGGCCCGCGTTTTTGTCTTCAGCCAAACTTTTCCTTCAGCCACGCCTTCGGCAGCGCCGGCACGAAATTTCCGTCGCGTCCGGTCATATCGTCATTGGCAACCAGCGCGTTGAGGATTGCTTCCTCGACGGTCTGGATCACCGCATCGAAAAACGGATCGATATCGGTGTCCGGAATAAAATCGGCGCTGGCGGTGCGGCCGGAGGGCGCCAGCGCCGCGCTCGCATTGGCGGTTGAGAAGGCGATAAAAATGTCGCCTGAGCTGTGATAGCCGAAGCCGCCGGTCATGGCGACGCCGAGCGGCACCCGGCGGGCCAGCCGCTTCATCTGATGCGGCAGGAACGGTGCGTCGGTGGCGACGACGGCAATGATCGAGCCCTTTTCAGCACGCGGTGTGCCTTCGCGGACCGCCGGCTCGACGAGTTCCGGCCCGACGCGCAGGCCGCGAATGGTGATATTGCGCCGTTTTCCAAAATTAGACTGCACGAAGGCGCCGACGGTGTAGGCACGGCCGTGCCATTCGACGATGCGCGATGCGGTGCCGGAGCCGGCCTTGAAGCCGAAAGTGATCATGCCGGTACCGCCGCCGACGCTGCCTTCCTCGATCGGTCCGCCGGCGGCGCCGTCGAGGGCCTGCGCAACATGCGCTGACGTCAAATGGTGACCGTTGATGTCGTTGAGGAAGCCGTCATAGGTCTCCGCCGCCACCGGCAGCCCCCAGCCGCTGTCGAGTGCCGCCGGCAGCACGCTTTGCATCCAGCGCAGCGTGCCGTCGCGCGAAACACCGCAGGAATGCGTGTTGGCGATGGTGATCGGGAAGTTGAAAGCGCCGGTTTCCTCGACGATGTGCGAGCCGGTCAGTTCGCCGTTTCCGTTCTGGCTGAAGATGCCGGCGAAGACCGGGGTGGCGAGATCCGCCAGCGGTCTGGGCAGGATCGCGGTCACGCCGGTGCGCACCGGTCCCTCGCCGACGACAAGCGCGCCATCGCCCGAAATCAGCGTCGCATAACCGACCGCGACGCCGGGCACATCGGTGATCGCGTTAAACGGTCCGGGCCGCCCGTCGAAGCCGATGCCGAAATTTCGCGCGCGCGGTTTGCCTGAGGGCGTTGTCAGATGATGCGGATTGTTGGTCATGGTGTCAGAACAGGGATCCCTGATTGCCGGGCTCTTTGGCCTTGGCCGCCGGCTTGGCTACGGCTTTCGGTTTTGCCGTGCCGGTGATCGCCACCGCATCGGCGACGCCGTCGGCGAACTCGAGCGAAAGCGCCATTCCCGACGCCACATCGGCAGCCTGCTTGATCACCGCGCCATCCGCATCCCTCACCAGCGCAAAGCCGCGCGCCAGGACGGCCTTGTGCGACAGTGTTGCCATCAGCCTGTCGGCCTGGACGACACGGCCGCGCAAACGCTCCAGCCTGAGCACCACTGCTTGCGTGCCGCGTCTTGTCAAAGCTGTCAGCAAATCCCTCTGCACGCGTTGCCGCCGTGCCGTCGGCTCGATCGTGATGCGGCCTTGCAGCATGGCCAGTTGCTGCTTGTGCCGCTGCAGCGATGCCCTGGCACATTTTGGCAATTGATCCGCCGCTCGGTTAAGCTCCGCACGCCGGGCTCTTGCCAACGTGCGCAATGCCCCTTGTGCTCGCAAAAGATTGCGTTCGTTGGTGCGCCGCGCCTCGGCAATGCGCTGCGACAGCATTGCCGGTGTCAGCTTTACGGCAAAAAACCTTGCACGCTTGCGTTCGGTGGAGACCAACAGGCCCCGGCCGAGCCTGGATGTCGCCTCATCGAGGCGTCGGCGCGGCAGCGCCAGCAATTGATCGGGCGAGGGCAGAGCCCGGGCGGCGGCACGGGCAGCCTGCCCTTTGCGCTCGAAATTGCGCAGGACCGCCGCTTTCAGCCGTGCACCGAGGCTGGCAAGCGTTGCTTCGAGATCGGCCTTCACCGGCACGGCGATTTCGGCTGCACCCGTTGGTGTCGGCGCCCGCACATCGGCAACGAGATCGATCAGCGTCCAGTCGGTCTCGTGGCCGACAGCCGAGATCACCGGAATGCCGGAAGCAGCAACCGCGCGGGCGAGCGCCTCGTCGTTGAAGCCCCAGAGGTCTTCGAGGCTGCCGCCGCCACGCGCCACGATCAACAGATCGGGACGCTGGACGGCGCCATCCCATGCCAGCGCGTTGAAGCCGTTGACCGCAGCAGTCACTTCCGTGCCTGACGTCTCGCCCTGAACACGCACCGGCCAGACCAGGATGTGCAGCGGAAAGCGGTCCTTGATGCGGTGGATGATGTCGCGGATGACGGACCCTGTCGGCGAGGTGACGACGCCGATGATGCGCGGCATGAATGGCAGCAACCGCTTGCGGCCGGTGTCGAACAGACCCTCGGCCTGTAGCCGCCGCTTGCGCTCCTCCAGCAGCGCCATCAGCGCGCCGGCGCCGGCAGGCTCCAGATTGTCGATGACGATCTGGTAGTTGGACTTGCCGGGATAGGTGGTGAGCTTACCGGTGGCGATCACCTCCATGCCCTCTTCGGGACGGAATTTCAGCCGGCTCATCGTGCCTTTCCACACCACGGCGTCGAGCCGGGCGCGGTCGTCCTTCAGCGCGAAATAGGCATGACCTGAGGAATGCGGCCCGCGATAGCCTGATATTTCGCCACGCACCCGCACATTGCCGAAAACGTCCTCGACCGTGCGCTTCAGCGCGCCGGAAATCTCGCTCACCGTATATTCGGCGGCGTTGGTGCGTGATTCGGATGCTGCTTCGCTCATCGGCCAATTGGGGAACGGTTGGGCGCCGGCGTCAAGGCGGTTGCGTCGGGCCAGCCGTTCATCACCCGCATACCTGACCCTGCCTACCAGCCGGGCAGAATCTGGTTCGGCTTGGTCCGCCGCAGCTTGGTGAAGGCCAGTGCTGCGAAATCGAATGTCCCGGGGTCTTCGCCGACCGGGACGGAGATATTGTCCAGGCTTTCCGAAATATGGCGGGCGAGCGCATCGACGATCTCCGGCCGCGACGTCTGGCCGCGCATGATACCGATGCGGCAGTCGGGCAGGGCGCCGAAGCCGTCGGCTTCGCTCAGCACCCGCATGCCGGGCCGCAGCGCGCATTCCGGCAGCACCGAGATCGCCAGCCCGGAAAGCACCGCGGCGGTGATGACGGTGGCCGAGAAACTGGTGAACAGGATGCGATAGTCGCGGTTCTGCTGGTCGAGCACATCGACGGCGGCGCGCCGCCAGATGCAGTTCGGCCGGCCAAAGGCCATCGGCAGCGTTTCCTGCTCATGCGTTGCATGGTTCGCCGAGGTGACCCACAGCAGCGGTTCGCGCCGCACCACCTCCGACTGGCCGCGTACGTCGTTGTGAGTCACCAGCGCGAGGTCGAGATTGCCGCGCTTGATATGCTCGACCAGCCCCGGCGTCGGCTCGCAGATGACGGTCAGTTCGACGCGCGGATTGGAGCGCGTGAACCGCGCCATGATCTCGGGCAGGAAACGATCGGCATAGTCGTCGGGCGTGCCGATGCGGATCGTGCCTTCGAGCCGCCGGTCGTCGAAGGCGGCCAGCGTTTCGCGGTTGAGATAGAGCAGCCGCCGCGCATAGGAGAGCAGCTTGTCGCCTTCCTCGGTCAATCTGTTGGTGCGCCCGTCCTTTTCGAACAGCGGCTTGCCGAGCCGCTCCTCCAGCCGGCGCATCTGCATCGAAACCGCCGACTGGGTCCGGTGCACCTCTTCGGCCGCCCTGGTGAAGCTGCCGGTATCGGCGATCGAGATGAAGGTCTGCAATTGATCGAGATCGAGCGGCGATTTCATCGACATGATCCATCACTGGTGTTGATGGTAAAGATTAGAAACATTCGTTGGATTAATCAATCACTCGATGGCAAATTGGTATTGTCCACATGAAGGCATGTGAATCGAAGCCGGAACGGCCGCTGTCGCCAGCGCCGATAGCAAGGCTTTGCCCGTTCGAGTCTGAAGGAGACCGACAATGACCACGTTCGATTTCGCCACCGAGACCTCGCGCATCACCTCGCGTCCGGCCGTTGCGACTCGCGTGGCCAACACCGTCTCCAACATCTATCGCGCCTGGAAAAACCGCCGCGCCTTTTATCGCCTTGGCGAGATGTCGGACGCCGAACTCGCCGATATCGGCCTGACGCGCGCCGACCTGCACGTCGCCATCGACGTGCCGTTTGGCCGCGACCCGACGGCGATGCTGCGCGAAATCGCCAGCGATCGCGTCGAAACAATCGAGGACATCGCCCGCAAGGTGGCCTGATCTGATGCTTGTTGTTTGGGTTGCCGCGAACCTTCTCGGGGCTCGACGCGACTGACGAGTATGCAGGCTCCCACTCCCTGCCGGATCCCCCCGGCCCGCCTGCACTCTGCCCGGTCCTCCCAGGACCGGGCTTTTCTCTTTCTACCTCAGCGAAGACCGCCTACCGTCGGTCCATATCCCGCTTGAACTGGTCGAAGATCGTTTCCACGCCCTTCTGGTAATCGTCACGCTGCTGGGCGCCGGTCTCGAACATCTTGCCGAACAGGTCGTCGAACGGATTCGTTGGCCGGCCGCTCGGATTGGGCTGTGGCTGCGGTGCCTGACGCTGCTGCGGGGGCGCTTGAGGCTGTTGCGGCGCCGGCTGTCCGCCAGGGATGCCGCCTAAGCCACCGCCACCTTGCCGCAGCATCTCCTCGAAGATTTTCCCCAGCGGATTGTCTCCGTAGGGGCTTTGTGTCTGCTGCTGCGGCTGCGCCCGCCCTTGCGGCTGCGGCTGAGGCTGAGGCGCGCCACCGCCGAACATGTCCTGCAGCACCTTGCCGAGCGGATTGTCGCCGTAGGGATTAGGCTGCGGCTGCGGCTGGCTTTGCGGCTGTGGCTGAGGCGCACCGCCGCCGAACATGTCCTGCAACACCTTGCCGAGCGGATTGTCGATTGGATTCTGGGGCTGCGGCGCCTGGCGCGGCTGCGGCGCCGGGGCCTGCATGGCGCCGCCTTGGCGCATCATCTGCTCGATGATCTCGCCGAGCGGATTGTTGCCGCCGCCGCCAAAACCGCCGGCGGCCTGCATCTGATTTGTCGTCTGCTTGAACAGCCCGCCCATGACCATCGAGGCGATCGCCGGCAGCATCTGCTGCAGGATCTGCTGATTGACGCCGCTGGCTTGCGCCGCCTGGCTGGCCACGGCGCGAGACAGGTCTTTCGAGCCGAACAGGTGCCCGAGAATGCCGTTGCCCTCATCGACTCCCTGCGGCGAGAAGGCCCGGGTTGCGTCCTCGAAATACTTGGCGTGCTGGCCGCTGGCCATCGCCGTCATGAAGGCGCCGAGCCCGTAAGGGTCGGCGGTGTTGCGCTGCAGCCCTTGCGAAAAGGCCGGCAGCAACGCGGCGACCGCCGCTTGCGTCTGCTGCATCGAGAGCCCGTATTGCTGGGCAAGGGCCTGCATGCCGTTGCCGTTCTGGGCCTGCGTCAGCATGTCGAACAAGGAAGGCATTGGTCTCTCCTCCGGAAATCCTCGCCGAAGAAGCCTAGTTTGTTTCCACTTCCGATTGAAGCGACTTTTGCCGGCCGGTCAGCTTTGCCAAATCCGAGGGTTAATAGGCGTATTCCATGAAAACCGGCTCGATCGAGCCGCCCCAGCGCGTGTGGTAGGCCGACAGCATCTCCTCGGCGCTGGTGGTGCCGCGCGCCACGACTTCGTCCAACGTGTTGAGGAAGGAGGTCTCGTCGTAGCCGTCGCGGTTCTTCTTGCCACGGTTCTTCAGGCCCATGCGGGAAATGACCATCACGTCACGCGCGATCTCGCGCAGCGTGGTGTTGCGGAACGGTGCGGAAATGCCTTGTTCCGGCACCGCGTTGCGCATCGCCAGCGTTTCTTCATACGTCCAGCTCGAGGTCAGCGCCTCGGCGGCATCGAGTGCGGCCTCATCATAAAGCAATCCGACCCAGAAGGCCGGCAGCGCGCAGATGCGCCGCCATGGCCCGCCATCGGCGCCGCGCATCTCGAGGAAGCGCTTCAGCCGCACGTCCGGGAACAGCGTTGACAGATGGTTCGCCCAGTCGCCCATTGTCGGCAGCCCGTCCGGCACTTCATTGCGCGCGGCCCCGGCCATGAACTGGCGGAAGGTGATGTGGGTCATGTCGTGATAGCGGTCGTCCCGGATGACGAAATACATCGGCACGTCGAGCGCCCATTCGACATAGTCGGCAAAGCCGAAATCGGGCGAGAAGCAGAATTCGAGCAGGCCCGAGCGCTGGTTGTCGGTGTCGCGCCAGATGTCGCCGCGCCAGCTCTGCAGACCGTTCGGGTGGCTTTCGGTGAAAGGCGAATTGGCGAACAATGCCGTCGACAGCGGCTGCAGCTTCAGCGACACCTGCATCTTGCGGCGCATGTCGGCCTCGCTCTCGAAGTCGAGATTCACCTGGATCGTGCAGGTGCGGTACATCATGTCGAGGCCCTTGGTACCGACCTTGGGCATGTAGCGCGTCATGATCTCG
Organism: Mesorhizobium sp. M0011; assembly: GCF_040324155.1. Taxonomy (NCBI): domain Bacteria; kingdom Pseudomonadati; phylum Pseudomonadota; class Alphaproteobacteria; order Hyphomicrobiales; family Phyllobacteriaceae; genus Mesorhizobium; species Mesorhizobium sp. M0011. Next base: position 114,335 of record NZ_JAMYVQ010000011.1, on the reverse strand, counting down.
TAGCGCGATTTCGGCATTTTCGGCGTCTCGGCCAGCGACCATTTCGGGCTGCCGCCGAGGCCGAGGAAGCGGATGCCCATCGGCTCGGCGATCTCGCGCACCTGCGCCAGATGGGCGTTGCCCTCCCGGCAGGTCTGGTGGATCGTCTCCAGCGGTGCGCCGGAAAGTTCGAACTGGCCGCCGGGTTCCAGCGAAATCGCTCCCTGACCGGTCGGTTCGACCAAGCCAATGATGCGGCCGTCATCGACGATCGGGTCCCAGCCGAGCTTTGACTGCATGCCTTCGAGAATGGCGCGGATGCCGCGCTCGCCGCCATAGGGGACCGGTGCATTGCCGTCGACATAGAACGGGAATTTCTCGTGCTCGGTGCCGATGCGCCATTTGTCGCGCGGCTTGTTGCCTTCGGCCAGATGCTCGACGAGTTCGTCGATGCCTTCGATGGGCCGGAAATCGGTTGTGTCGCGCGCCATGATCAAGCCCTCAGAGGCGGTTGGAGAACCGCCGGCGCTAAATGGACGAAATGTCAGTAGCCGATCAAGCGAAAAATCCTGAGCCACAGGTCAACAGGAATTGAACCTTACCGCGCTCACCGTCCCTTGCAAGAGATGACGTTTCACCAGTCTCCGACTGTCGCCTGCATCACCGCGAGCGCGGCCACCGCCGCCGTGTCGGCGCGCAGGATGCGTGGGCCGAGCGGAATGGCGGTGACGAAGGGCAGGGCGCGCAGCATCTTGCGCTCGTCGTCGGAAAAGCCACCCTCCGGCCCGACCAGCAGCCCAAGCTTCTTTTCCTTGACCGCCTGCAGCGCGGCCAGCGGATTGTTGGTCGAAGCATCCTCATCGCAGAAGATCAGCCGTCGCCCTGTGTCCCAGCCGATCAGCAGGCGGTCGAATTTTTCGGCTTCGTGCACCTGAGGTACCGCCAAGATGCCGCATTGTTCGGCGGCTTCGACGACATTGGCGCGCAGGCGATCGATCGACGGCTTGGCCACTTGCGTGTGCTGGGTGATGACCGGCTGCAGGACGCCGGCGCCCATCTCGACCGCCTTCTGCACGAGATAGTCGAGCCGGCCCTGCTTCAGTGGCGCAAAGCAGTAGACGAGATCGGGCAGCGGCGGCTGCGGCCGCTGCAGCGCCGACACCTTCAATCGAACCGACCTTTTCGTCTTCGCCGCGATGGCCGCCGACCACTCGCCGTCGCGGCCATTGAACACCAGGATTTCGGCGCCTTCGCCAAGCCGCAGCACATGCAGGAGATAGTGGCTCTGCTGTTGGCCGGCTTCGAACTCTACATCCGGCGCGAGATCGTCGGGCACGAACAGACGTTGCATCTTGTAATTGGCGCGCATCGCCGAGGAATGAGCGAGCCGGCTGCCGGCGTCAAGCCTCGGCGGTCGGATGCCACACCGGCCGAAAGCCATGCCGCAGCACGGCGAGCGTTGTGGCCGGCGTCAGCAGCGAGAGTGTCTTGCCGTTGAGCAGGCCGAAATCGCCGGGATGCTCATACCCGGCAAACGACCAGCGCAGCGTCTTGCCCCGACGCAAAGCATAAACCGTGGCGCCATCCGCGACCATGGCGCCGTCGGGCAGCCGGGCAAGGTCTTCAACAGCAACCCCTGGCGGCCTGCCACCCGAAGCCAGCCGCTCCTTGTGCAGCCGCTTGTCGACCATCGGCGCACGCGGTTCGGCAATGCCGAAGGCTTCGCCGAAGCGGCCGACGAAATCCCTGGCCCGTTCGCGCTGGCAAAAGAAGCAGGGGCGATGCCCGGCCGCCAGTGCCGTTACTTCGTCGAGGAAGAACAGCTCGGTCCAGCCCGCTTTGCCGCCCTTCCGGTTGCGGCCCATCGGTTCGCGCCGCACATTGCGGAATTGGCAGACGCAGATGATCCAGGCCTGAAGCGCCCAGCGCTTTTTCTTGAGCGTCTTCGTCTCGGGGTCGTGGATGATGCCGCGATTGCCGGTGAACAGGCCGCGATCAGGCACGGCGTGGATGGTACCGAACGGATCGACCCGGTTCTGCAGTGGCATAGTTTTCTCTCCGGACACGCATCTTGGCTGCAATGCGAGCGGCATGGTATCGCTCGTCGCATCTTTTTCATGTCAGCAGGGTTTTGTGATGCGGGTGCTGGTGGTCCAGAACTACGACAATACCGGCCTTGGCCAGGTCGGCGCAGCACTTGCGGAAGCGGGTGCCGATCTCGACCTGCGTCTCCCTTACAGGGGCGATCCCCTGCCGGATGACGCGGCCGGGCATGATGCCATGGTGGTGCTCGGCGGTGGCCAGAATGCGCTGGCCGACGATGAGTACCCCTATTTCCCGGCGCTGCTCGAACTGACCCGCGATTTTGCCGACAAGGATCGCGCCGTGCTCGGCATCTGCCTCGGCAGCCAGCTCGTCGCCCGTGCCTTCGGCGGCGAAAACCGCATCGGCGGCGCCAATGAGTTCGGTTGGCGCGGCGTATCGCTGACGGCGGACGCCAAGGCCGATCCGGTGCTGGGGGCGCTGCCGGAGAAATTCCCGATCTTCCAGTGGCATGACGACACCTTCGTGCTGCCCGAGGCCGCCGTGCGGCTCGCCGGCAACGATGTCGCCGAGAACCAGGCGTTTCGCGTCGGACGCGCCGTCTACGGTTTCCAGTTTCACTTCGAGGCCGACCGGCCGATGGTCAAGGACTGGAGCACGTCCTTTGCCCCGACCATCGCCGCGCGCCATCCCGACTGGGCCGGCAAGCTCGATGGCGAAATGGCCCGCAACGGACCCGATGCGGATGCCGCTGGCCTCGCCATTGCCCGTGCCTGGGTAGCAACCATCTGAGCGTTGGTCTCTCCGTACCCTCCAGCGTGACATAATTGGCACGCGGCGGTGAAACCGCCTGGGGAAAACCGTTTCATTCTTGGCTTATGTCCGCCCGCCATCCTAGAAGGCGCGCGCTCTGCATCTTCTGTGCAACGGCCATGAACCTTTTGTGTGACCCGCGCGACACACCGTTGATACAGAACATGCCTAGAAGCGCAAAATCGTCGAAACTTTGAAGCGAATTCTCCGTTTCAACGCATTGGTAACCGCCTGGTGCACAGATGCAGAAAGCTCAACAAGAGATGACCTCCGTGAAAGCAGCGCTTCTGTCCTTTGCCATGTTGTCCGCCATCGTGCTGTGCGGTCTCGGCATCTATGCCGCCGACGCAGCCAACAACCACAACGCCGTAGACGGTTACGGCGTCACCGCCTCGCTGCGCTAAAGGCGGGAAGCGCCTTTCGCGTCCACGCGCGACGCTCAAGCTTCCTTGATCGTCATTGTCAGGATGCGTTTATCCGCGCCGTCGACGACGAGCGCGCTCAGCATGCCTGATTGCCAGGCAAGCGTGTCGACATTGACGCGGTTGGCCATCACTTCCGCCTCCGGCACCGGGGTGTGGCCGTGCACCACGATCTTCGGATAGAGGTCGGTGTGGTTGTGGAAGACGTCGCGGATCCAGATCAGGTCCTGTGGGTTTTGCTTCTCCAGAGGATTACCCGGCCTGATGCCGGCATGACAGAAGAAGAAGTCCCCGAAAATCGCGGAGAACGGCAGCGATCGCAGGAAGTCGATGTGGCTTTGCGGCACGGCCTCGACCAGGGCCTGATGTCCTTTGCGCACGGCCGATTCGGCTTTGCCGAACCACACGCTTGTGCCTTCACTGATCGCCACGCCGTAGGACTGTGCCGTCTGGATGCCGCCGAACCGGATGAAAAGCCCTTCCGGGTCAGGGGTCTTGAGAAAGTCGAGAAAACCGATGTCGTGGTTGCCGGCCAGCATCAGGTGACGAGGGTCGCGCTCTTGCGCTTCGATCAGGAAATCGATGACGTCCTTCGAGTCCGGCCCGCGGTCGACATAGTCGCCAAGATGGATGACGCGCCAGTCGGCAGGCGCCTGCTGCTCGATCTCGGCCCTGATGCGCCGATGCATGGCGGCCAGCAGGTCGAGCCGGCCGTGGACGTCGCCGATCGCATAGAGACGCACACCTTCCGGCCCATGCGCGTCGAGAAAATGGATGCCGGGTTCTACCAATTTTTCGGTGTCTCCGTGGTCAGGCGGTCACGGGACCTGGCGCCGGAGCTGGTCCTTGCCCATGTCGGTGACAAGACGCTTTCCGCACAGCGCCAGCGTGATGTCCATCTCCTTGCGGATGATTTCCAACGCTTTGGTAACCCCTTCCTTGCCAAGCGCACCCAGGCCGTAAAGAAATGGCCGGCCGATATAGGTTCCCTTGGCACCGAGGCAAAGCGCCTTCAGCACATCCTGGCCGGAGCGGATGCCGCCATCCATATGCACTTCGATCGTGTCGCCGACCGCGTCGGCAATCTCTTCCAGCACACCGATCGACGACGACGCACCGTCGAGCTGGCGCCCGCCATGGTTGGAAACGATGATCGCGTCGGCGCCGGTCTTGGCCGCCATCAGCGCGTCCTCCTTGTCGAGAATGCCCTTGAGAATCAGCTTGCCGCCCCAGCGCTCCTTGATCCAGGCGACGTCCTTCCACGACAGATGCGGGTCGAACTGCTCCGTCGTCCACGATGCCAGCGAGGCCATGTTGCCGACGCCCTTGGCGTGGCCGACAATGTTGCGGAAGGTTCGCCGCTTCGTGCCGGCCATGGCGGCGCACCAGTGCGGGCGGATGGCCATGTCGACGATGTTCGTCAGCGTCAGCTTGGGTGGCGCCGAAAGCCCGTTGCGGATGTCCTTGTGGCGCTGACCGAGAATCTGCAGGTCGAGCGTCAGCACGAGCGCCGAGCATTTCGCCGCCTTTGCCCTGTCGATCAGGTTGAGCACGAAATCCTTGTCACGCAGCACATAGAGCTGAAACCAGAACGGCTTCGTGGTTACCGAGGCGACATCCTCGATCGAGCAGATGCTCATCGTCGACAAGGTAAACGGCACGCCGAATTCCTCCGCCGCCTGAGCCGCCAGCATCTCGCCATTGGCGTGCTGCATGCCGGTCATGCCGGTTGGCGCCAATGCCACCGGCATCGACACTTTTTCGCCGATCATCGTCGATGCCAGCGAACGGTTGTCCATGTCGACGAGAACGCGCTGGCGGAATTTGATCTTCTGGAAATCCTCTTCGTTGGCCCGATACGTGCCTTCGGTCCACGAACCGGAATCGGCATAGTCGAAGAACATCTTCGGCACGCGCCGGCGGGCGAGGTCCTTGAGGTCGGCGATGGTCAGGATCTGGCTCATGGGCTTCCCGTCTCGATAGCTAGGAGCGTTTGCGTGCTGGTTCTGTATCGGTGGCGTCGACGCGCTGTTTCAACCTCAGTCGCGAGACGCGCTGCCAGTCGCCGCTGCGCTCGGCCTCCGCCATCGACCGTTCGACATAGGTGATGTGGTCCATCGCCGCTTGCCGGGCAGCATCCGGGTCGCCGGCCTTCACCGCCGCATGGATCGCGCGGTGCTGCGCGAGCAGGGCGTCGCGCGCGCCGGGCACGCTGAACACCAGCAGCCGGTTCTGGAACACGCCCTCCGACAACAGCCGGTAACAGGAGCGCAGCGTGTGCAAAAGGATGATGTTGTGCGCGCATTCGCAGATCGCGTGGTGGAACTCGACATCGATCTCGGCTTCGTCGTCGAAGTCGCCGGTCCGGTGCGCATCGTCCATGCGTGCCATGATCTTGTCGAGCAGCGCCATGTCGTCCGCAGTGGCGCGCCGTGCCGCGTATTCAGCCGCGACCCCTTCGATCTCGCGGCGGTATTCCAGATAATCGGTCACTGCCTTGCGGTGCATCGAGATCAGGTCCGTCACCGGTTTGGTGAAGAGCTGGCCGATGACATCGGCGACATGCGTGCCGCCGCCGGGCCTTGTCGTCAAAAGGCCGCGTCCTTCCAGTGACTTCAGCGCATCACGCAGGATCGGCCGGGATACGTCGAACTGGCGTGCAAGCTCGCGCTCGCCCGGCAGCCGGTCGCCGGTGCGCAGCACGCCTTCGAGGATGAGGCTCTCGATCTGCTGCACCACCTCGTCGGCGGTGCGCGAATGCTCGATCCTGGAAAAAATGTCGCTCAACAGAATGCCTGGAAGGTGAACCGGTGTCGCAGAATAGAGCCAGCCTCGCCAACTGGTCAAATTATTTATCCAATTGACAAAAGCGTGCCGATTTTTCGCCCTGATGCCATCATCTTCGGCTAACTTTGCTGTTTGCGTCATAAGGCCATTGGCACTAGAGGGACGCACGTGCAAGAGGGTTCAAGGAACCCAGGGAACAAGCCGTGTCAGACGACCCGTCCGATCTCGAATTCCAGCCGCGCGCCAAGGGCAGCGTCATGGGCTTTCCCGCGCATGAGGGGCGGCCCGGCGCACTCGGCGAGGTTCATGCCCGGCCGCATCCGCTGATCGAAAAGCCACGCGTCCTGATGCAACTCGCCTTCATGACGGAGGGTGGCTCCGGCGTCGACCACGCGGTGCTTTCCGAACTGTCGCGGCGCCTCGGCATCGCCGCGCCCGACCGCCAGGCCCGCCACCATGCCATGAAATGGGGCAAGGGCTCGCTGCGCTGGGAGCGGCACACCGAATTCTCGACCTATTTGTGGGAAGGGCCGCTTTCCGAAAGCGGCAGGACGCCGGAGGACTCCCCGTTCGGCAACGGGTTCTCGCCGCCGGGAACCTGCATCTCCGGCATCAGGCTCGAAATCCGCAAATGGACGCAAGCGAGCGAGCAGCTGATAGCCGGTTTCGATCCGACCAGCCTGTGCTACTCGCTGGTCGAGCGCGGAAACGCCGCCATCGTCACCGATTTTCGCCAGGATGGCGATGGCCTGACCCGCATGCTGCTGCTCGATCGCGGCTTGACCCCGGCGCGCACCGGCGCGTTGTCGCAGCGGCTTATCGATATCGAAACCTATCGGACGCTGGCCATGCTCGGCCTGCCGCTGGCGTTGACCTTGTCCGGCCGCGCCCGCCGCATCGAAGACCGGCTGGCGCAGACCACGCTGGAGATGAAGGTCGCCGGGACACGCGACAGCCAGACCTTGCTGGCCGATCTGACCGAACTTGCGGCGGAGCTGGAGGCGGACGCGGCATCGAGCCTTTATCGTTTCGGCGCCAGCCGCGCCTATGACGGCATCGTCGGCGAACGGCTGGAGGCGCTCGAGGAAGAGGCTGTGCCCGGTTATGACACATGGCGCGGGTTCCTGCAGCGCCGTGTGGCACCCGCAATGCGCACCTGCCGCTCGGTCGAGGAGCGGCAGGAAAACCTGTCGCGAAAACTGACCCGCGCCACGACGCTGCTGCGCACCTGGGTCGATGTCGAGGTCGAGAAGCAGAACCGCGACCTGCTTGCCTCGATGAACAACCGCGCCCGCCTGCAACTGCGCCTGCAGCAGACCGTCGAGGGGCTCTCGGTCGCCGCCGTTTCCTATTATGTGGTCGGCCTTGTCGGCTATGTCGCCAAGGGCGCCTCGATCTTCGGCCATGCCTTCGCGCCGGAGATCGTTACCGCGGCTTCGGTGCCTGTCGCCATCCTGCTGGTCTGGTGGGGCGTACGCCGCGTGCGCAAGATGCATTCCGAGCCCGGCAAGCCGCCCGGCGAATAGATCTGCTCACCCTCCCCTTGTGGGGAGGGTCGGCTCATGATCGCAGCGAAGCGAAGATCGTGAGACGGGGTGGTGGTCCCTCGTAGAGCGCCGCGCGGACCCCCACCCCGCTCGCTTCGTTCGCGACCCTCCCCACAAGGGGAGGGTGAGGGAGCGGCAGATTGCCGCTGAGGAAGCTTGCCTCAGCCTTGAAGCGGATTCCCCGCCGCCACAGGATTTGCACCCAACGCGCTTCACTGGTAAAAGATTTTGACCAGTCAAGCGAAATGAGGCTGCTGATGTCCGGCTTGGCCATGCCGAAACCAGACGACGCCACGATGCGCCGGCGCGACGAGATCGTCGCCGACATGCGCATCATCGTGCCGGGTGAGGGCGTCGTCGACGCCGCCAATTCCATGCGCGCCTTCGAGAGCGACGGCCTGACCGCCTATCGGCAGCTGCCGCTGGTTGTCGTGCTGCCGCAAACCGTGGCGCAGGTTTCGCGCGTGCTGAAATACTGCAACGACCGCAACATCCGCATCGTGCCGCGCGGCTCCGGCACCTCGCTGTCGGGCGGCGCACTGCCGCTCGAGGACGCGGTGCTTTTGGTCATGAGCCGCTTCAACCGCATCCTCGGGATCGATTTCCCCAATCGCGTCGTCGTTGCCCAGCCGGGCGTCACCAATCTCGGCATCACCGCCGCCGTCGAGCAGGAGGGCTTTTACTACGCCCCTGATCCATCCTCCCAGATCGCCTGCTCGATCGGCGGCAATGTCGCGGAGAATTCCGGCGGTGTGCACTGCCTGAAATACGGCCTAACCGCCAACAATGTGCTCGGCATCGAGATGGTGCTGATGAATGGCGAAGTGGTGCGGCTGGGCGGCAGTCATCTCGATGCGGAAGGCTACGACCTGCTCGGCGTCATGACCGGCTCCGAAGGGCTGCTCGGCGTCGTCACCGAGATTACCGTGCGCATCCTGAAGAAGCCGGAGACGGCACGTGCACTGCTGATCGGCTTCCCGACCAGCGAGCAGGGCGGCCAGTGCGTCGCCGACATCATCGGCGCCGGCATCATCCCGGGCGGCATGGAGATGATGGACCGGCCGGCGATCCATGCGGCGGAAGATTTCGTTCATGCCGGCTATCCCCTCGATGTCGAGGCGCTGCTGATCGTCGAGCTCGACGGCCCCGGCGTCGAGGTCGATCATCTGATCGGGCTGGTCGAGGCGATCGCCTACAAGAACGGCTCGACCACCTGCCGCATTTCGCAGTCGGAACAGGAACGGCTGAGCTTCTGGGCCGGCCGCAAGGCGGCGTTTCCGGCCGTTGGCCGCATCTCGCCCGACTACTACTGCATGGACGGCACCATCCCGCGCAAGGAGCTGCCGCGCGTGCTCGCCGGCATGCGCGAGCTGTCGGAAAAATACGGTCTCGGCGTCGCCAATGTCTTTCATGCCGGCGACGGCAATCTGCATCCGCTGATCCTCTACGATGCCAACGTACCGGGCGAACTCGACAAGGCCGAAAGCTTCGGCGCCGACATATTGCGGCTCTGCGTCAAGGTCGGCGGCGTCTTGACCGGCGAACACGGTGTGGGCGTGGAAAAACGCGACCTGATGCCGGAAATGTTCACCCAGATCGATCTCGACCAGCAGATGCGGGTCAAATGCGCCTTCGATCCCAACCATCTTCTCAACCCGGGAAAAGTGTTCCCGCAGCTGCGGCGATGCGCCGAACTCGGCCGCATGCACATTTCCGGCGGCAAACTGCCGTTCCCAGACATTCCGAGGTTTTGAGGGATATGTCGGCGCTTGAACACCCCCCTCTGTCCTGCCGGACATCTCCCCCGCTAGGGGGGAGATTGGATGTCGTTTTGGCTTTCGCCAATCACCAAGGTTTGAAAGGCGCGGTCGTGCGAGCTGCCAATCTCCCCCCTTGCGGGGGAGATGTCCGGCAGGACAGAGGGGGGTGTGAAGAAACGCGGCCGATGTGGCCTTCCCCGCTTCGCTGGGCGAGGAACAGGGGTCGCCCATGACCACCTTCACCCCGACCACCTCATCCGAAGTCCCCTCCACCGTCGCCTGGGCAGCGGCGGAAGGCTCGCCGCTGGAAATCCTCGGCCACGGCTCCAAGCGTGGGATCGGCCGGCCGCTGCAAACCGAACACACGCTCGACCTGTCGAGGCTCACCGGCGTCACGCTCTATGAACCGGCTGAACTGGTGCTGTCGGCAAAAGCCGGCACACCGCTGGCCGAGATCGAAAAGCTGCTGGCGGAAAACGGCCAGCAGCTTGCCTTCGAGCCGATGGACTACGGCCCACTGCTCGGCGGCGAAGCTGGCAAAGGCACAATCGGCGGCGTGCTCGCCGCGAACCTCTCCGGTCCGCGCCGGCTGAAGGCGGGCGCGGCGCGCGATCATATCCTGGGCATCAATGTGGTGTCCGGGCGCGGCGAGGCCTTCAAGTCGGGCGGTCGCGTGGTCAAGAACGTCACCGGCTATGACATGTCCAAGCTGATGGCCAACAGCTGGGGCACGCTGGCCGCCTTCACCGACGTCACCTTTAAGGTGCTGCCGGCAGCCGAGACCGAAGTCACGCTCGCCATCCGTGGCTTGCTCGACGATGCCGCTGCCGCCGCCATGGCCCTGGCGCTCGGTTCAAGCGCGGAAGTGTCGAGTGCCGCGCACCTGCCGGAGCGCATCGCTGCACGGGTCGCTGGCAGCGCGCTCGGCAGCGACGCTGCCACGCTGCTGCGTGTCGAGGGTTTTGGCCCGTCAGTCGCCTACCGCATCACCGCGCTGAAAACGCTGCTCGGCAAGGCCGGGCCGCTGCAGGAGATTGCCGGTGAGGCTTCACGGCTGATCTGGCGCGATGTGCGCGATTGCAGGCCTTTCGCCGACAACGGCGAGAAACCGGTCTGGCGCGTGTCGATGACGCCGGGCGAGGGCCACCAGATGGTCCTGACGCTGCGCATGCGGGCCGCCGTCAGCGCCTTCTATGACTGGCAGGGCGGGCTGGTGTGGCTGCGCATGGAAGAGGGCGATCCGGAAGCTGCTTTGCTGCGCGGGCTGTTGAGGAAACATGGCGGCGGCCATGCGACGCTGGTGCGTGCCGCACCTTCGCATCGTGCTGCTGTGCCGGTGTTCGAGCCGCAGCCGCCGGCGCTTGCCGCACTAGCGGCGCGCCTGAAACAGGAATTCGACCCGAAGAATATCCTCAATCCCGGCCGAATGGCCTAGGACGTCAGCGATGCAGACCAATTTTTCGCTTGCCCAGCTTGCCGATCCGCATGTCGCGGAATCGGAAAAGATCCTGCGCAAATGCGTGCATTGCGGCTTCTGCACCGCTACCTGCCCGACCTATGTGACGCTTGGCAACGAGCTCGATTCACCGCGCGGGCGCATCTACCTGATCAAGGACATGCTGGAGAACGGCCGTCCGGCCGACAAGGAGATCGTCACCCATATCGATCGCTGCCTGTCGTGCCTTGCCTGCATGACCACCTGCCCGTCGGGCGTCAACTACATGCATCTGGTCGACCATGCCCGCGCCCATATCCAGGAGACCTACAAGCGGCCGCTGCTCGACCGCCTGACCCGCGCCATGCTGGCCTTCGTGCTGCCCTATCCCCAGCGTTTTCGCGCCGCGCTCAAGCTGGCGAAGCTGGGCAAGCCGTTTATGGGCTTGTTCGACAAGGTTCCGGCGCTGAAGCCGCTGAGTGCGATGCTCAAGCTCGCGCCGGCCTCGATCCCGACAGCATCGTCGATAGCTTCACCTGGCATCCATGCCGGGCAGGGGAGCAAAAGAGGCCGCGTCGCCATCCTCACCGGCTGCGCGCAATCGGTGCTCGATCCCGCCATCAACGACACCACGATTTCGCTGCTGACGCGGCTCGGTGTCGAGGTCGTGGTGCCACCGGGCGAGGGCTGCTGCGGGGCGCTGGTTCATCATATGGGGCGCGAGCAGGCCGCGCTTGCCTCTGCGAGGCAGAATGTCGATGCCTGGACGCGCGCCATCGAACAAGGCGGGCTCGATGCCATCGTCATCACTGCCTCCGGCTGCGGCACGACGATCAAGGACTACGGCTTCATGCTGCGGCTCGACCCGGCCTATGCCGACAAGGCGGCGCGCGTTTCGGCGCTGGCCAAGGACATTACCGAATATCTCTCGACCTTCGACCTGCCTGAACCGGCGCGCAAGCCGGGCACGGTCGTCGCCTATCACTCGGCCTGTTCGATGCAGCACGGCCAGAAGATCACCCGCCAGCCGAAGGAACTGCTCGCCAAGGCCGGCTTCATCGTGCGCGAGCCGCGCGAAGGGCATTTGTGCTGCGGTTCGGCCGGCACCTACAACATCCTGCAGTCCGAAATCTCGGCCAAACTGCGCGACCGCAAGGTGACAAACATCGAGGCGACGGGGGCTTCGATCGTCGCCACCGGCAACATCGGCTGCATCACCCAGATCGCTTCCGCCGCCAAGCTGCCGGTGGTGCACACGATAAAACTGCTCGACTGGGCCTATGGCGGACCGATGCCGGAAGGGGTCCCCGAGGAAAGGCTGGTTGCGGCTGAGTAGCGTGGCGTTGCCGCTGTCAGAGTTAACGGCAAGTCTCCCTCATCCGGCCGCTTCGCGGCCACCTTCTCCCCGAGGGGAGAAGAGGTTTGCGCCGGCGGTGACAATCTCCTCTCCCTCGGGGAGAGGTCAGCCGAGCGAAGCGGAGGCTGGGTGAGGGGGCTGGCGCCGCTCTGTGCTTACTCCGCCGCGAGCCTGTCCGCCGTGCCGTAGGTCGCCTCATAGAGCGCGCGCTGGCGGCTGAGCGCGACCATGGTGTTGCGCAGCAGGATGGCGACCGTAATCGGGCCGACACCGCCCGGCACCGGGGTGATCCAGGAGGCGACCTCGCGCACGCTTTCGGTGTCGACGTCGCCGACGATGCGGCTTGAGCCGTCGGGGCCGATTTCGGAATTGATGCCGATGTCGATAACGGCCGCACCCGGCTTGACCATGTCGGCCTTGATCAGCCGCGGCTTGCCAACGGCGACGAACAGCGCATCGGCACGTCGCGCATGGGCGGCGACCGACCGCGTCATGTGGTGGCACACGGTCACCGTCGCGCCTTCGCTCATCAACAGGAAGGCGATCGGCTTGCCCACGATTTCCGAATGGCCGACGATGACGACTTCCAGTCCCTTGAGGTCGAGGCCGGTTTCCTTGAGCAGTTCGACCGAGGCCGCCGCCGTGCAAGGCGCGAGATCGAGCTGGTTGTAGACGATGTTGCCGATCGAGGCCGGATGCATGCCTTCGACATCCTTGAGCGGATGCACCGCCGCCTGCAGCGTCCTGATCGGGATATGCACTGGGACCGGCCGCTGAATGATGATGCCGGTGACGCGCGGATCGGCGTTCAGGCCGTGGATCGCCGCTTCCAGTTCGCCTGACGTGATGGTGGCGGGAAAGCGCCGTTCCTCGAAATCGATACCGGCCAGTTGCGCCTTGGCGCGCTGGTTGCGCACATAGACGTCCACCGCATCGGTGTCGCCGACGGTGATCGAGATCAGCTTGGGCGGAAATCCCTCGGCTTTGGCAATCGCGGCATCCTCGCGCACGGCGGCGATGATGCGCTGGGCGACCGGGCCGCCTCTGAGATAACGGCTGTCATCGGACAGGGGCATGAATGAACTCTCTGGCTGGAACGTGCCGCCGAGATAGCAAAAGAATACGGCGAAGGGCAGCATGAAAGCGAACCGCTGTGCCCCTGGCGCGACGTTCAGGCGCAGTCTTGCCTGCTGTCAGGCCAATTTTTACTCGAAAACGGAAAGGGCAGCGCGGTTTCCCGTGCTGCCCTTCCTGACCGGCCGCATCCCCATACGGCCCGTCCCCGTTGTCCCTAACTGGCCTCGAAAAGCGGACTGCTTTGCCGGCCAGGTGATTCGCAGGGATTATTATATCACCTCGACTGTGGTTCCGACATTGACCCGTTCATAGAGGTCGACGACGTCCTCGTTGCGCATGCGGATGCAGCCCGATGACACCGCACCGCCGATCGTCCACGGCTGGTTGGTGCCGTGGATGCGGTACTCGGTCGTGCCGAGGTAGAGCGCGCGGGCGCCAAGCGGGTTCTCCGTGCCGCCGGCAAGATAGGTCGGCAGGTAGCGGCCCTTGGCGGCTTCGCGCTTGATCATCTGCGCCGGCGGGCGCCAGTCCGGCCACTCGCGCTTGTTGGTGATCTTGTGCGTACCCGACCATTCGAAGCCCGGCTTGCCGGTGCCGACGCCATAGCGCCTTGCCTTGCCGTTCTTCTCGACGAGGTAGAGGAAGTTCTGCGTGGTGTCGATGACGATCGTGCCCGGCTTCTGGCCTCCGTCATAGTCGACTTCCTGGGGCAGGTAGATCGGGTTGATCTGAGGACGCGCGACCATGCGCTTGGCCGGCGGCTGCACCGCCGCAGTCTGCACTCGGTCGGGCTGCGCCAGGCGCAGGCGCCGCTGTTGCTGGACGACCTGGCGGTTCTGGCGCACGATACCGGGCGCATGGCCAAGCTGCAGCACCCAGGGTGCCGAAAGGTCGGGGCTCACCATCACCGGCGGCCTGTCGGCATAGCGGTCGCCGGCGGTTGAGGGTGTGACGCCGGCGGCAAACACAGCCACGGCGCCGAGCACGGGAAACAGAACTGTCTTCATCGTAACGCACCTTGATCGTCTGATACAAAACGGGTGGAAACGTCCTCCCGGTTCGGCGATCATTGGCGCGCAAGCAGCAACCGAAACATGAATCGGAATGCGTAAAATGCAGAACTGTCGGTAAACCTTTTGGTGTGGTTACCGCCGGGTTCAGGAATCTGGTAAAGCCGCAGTAAATGCCGCGCAAAAGCGCGTTAACGAACGGATTTTGGCTTATGGACAAGGAAAACACCGGCCTGCTCGCCGGTCCTGATGGTGTCGCGCGCTGCTTCTGGCACGGCAATCTGCCCGACTATCTGCACTACCATGATCATGAATGGGGCCGGCCTGTGGCCGACGACCGCAGGCTGTTCGAAAAGATCTGCCTCGAAGGCTTTCAGTCGGGCCTGTCGTGGCTGACCATTCTGCGCAAGCGGGAGAATTTTCGCGAAGCCTTCGCCAATTTCGAATTCGACAAGGTCGCCGCCTTCACCGACAAGGATGTCGAGCGCCTGCTCGGCAATGCCGGCATCATCCGCCATCGCGGCAAGATCGTCTCGACCATCAACAACGCCAAGCGCGCCCGCGAAATGGTGGATGAATTCGGCTCGCTGGCCGCCTGGTTCTGGAAGTTCGAACCCGGCAAGGATGAGCGGCCCGTGATCGTCGATCTCGCGCATCTGCGCGCCAACCCGACCACGGCCGTCTCGGTGCGGATTTCGAAGGAGCTGAAGAAGCGCGGCTGGAGCTTCGTCGGCCCGACCACGGTCTACGCCTTCATGCAGGCCATGGGCCTGGTCAACGACCACCTCGAGGGCTGCGTCTGCCGCAAAGAGGTTGAGAAGCAGCGGAAGGCTTTCAGGCGGCCGAAATAGGGCTCCCCACCTCTCCCTTGTGGGGAGGTCGCGCCGAAGGCGCGGGTGGGGGTAACTTCAGGTGCCGTTGGCGCTGGCCAGCACCAGGCCGGCGACAATCGCCACCACCGTGGCCACGGTCGGATAGATCACCAGCAGGCCGGTTATCAACGCGTCGCGCATGGATGGACCCTTGCCGGTGTCGGCCGGGACTTCGAACGGGCCGGCAGCCTGGCTGACCATTTTCGGAGCGTCGATGTCGGCCGGGCGCAAACGTGCGGGCAATTCGCCGGCATCGCTGCCGATGGCATGGAATCTTGCTGTGCTGCTCATCGCCGCGAACCCCCCCATTTCGGCGCGTTTATCTCTTGCGATTGTGTCGGCACGATGCCGCGCGCATGGCGGGATTGTTTCATTCTCGGTGCGGTTTTGTTTCAGAGGCAAATGAAACGAAGGCGAGAACTCATGTGCTTCGCCTCGAGGGGGCGGAAACGGTGCGCCTCGGCGGCCTTGCCGCACCAAGCCGCTTCGGTTAGGACACGCCCACCCGCAATATGTCATCGATTACTTAGCAAAAAGACCCCAGCTCATGGCCGACAAATCGGAAAAGACGAAAGCGCGACTGCCGCGCGGTTTTGCCGACCGCAGCGCCGAGGACATCCGCGCCGTCGAGAAGATGATGGCGACGATCCGCTCGGTCTATGAGCTTTACGGTTTCGAGCCCGCTGACCAGCCGCTGATCGAATACACCGATGCGCTTGGAAAATTCCTGCCCGACCAGGACCGGCCGAACGAAGGCGTGTTCTCCTTCCAGGATGACGACGACCAGTGGCTGTCGCTGCGCTATGATTTGACGGCGCCGACGGCCCGTTACGTCGCCGAGAATTATGAGCGGCTGCCCAAACCCTACCGCAGCTATCGCTCCGGCTGGGTGTTCCGCAACGAGAAGCCAGGCCCCGGCCGCTTCCGCCAGTTCATGCAGTTCGACGCCGACACGATCGGCACGCCGGGCGTGGCCGCCGACGCCGAAATGGCGATGATGATGGCCGACGTGATGGAAGCGCTCGGCATCAAGCGCGGCGACTACGTCATTCGCGTCAACAACCGCAAGGTTCTGGATGGCGTGCTGGAGGCGATCGGGCTTGGCGGCGAGGAGAATGCCGGACGAAGGCTGACGGTGCTGCGCGCGATCGACAAACTGGACAAAATCGGCGCAGACGGCGTGCGCAACCTCCTCGGCAAGGGCCGCCTGGACGAGAGCGGCGATTTCACCAAAGGCGCGGGGCTGGATGAGGTTGAGGTTGATCTGGTCCTTGCCATCGTGCACGCCACTGTCGCAATTGAAGGAAAGGCCGGAGGTGGCGAAGCTTACGGGGATGGGGCAGCTTTCACGCCCGACCCTCGCTTTCCCTTCAATCAGCTGTTTGGCCGCACCGGCAACATCGCCTTTGCCGAAGGCACAGCAGAGTTAGCTCAAATTAAACTGCTCGTTCTTGCTGCAGGTTATGGTCCCGATCGCATCCGCATAGACCCTTCGGTCGTGCGCGGCCTCGAGTACTACACCGGCCCGGTCTTCGAAGCGGAACTGCTGGCCGAAATCCCCAACGAGGACGGCCAGATCGTGCGCTTCGGTTCGGTCGGCGGCGGCGGCCGCTATGATGGCCTCGTCTCGCGCTTTCGCGGCGAGCCGGTGCCGGCGACCGGTTTTTCCATCGGCGTGTCCAGGCTGATGACGGCGCTGAAGAACCTCGGCAAGCTCGACGCCTCGGACGTGATCGCACCTGTCGTCGTGCTGGTGATGGACAAGGACACCGACAGCCTCGGCCGCTACCAGAAGATGGTGGCGGAGCTGCGCGCCGCCGGCATCCGTTCCGAAATGTATCTCGGCGGCGCCGGCATGAAGGCGCAGCTCAAATATGCCGACCGCCGCGGCTGCCCGGTCGCCATCATCCAGGGTGGCGACGAGCGCGCCAAGGGCGAACTGCAGATCAAGGATTTGATCGAAGGCGCGCGCATGTCGGCCGAAATCACAGACAACGCCGAATGGCGCGCCGCCCGCCCGGCGCAGGTGACGGTGGCGGAAAGCGAGCTGGTCTCCGAGGTTATGAAGATCCTGGGGGCGCAGGCTGCTGATCGCGCGAAAGGTGGCGCTTGAACACCCCCCTCTGGCCTGCCGGCCATCTCCCCCGCAAGGGGGGAGATTGGATGCCGTCGAGGCTTTCGCCAATCTCCGGTGTTGAAGATGGCGCGCCAAGCTCGAAGCTGCCAATCTCCCCCCTTGCGGGGGAGATGGCCGGCAGGCCAGAGGGGGGTGCCTCGCGCCCATCCGATCGATGACCTCCCGCTACCCCGCAATATCAACCGACATCACCAACCTCTTCGCCACCCGCAACACGCATGCGGTCGAAGTCGCCATATTGCAGCCGGCCGACCCGTTCCTCGACATGGCCGGCGAGGATCTACGCCGCCGTATCTTCCTGACCGAAAGCGAAACCGGGCAGACATTGTGCCTGCGGCCGGAATTCACCATTCCGGTCTGCCTCGACCACATAAGCTCGCAGGCCGGCACGCCGCGCCGTTATTCCTATCTGGGCGAGGTGTTTCGCCAGCGCCGCGAAGGCGGCAACGAGTTCTTCCAGGCCGGCATCGAGGATCTCGGCGACCGCGATACCGCTGGAGCCGATGCCCGCTCGGTGGCCGATGCGCATGCGCTGCTGTCGCTGGTGCTGCCCGGCCAGGCATTGGCGATCACGCTCGGCGACCAGACTATTTTCGAGGCGGTTCTGGCTGCCCTTGGCCTGCCGCGCGGCTGGCGCATGCGCCTTGCCCGTGCGTTCGGCTCGGCGCCGATGCTTGAGGCGGCACTCGCCGATCTCGCCAACCCGCCGCGCAACGGCCAGCTCTCCGGGCCGGTCGCGGCCCTTGTGCTAGACGGTGATCTGGACGGTCTTTCCGCCCATATCGCCAGAGGCATGGAAGAGGCGGGCCTGTCGGCGTCCGCCGGACGCGCGCCGTCCGACATTGCCCGGCGGCTGATCGAGAAAGCCGAATTGCGCAGCGTTCGGTTGTCGAGCGAGGCCTTTTCCGCGCTGAAGGATTTTCTGGCGATCGACGTTCCGCTTGATGGCGCAACCCAGGCGCTGGAGTCCTTCGCCACCGGCGCCGGTCTGTCGCTCGATGTCGCGCTGGAAAAGTTCGCTGCCCGCGCCAAGGCGATCGAAACGCATGGCTTGCCGGCCGATAAAGTCCGCTACGACGCCGCCTTCGGCCGCCCGCTCGATTACTACACCGGCCTGGTTTTCGAAATCGCGGCCGACAATGGCGACCGGCCGCTGGTCGGCGGCGGCCGCTATGACCGGCTGCTGACCTTGCTTGGCGCGAAGACGCCTATCCCCGGCGTCGGCTTTTCGGTCTGGCTCGACCGCATCGAGGCATTGCGGGAGACGGCGCCATGATCACGCTGGCGATCCCGTCGAAAGGCCGCCTGAAAGAGCAGGCGCTGCAAATACTGGCCAAAGCCGGCCTCGCCGTCAGCCTGCCCGGTGACGAGCGCAAATACCACGCCCGCGTCGAGGGTCTGGATGATGTCGAAGTGGTGTTCCTGTCGGCTTCCGAAATATCAGGCGAGATCGGCCAGGGCGCCGTCGATCTGGGCATCACCGGCGAGGATTTGGTGCGTGAAAACCTCGCCGACTGGGAGACCCGCGCCGAAATTGTCGCCCGTCTCGGCTTCGGCAATGCCGATGTCGTGGTTGCCGTGCCCGACATATGGCTCGATGTCGACACCATGGCCGATCTCGACGACGTCGCCGCCGATTTTCGCCAGCGCCATGGCCGGCGGCTGCGCATCGCCACCAAATACTGGCGGCTGACGCAGCAATTCTTCTCGCAGAAGCACGGCATCCAGGTTTATCGCATCGTCGAGAGCCTAGGGGCTACCGAAGGCGCGCCGGCGGCCGGTCTGGCCGATGTCATCGTCGACATCACGACCACCGGCTCGACGCTGCGCGCCAATCATCTCAAGATACTCGGCGATGGCCTCGTCCTGCGCTCGCAGGCCTGTCTGGTGGCGTCGAAGAGGACACGGGCAGCGGCGGATGAGGCACTCTTGCGCGACATCGCGGCGAAGATGGCGTCAGCGGTCGGATAGCGGCGGGCCTTCGCCCGCTGCCCTCAGGGCTCCAAACCCAGCTTCAAAACCCCTACGGCGGTCCGTCCTGCGGTGTCGGTAACTTTGCGCCAGGGTTTTTCCTGTATAGGAATTATTTCCTTGACCGGTGCAGTCAGCTATGGTACATTTTTGCCTATGGTGCTGATTTGCGCCAGTGACCCGCCGCCCAGGCGGGTTTTTGCGTTTTGATGTTCGTCAACCAACGAAGAGCCCCGAAGCGTCGTGGACCGTATCGTTGCCCGGCCCCGACCATCGGCGGGATTTTCACCACCCCCTCGGGCTGATAGGCTCGGCCAGTCCCGGGAGGAGAGAGCGATGCCGGTCAATCTCGACGAGTTGAAGAATGCCAGCAATTTGCGCGGACGCGGCGCGCGTGCTGGCGGTGTGTTCGTCGCACCCGTTGACAACAGGGCGCATGTCTCTGGCGAACGCAGCGTGCCGTTGCTCGACAAGACCATCCCCGCGCTGTTTTCCGACACCGTCAGCAAATACGGCACGCTCGACGCCGCCGTTTTCGTCGACCAGGACAAGCGCTTCACCTGGAGCGAACTGTCGGACACGGTGGACGCGCTGGCTGCCGGCTTCCTGGCACTGGGGTTGGCAAAGGGCGATCGCGTCGGCATCTGGTCGCCCAACCGCTGGGAATGGCTGGTGACGCAGTTCGCCACCGCCCGCATCGGCCTGATCCTGGTCAACATCAACCCCGCCTATCGGTTGACCGAGCTCGACTATGCGCTGAACAAGGTCGGCTGCAAGGCGCTGGTCACCGCTGCCAGGTTCAAGACGTCAGACTATCTCGGCATGATCGAGACGCTGGCACCCGAGATCGCCAAGGCCACGTCGGGCAAGCTCAAGGCACAGAAACTGCCGGCGCTGAAGATCGTCATCCGCATGGGCGACGAGAATTCGCCCGGCATGTTCAATTTCGGCGACGTGCTGGCCATGGCCGGGCGTGACGAGCATGACAGCCTCGACCGCATCTCGGAGAAGCTGAAGCCGGGCGAGGCCATCAACATCCAGTTCACCTCAGGCACCACGGGAGCCCCCAAGGGCGCGACGCTGACCCACAGCAACATCGTCAACAACGGCAATTTCGTCACTTCGGCGATCAAGCTGACCGCCGACGACCGGCTGTGCATTCCGGTGCCGCTCTATCACTGCTTCGGCATGTCGATGGGCACGATGGGTTGCGTCTCGAAAGGCGCGACCATGGTTTTCCCGGGAGAAGGGTTCGACGCCGGCGCCACACTGAAGGCGGTGGCTCAGGAACGCTGCACCGGGCTTTATGGCGTGCCGACCATGTTCGTCGCCCTGCTGGATCATCCGGATTTTTCCGCCTTCGATCTCTCCAGCCTGCGCACCGGCATCATGGCCGGCTCGCCATGCCCGATCGAGGTGATGAAGAAGGTGGTGTCGCTGATGCATATGGAAGAGGTGACCATCGCCTACGGCATGACCGAGACCAGCCCGGTCTCGTTCCAGAGCGGCGTCGACGACCCGCTGGAAAAGCGCGTCTCGACCGTCGGGCGTATCCACCCCCATGTCGAGGTCAAGGCGGTCGATGCCGATGGCGCCACCGTCGCCGTCGGCGCGCCGGGCGAGCTTTGCACGCGCGGCTATTCCGTGATGAAGGGCTACTGGGACGACGAGGAGAAGACCCGCGAGGCGATCGACAGCGACGGCTGGATGCACACCGGCGACCTCGCCACCATCGACGCCGAAGGCTATTGCAACATCGTCGGCCGGGTCAAGGACATGGTCATCCGCGGCGGCGAGAACGTCTATCCCAGGGAGGTCGAGGAATTCCTCTACCGACACCCCAAGGTCAAGGAGGTGCAGGTGTTCGGCATTCCCGACGCCAAATATGGCGAGGAGCTGTGCGCCTGGATCGTGCTCAAGCCCGGCCAGATCGCCACCGAGCAGGAGGTCAAGAACTTCTGCGCCGGCCAGATCGCCCATTACAAGATCCCCCGCCACATACGCTTCCGCACCGAATTGCCGATGACGGTGACCGGCAAGCCGCAGAAGTTCTTGATGCGCGAGGCGATGGTGGAGGAACTGGGGCTGGTGGCGCAGAAGACGGCGTGAGCGAAGGCGGCGCTTCGGTTTGTCCGGCGCGCTGGGTGCGGTCAGGTCGCGATCCTGCTGCATCATTTGGAGCGCGTTGTTTGTGAGGGGGCGAACGCCGGCCGTCGGGCCTGCCGGATGTTTTCCAAGGCGCTCCACACTCCGCATGGGTTTTCCGCAAGGTTCGCAGAAGCGCATAGGGGCTTGAATGGGTGGTTTCAAACGATCGGTGGTTTCTTATGCGATGCCCTTGGCCGCCTTGGTGATGGCTGTTGCAGTAAGGGCAGGCGGGCTGTCGGCGGACGAAGGTTCGCTGAGCGCCAGGATACTCGTCGGAGCGCTTTCGAGTGCGATTATGTTCACCACCATTTTCGTGGTGCTCGACCACGCCGAGGCGGTGGCCCGGCGTGTAGGAGAGCCCTATGGCACATTGGTGCTGACTTTTGCCGTGACGGCAATCGAGGTGTCGATCATCGTTTCCATGATGCTGCATGGAGAGAACAACCCTACGCTTGCACGTGAGTCCGTCTTCTCAACGGTGATGATTGCATCTACCGGCGTCGTCGGCACGTGTCTTGCGCTCGGCGGCTGGCGTCATCGCAAGCAGGCAATTGTTCGACAAGGGACCAGCGCATATTTGGCGGTTCTGATCGCGCTGACCATCATGACGCTTATTCTGCCGACCTACACACAAGCTACGGGGCCGGGCACATTTTCGGCAGCTCAACTTGGCTTTGTGAGCGTGCTTTCGGTGCTGCTTTATGCAAGTTTTGTGTTCGCGCAGACTGTCCGCCACCGAGAAGACTTTGTCGAAGGGCAGGCCCGCGGCGTTGCGCTGCGGACCGCCCCTCACGAAAGCGTCTTTGCCGGCGCATTGCTGCTCTTGATCGGGCTGATTGGCATTGTCATGCTCGCCGAGCAGGTCGCCGCAAGTGTTGAAAATACGCTCGTTGCCTATCAGGTGACACAGGCTGACAGCATTGTGGGGGCATTGATCGCCGGGCTGGTTTTGATGCCAGAGGCCATTTCGGCGGTTCGCGCTTCACTCAACAATGAGCTGCAACGCGGTTTGAATGTCGCGATGGGTTCCGCTTGCGCCACAATTGGTTTGACAATACCGGCGGTCGCAGCCGCCAGCCTGCTGACGGGAAGAGGGTTAACCCTGGGGCTTCCAGCGACTGACACAGTGCTTTTGATTTTAGCGCTGTTCATATGCAACGTAAGTTTTAGTACTGAAAGAACAACATTCTTGACGGGTGCGGTCCATATCGTGGTATTTCTTACATATTTATTTCTTATATTTGTACCGTGAAAATTTTGGTCCAGGCAGGCAATTGGATGCGGCGATGAGACGGCCGCCGGTCGTCAACGGACTGCTTGGGTTCTTCAGTCTGGAAGCCGACAGGAACTGCAGACGACCGCCCTTTGCCTGAGATGGCGTTTCCGCTTCCGCGCCGAATTGCCGAGGACGTGACCGGCAAGCCGCAGAAGTTCTTGATGCGCGAGGCGATGGTCGAGGAACTGGGGCTGCTGGCGCAGAGACGGCTTGAGGGCTGGCTCGCGCTGCGGCTGGGCAACGACCGGCGTCGACTGCGAACCCCGATGGCATCCAACACCGGTGGGCCGTCCACGTTGACATTGAGCCAGCTTCAATTGATAGCAATCTCGATGTTTCTCGAGATGCCGTGCTTTTGGGTGAGCAGCCAAGGTGCCGCTACACTACTCGGTTGATTGCGGGCTAAGGCGGGAGAGTAGTCCGTGAATCGAGAAACGCAGGCCATCCGATGCGAAGACGAGATCAGGAGGCTCTCCAAACAGGCTGGTCAGGGCGGCGCGCATATAGCGTGTGCCGTATCCTACTCGCGAGGGCTGAACGACCGGCGGTCCTCCCGATTCTGTCCATCTCAGCGCCAGAACTGGTTCCGAACTCGAAGCGATCTTCCATTCCAAATCTATCCTTCCTTCGGGATAGGACAATCCGCCATATTTGATCGCATTCGTTGCAAGCTCGTGGAGCGAGAGAGCGAGCGTCGTGCCGGCCTCGCGCGAAAGCAACACCTCGGGCCCCTGAATCGTAATGCCGTGTTGTCCGCTGGAAATGTACGGCGCGAGGACCGAATTCACGACATCTGTCAAAGGTACGGCCTCGCCGCCGGCCGCAAATACAGCGGAATGAACATCCGCCAAGGCTCTCAAGCGGCCCTTGAAGTCTTCGGACAGGCTGGCTGCCGAGGTTGCGCCGCGCCGTGTCATGTCAAAGATTGATACGACTGTTGCGAGGATGTTTTTTACCCGATGATTGAGTTCGAGGCGCAGCTCGGTTTCCCGCTCAAGGTAATCGCGTACGTCGCGCTGGCGGGCTCTGGTGAGGAGTGCCGACTGTATCCCGCTGATCAGTTCCAACGCGGCCACGGGACGTTGGTAAAAAATCTGGCGTGAACGTGGCCAGGCAGCGTTCAGGGCGGCCTGGACGCGCACTTGGGGCGCCGCGCGGTCGAGTAGGATCACGATGGGTATTTCCGACCAGTTCGGCTGATGCTGAAGGAAACTGGCAACAGTTGCGATGGCCGTGGGGTCCAAGGCTTCATGCGTAACGACCAGCACCCCGGGAGATAACGCAAGCAGGTTGTTCAAATCCGCGGGGTCGGCCGCTTGAGCCCGAACACCGCGCTCCTGCAGCAGGGAGGTTGTGTAAGCAGCGTCCTTGCGGTAGGGCGCCAAAATGAGCACCCAATCGAGCGTTCCCAGACCGTTGGAATCGGTGCCGCTCACGTCTCAGGCAGAGGATTGTAGGCAACGACCGAAACCCCGGAGCTTGCAATGAAGAGTTCCCGGACATCGAGGTCGTGCGGACCGTGGCGCTTTTTGACGACTGTAATGTTGCGCCTCAACCGGCCCTCGTGCTCGGCCATACGAAGTAGAAGCACGGTATCCCCGAGAAAGCTGACATCGACGTCAATCCCGACATTCTGCCCGAGCAATCCATGCTGCGCGACGATGAGCATTGTCAGCACGTCCGCACGCGCGAGATGTTTCAGGAGAGATTGGATGTCGAGCACCGCCTTTTCGCGGTGGGGAAGTGAATTCAGATAGCCCGTGAAGCTGTCAATCACCACCACACGTGTATTGTTGCGGCTGACGACTTGCTGCACGATCTGGCCGAACTCGCCTGGCGAGATTTCGTTCGGGCTAAAATCGTAGATGACCAGTTGGCCATCCTTGTGGAACTGCCGCAGGTCCATCCCGAGCCCTTCGGAGCGGCGAAAGAAGGTCTCCAACCGCTCCTCGAACAGGAAGAGGGCAACGCTCTCGCCTCGCTTGAGAGAAGCCGTCGCGTAAAGAGACGACATAGTTGACTTGCCGGTTCCGGACTGACCGATAACCAGTGTTATTGTTCCTGACTCCTGACCGCCGCCAAACATCTCGTCGAGAGCCTCGACTCCCGATTTGATCAGTTGCGGCTTGGTCACCTCGGGAGGCGAGCCCGGCACAATCCTTGGAAACACAACGACGCCTTCACCCTCGCGAATGGCCATGTCATGATAACCGTCGGCATAAGGCACGCCACGCATCTTGCTGACTTCGATCCGCCGGCGCACCGCACCATAGTCCTCGAGCGATTTATCAAGGCGGATGACGCCGTGGGCGATGCCCTCGATTTCCTCGCCATTGTGATCGCCGCCACTGGTTTGGGTATCGAGCAAAACAGCCACAATGCCCCGCCTGGCCAGGAAGGCTTTGAAGCCGATCAGTTCCCGCCTAAACCTTGGCGTATCGCCGGTGATCAGCCGGATTTCGAGCAAGGAGTCGTACACCAGTCTGTGTGGTTTGTATTCTTCGATCGCGCGTTCGATCGCCTTACGCGTCTCATCCAAGCGAAGGTCGGCGGTCTGGAAAATCGTCTGATCGGCTGCGCCACTCACGGCTTCGGAGGCCGAAAGCTCTTCGACGCGAATTCCATCGAGCGTCCAGCCGTGTGAAGAGGCAATCGCCTGCAGTTCGGAAGCGGTTTGCGAAAGGCTGACGTAGATGCAGCGTTCACCGGCCGCCACGCCGGCACGCAGAAACTGCAAGGCTGCCGTGGTTTTGCCTGCGCCGGGATCGCCCTGCACGATATAAAAGTTCGAAGCGGGCAGACCACCACGAAGAATTTCGTCCAAGCCGGCGATACCGGAACTTACAACGGGCTGCTTTTTTCGCTCGGCCATTCCGCCCCTAGTCTCCACCAGAAACTGTCAGCCCGTCATTGGGCATCAATAATGTAGAACGGTTGCACCGCTTGGCCACCTGGCCCAGGGAAACATCGATTTTCTGGAGCTAATTCTAGTAATCGGCGCGCTGCTGGGAGGCAAGTAAATCTCCTTGAAATGGCGGACGAAGTTGGGATGCACACTGGTGCGAGGTCCACCACATGTCCGTCGGCACCAGTTCATTTGATTTAGCGTGGAACCATAAGGGGCCGGCGGCGGTTTTCTCCCGTTGCAGCGAAGTAAATGGATGGGGGAATGATTCAAGGGACCGTCAATCCAGCCGATGAGGATCGCTACCGCGTTCTCGTCCAGGCCGTTACCAATTACGCGATCTACATGCTGGATCCTTCCGGGATCGTGACGAGCTGGAACGCGGGCGCCGAGCGATTCAAAGGCTATGCTTCCCGCGAGATCATTGGCCAGCATTTTTCCCGGTTTTACACGCCGGAGGATCGGGACTCCGGCCTGCCCGCGCGTGCTCTGGAGACAGCAGCCCGTGAGGGCAAGTTCGAGAGCGAAGGCTGGCAGGTCCGAAGCGAGGGGAATCGTTTCTGGGCTCACATTGTGATCGATCCCATCCGCGATCCAGGCGGCAACCTGGCCGGCTTTGCCAAAGTCAGCCGTGATCTGACCGAACAAAAGAAAGCGGAGGAGGAACTCCGCAAAAGCCAGGAGCAGTTCCAACGTCTGGTCCAAGGCGTCACGGACTACGCGATCTATATGCTCGATCCACAAGGGATAATTACGAGCTGGAACTCAGGCGCCGAGCGTATCAAAGGCTATTCGGCGAACGAAATCATCGGGAAGCATTTTTCCCAATTCTATACGCCCGAGGATCGCGAGCGAGGCGGTCCGCAAAGCGCCCTGGAGACCGCCGCGCGTGAGGGTCGAGTTGAGCGGGAAGGTTTGCGCATCCGCAAGGATGGCACCGCGTTCTGGTCCCACGTGGTCATTGACTCGATACGGCACGACAATGGCGAGCTTCTGGGTTTTGCGAAGATTACCCGCGACATCACAGAGCGGAAGAAGGCGCAGGAGTCACTGGATCAGGCACGTGAGGCCCTTTTTCATTCACAGAAAATGGATGCGATCGGCAAGCTGACGGGCGGCGTGGCTCACGACTTCAACAATCTGCTGATGGCGGTTTTGGGCAGTCTTGAACTCCTTCGCAAACGGCTGCCCGACGATCCACAGCTGTTGCGTCTCCTCGACAATGCCGTGCTCGGTGCGCAACGGGGTGCCTCGTTGACGCAGCGCATGCTGGCTTTTGCGCGGCGACAGCAACTCGATCCAAGACCCGTTGACATAATTAGCTTGATACAGGGAATGAAGGAGTTGCTAGAGCGATCGCTAGGCTCAAGGGCGAGTATACAGACAAAATTTCCCCTTTCCCTCAATCAGGTCATGATTGATGAGAGCCAAATCGAACTCGCATTGCTGAATCTATGCGTTAACGCCAGGGATGCCATGCCTGACGGGGGAACGATCTTGATTTCCGCCCGGCAGGAACGGATTGGTGAAAGGCATGGCGCTGGCTTGGCGCCAGGCGAATATGTCTGCCTTTCAATAATGGACAGTGGCGAAGGAATGGACGAGGATACGCTTGCCCGCGCGACAGAACCGTTCTTCACCACAAAAGGAGTTGGCAAAGGGACGGGACTGGGTCTGTCGATGGTGCACGGGATGACGGAACAGATGGGCGGGCGCCTGGTTCTCATCAGCCACAAGGGAGCAGGCACGACTGCGGAAATGTGGCTGCCAGTGGCTGCCGCGACATCAGACCGCGCGCGGGAGCAGGAGCCCCTCAGCCCGAAAACCGCCGAGGCTGCCTCTCTCCGGATTCTGGCAGTGGATGACGACGTTCTAGTGCTGTTGAACACCGCTGCGATGCTTGAGGATCTTGGGCATGCCGTTACCGAGGCGCATTCGGCCGCAGCAGCCCTTGACCTGCTGGAGGAGCAGCCGTTCGACCTCGTCATAACGGACCATGCGATGCCAAAGATGACAGGCCTGCAGCTATCGGACGCAATGAAAACCAAGTGGCCGAAAATCCCCGTCATTATAGCGACGGGCTATGCCGAACTACCGGGCGCTCGCGAGATGAACGTTCTCAGCAAGCCGTTCACGGAAAAAGAACTGGCGTGCTCGATAGCTTGTGTTAGTCGTATTTAGGTCGCCCGCCCACCGAACCTCAGCGAGCCTCGACCTTCCTTCGCGACAGTCATTTGTCGCGTTGACAACAATGCGCTTGGCGTTTCGTCCCGCCCTTTTTTAGCAGTGTCACGTTGAGAGCACCGTTCTTACGCGCGCACGCACCTGCAGCCTACTGTCTGCGGTGTCGGCTCTCAGGCATTTGGCAACACTAACCTCAACGACCGAGATGGGGCGCAAAGCTCCCATCTAAGGCCGCGCCTATCCAAGCCGTGATTGGGGAGGCCTGGCGGGTCTATCGTGCCAATCACTCAGGCGCGGGCCATGGCCCGCGCCTTCGTATTCAACCCTCCAAAGCTCAATCCTTCTCAAACACCCGCGCCTTCGCAACCACGCCGGCGATGGCGCCGCCGATCAGCGGTGCAACGATGAACAGCCAGAGCTGGCCGATCGCGGCAGTTCCCGAAAACAGCGCCGGGCCGATCGAGCGGGCCGGGTTGAGCGACGTTCCGGTCACCGGGATGATGGCGAAGTGCAATCCTGCCAGCGTCAGGCCGATGACCAGTCCGGCGAACGCCGTCGAGTGCTTTTCAGCCGTGACGCCAAGGATCACGGTGACGAAGGTGAAGGTGCCGATCACTTCCCACAGAAATGCCGAGCTGACGCCCCATTTCGTCACATCCCAGCCATTGGCGCCGAAGCCGGTCGTGTGTCCGCCAACCTGGCCGGAAACGATGATCCACAACGCCAGCGAAGCAAGGACGCCGCCGATGACCTGCGCGATCCAGTAGGGGATGACGTCTTTGGCCGGCAGCCGGCCGGCAAGGAAGACGCCGAGCGTCACCGCCGGATTGAGATGCGCGCCCGAAATCGGGCCGATCGCATAGGCCGCCGCGATGAGGCCGATGCCGAACGCCAGACCGATGCCTTCCTGGCCGAGCGGCAGCGCGCCACCGAAGCCGCCCGTCACCACAGAAGCCGTACCGATGAACACCAATAGAAATGTGCCTAGAACTTCCGCCAGATAAGTCTTCATTGCCCTCTCCTCAGGTCGATCCGCCGGTCCACCTTTTGCGCGCCGCGAATCACAACCGGAAGAGTATTCGCAACCAGAAAAGTTGGAAAGCAGAGCGGTTGTGCAGGCCGACCTGCTTGTGCGCGCCGGTTGCGCGCTCTAGAGCAGGGCCGGAATAATTTTCTGCGTGACGGAACAAGACCATGCGATTGGGCGGACGGCTGGCTGCGGCCATCGAAGTGCTGGAAGACATCGGCCGGCGCCACCGGCCGGTGGCGGACGCGCTGAAGGATTGGGGCCTGTCGCATCGCTTCGCCGGCGGCGGCGACCGTGCGGCGATCGGCAACATCGTCTATGACGCCTTGCGCCACAAGCGTTCCGCCGGCTGGCTGCTGGGGCAGGACACGCCGCGCGCCATCGGCTTCGGCGCGCTGCTGCTCGAATGGGGCCAGACGGCCCAGTCGCTCAACGAGGCGCTTGATGGCGACAAGTTCGGACCGCCGCTGCTGACCGCCGCCGAGCTTCAGGCCATCGCCGACCATCGGCTCGCCGACGCGCCGGACGCGGTGCGGGCGGATGTTCCCGACTGGTGCGCGCCGCTTTTCGAGCGAGCCTTTGGCTCGACCTGGGCCGACGAGGGCGCGGCGCTGGCAACGCGCCCGCCGCTCGACCTCAGGGTCAACACCTTGCAGGCCAATCGCGACAAGGTGCTGGCCGAACTGACGGGAACTGGCGCGAAACCCTCGGCAATCGCGCCACACGGCATCCGCATCCCGCCGATCGACGGCGACGGCCGGCACCCGAACGTGCAGGCCGAGCCGGCTTTCCAGAAGGGCTGGTTCGAGGTCCAGGACGAAGGCTCGCAGATCGCGGCCGCCCTTGCCGGGGCCGAAGCCGGCATGCAGGTGCTGGATTTCTGCGCCGGCGCCGGCGGCAAGACGCTGGCACTGTCGGCTTCGATGGAAAATCGTGGCCAGATATTTGCCCACGATGCCGAAAAGGCGCGACTGGCGCCGATCTTCGACCGCATCCGCCGCTCTGAAAACCGCAATGTCCAGATCGTCACCAAGCCGGCCGAACTCGCCCCGCTCGGCAACCACATGGACATCGTGCTGGTCGACGCCCCATGCACCGGCAGCGGCACCTGGCGCCGCCGTCCCGACGCCAAATGGCGGCTGACGCAGAGACAACTCGATGCCCGCAAGGGCGAGCAGTCGGCGATCCTCGATGCGGCCAAAGCCTATGTCAAACCGGGCGGCCTGCTGGTCTACATCACCTGCTCGGTGTTTGATGAGGAAAACGGTGAGCAGATCGCGGCCTTTCGGGACCGTAACAGCGGTTATGTTCCCGTCGACCACCGCAAGCTCTGGGACAGCCGTTTTCCCGGCCATGAGGCAGCCGCACGCATCGGCGCCAAAGGCGACATCTCGCTGTCGCCGGCGCTCAGCGGCACCGATGGGTTTTATCTCTGTGCGTTACGCAGATCGGCCTGAATCCAATTCCTGACGGATGCGCGGCGCCGGCCGGCAGGCCAGGTCGATTGTGCAGTGCAGCAAAAGCATTGCCTGCCGCCCATGCCTCTGCAATAAGCTTATCCGCGTAAAGGAAGGCAGCGGCAATGGCAGCAAAGATCGTACCCGCCCCGGACTATGAGGATCGCGTCAGGACCTCCTTCGCGCGCCAGAAGGCGATGGCCACGATCGGCGCCGAACTGACGCTGGTGACGCCCGGCATCATCGAGATCGAGATGCCCTATTCGGCGGCACTCACCCAGCAGCATGGCTTCCTCCATGCCGGCGTCATTTCGACGGCGCTGGACTCGGCCTGCGGCTATGCCGCCTTTTCGCTGATGCCGGAAAATTCCGGCGTGCTGACCATCGAGTTCAAGGTCAACCTCCTGGCGCCGGGCAGGGGCGAGCGCTTCCTGTTCCGCGGCTCGGTGACCAAGCCGGGCCGCACCATCATCGTCGCCGACGGCCAGGCCTACGCCTTTGCCGCCGACGGCGAGGCCAAGCTGATCGCCACCATGACCGGCACCATGATGACGGTGGTCGGGCGTGATGGCATAGAAGGTTGAGGAGCGGTCCGCGGAGCGGACGGAAAGCTCCCAAATGGGCTTTCCGAGCACGAACGCCCGGAGCCATAGCGGAGGGCTGGGCGCCGGTGAGGGCACGTCGCCGTTCTTACCTTCCGGTGTAGGTGATTGGGTAGAGAGGAATAGATCATGACCGGTAAAGTGTCGCGCCTGGCGGGCAAGGACGTCCTCTTCGTCATGGCGGCGCAGGCCGAATACGGTCCGCACCTCAAGCAACTGTTCACGCCGTTGATGACCGGTGTCGGTCCCGTCGAGGCCGGCGTTAGGCTGGGTGCGGAACTCTCCTGGCTGAAATCGCAAAAAGCACTGCCGGATCTCGTTGTTTCGCTCGGCTCAGCCGGCAGTCGGACGCTGCAGCAGACGGAGATCTACCAGGCGGTTTCGGTCAGCTACCGTGACATCGACGCTTCGCCGCTTGGCTTCGAAAAGGGCGCCACACCCTTCCTCGACCTGCCGGTAACCGTGCCATTGCCCTTCAAGATACCGGACATCAGGCAGGCGACCCTGTCGACCGGCGCAGCGATCATCACCGGCGCGGCCTATGATGCTGTTAGCGCCGACATGGTCGACATGGAGACCTTCGCCTGCCTGCGCGCCTGCCAACTGTTCGACATTCCGCTGATCGGTCTGCGCGGCATTTCCGACGGGGCGGCGGATCTGCGGCATGTCGGCGACTGGACCGAATATCTTGAAGTCATCGACGAGAAGCTGGCGGACGCCGTCATGCGGCTCGAACGGGCGATCGGCGACGGCGCCCTTCGGACGGAACCATCCCATGAAGATGCCAGACCAGCCTGAAAGTCGGGCTACGCAACCCATTGCGCCGACTCGTTTCTTTCTCTAAACGCTCGCCATGAAAACAGCCAATCATCCCGACACCGTCCTGATTGTCGATTTCGGCAGCCAGTTCACCCAGCTCATCGCCCGCCGCATCCGCGAGGCCGGCGTGTTTTCCGAGATCGTGCCGTTCCAGTCGGCCGAAGCGGCATTCAAGCGCATCAATCCGAAGGCCGTCATTCTGTCCGGCGGTCCGGCTTCGACCGGCGATATAGGCAGCCCGCGCGCGCCGCAGATCGTCTTCGATTCCGGCGTGCCGGTGCTTGGCATCTGTTACGGCCAGATGGCCATGTGCGTGCAGATGGGCGGCGTTGCCGAAAGCTCCGACCATCGCGAGTTCGGCCGCGCCTTCGTCGAGATCCAAAAGGACAGCCCGCTGTTCGAGGGCCTGTGGGCACCCGGCCAGCGCCACCAGGTGTGGATGAGCCATGGCGACCGCGTCATCTCCTTGCCCAAGGGCTTCGAAGTGTTCGGCAAGTCGGAAGGCTCGCCCTTCGCCATCTTCGGCAACATCGAGCGCAAGATGTACGGCATCATGTTCCATCCCGAGGTGGTGCATACGCCCGACGGCGCCCGGCTGCTCAGGAATTTCGTCCACAACATCGCCGGCATCGAGGGCGACTGGACCATGCGCGCCTACCGCGAGCACGCGGTCGAGACGATCCGCAAGCAGGTCGGCAAGGGCAAGGTCATCTGCGCGCTGTCGGGCGGCGTCGATTCCTCCGTTGCGGCGCTGTTGATCCACGAAGCGGTCGGCGACCAGCTGACCTGCATCCTTGTCGACCACGGCCTGATGCGCAAGGACGAGGCCGCGGGCGTGGTGGCGATGTTCCGCGAACACTACAATTTGCCGCTCATTCTGGTGAACGCGTCGGACCGTTTCATCGACGCCCTCAAGGGCGAGTCGGACCCGGAGAAAAAACGCAAGACCATCGGCCGGCTGTTCATCGAGGTGTTCGAGGAAGAGGCCAAGAAACTCGGCGGCGCCGAATTCCTGGCGCAGGGCACGCTCTATCCCGACGTCATTGAAAGTGTCTCCTTCACCGGCGGCCCGTCGGTGACGATCAAGTCGCACCACAATGTCGGCGGCCTGCCCGCGCGCATGAACATGCAGCTTGTCGAGCCGCTGCGCGAGCTGTTCAAGGACGAGGTCAGGGCGCTAGGCAAGGAGCTTGGCCTGCCCGAAAGCTTCATCGGCCGGCACCCGTTCCCAGGCCCGGGTCTTGCCATCCGTTGCCCCGGCGGCATCACCCGCGAAAAGCTGGAGATCCTGCGCGAGGCCGACGCCATCTATCTCGACGAGATCCGCAAGGCCGGCCTCTACGACGCCATCTGGCAGGCCTTCGCCGTGCTGTTGCCGGTGCAGACGGTCGGCGTGATGGGCGATGGCCGCACCTACGAGTTCGTCTGCGCATTGCGTGCCGTCACCTCGGTCGACGGCATGACGGCGGATTTCTATCACTACGACATGACGTTCCTCGGCGCTGCCGCCACCCGCATCATCAACGAGGTCCGCGGCATCAACCGCGTCGTCTACGACGTGACGTCGAAGCCGCCGGGAACAATCGAGTGGGAGTAGGAGTTAGCGTAGTCTGGAATGCTCCGGCGTAGTTTTTCGCAGAAAAAGCAACGATTTGCGGTTTATCTCATTCACTATCGACGCTGCATCAGCCGCACGTCCTACCGTCAGCGCAAGTCCGCATTTGTGAGATTGGGCGCCGGTGTGTCTTGAGATCGCCTCATTGGCTGACCGCAATCAGAATTCTAGGCGATGCCGCCCAAAAGTTCCTCCGCCCTGGAAACAGCGGCCGCCTGATGTGGCTGCAAGGGTTGGCCGGCATAGCTTTCGAAGACCGGCAGGAACGGGTCGTCGATATGCGTCCTGATGCCGGACAGTTGCTCCATCACCGCCAGGCCGCAATAGGGAACGTAGGAGGCCGAATAGCCGCCCTCATGCGACATCATCAGGCGCCCGCCGCAGAGGTCGTCCGCCGCCTGCATCAGCATCCGCGTCATGTCGCGGTAGCTGCCGCTATGCAGCATCATGCGCCCCAGCGGATCGGCCGCCGAGGCGTCGAAGCCCGACGGCACGACGATGAGATCAGGCTTGTAGCGATTGAGCGCCGGTAGCACGACGCGTTCGAAGACGGACATGTAAGCGCCGTGGCCGCAGCCGGCCGGCAGCGGTACATTGATGTTGTAGCCTTCGCCCTTGCCCTCGCCGCGTTCCTTGTGAAGACCGCTGTCATCCGGATAAAGACCGTCCTGATGGATCGAGATGGTCAGTACCGACGGGTCCGAATAGAAGGCGGACTGGGTGCCGTTGCCGTGATGAACATCCCAGTCGACGCTGGCGACCCGCTCGAAGCCATGTTTGGCCCGGTTCTTCAGGATAGCGACCGGAACGTTGCCGAACAGGCAAAAGCCCATGCCTTGCCCGCGCTCGGCATGATGGCCGGGCGGTCGTACCAGCGCATAGCCATTGTCGGCATCGCCGCTCAACACCGCATCCATCACCGCTGCCGTGCCGCCAGCGGCCAGACAGGCGATTTCGTAGCTGCCATGGCCGAAGGGGGTGAGATAGCTCGCATCGCCGCCGCGCCCATCACTGAGCAGCTTGATACGGCTGATGTAGTCGCGGTCGTGAAACAGGGCGAGGTCATCCTCGCTCACCGCGACGGAGGCGATCTTATACAGTTTCTCGGTCAGGCCTGAAACCTCCATCAGATTGCGGAATCGGCGTTTCGTGTCGGCATTCTCCGCATGCTCGCCCGGCTCGATGGTCAGGCTCGGCTGAAAGAACTGCGCGGCATTGCCGGTCTCGTGCCAGAGATAGAGTTCGTGGAAATTCCAGCCTGTCGTCATGTTTTGTTTCCTAGCCGGCCAGGATCATTGACGCGGCGCGTTCGGCGATCATGATCGTCGGCGCGTTGGTGTTGCCCGACACCATTTTCGGAAAGACCGAGGCGTCGGCGATGCAAAGCCCGTCCAGCCCATGAACCTTCATCGACGTGGGATCGACGACGGCCATCGCATCTGAACCCATGCGGCAGGTGCTGGTCGGGTGATAAAGCGTCGTGCAGTGGCCGCGTATATAGTCGGCGATCTCGGCGTCGCTCTCGCATTCGGCGCTCGGCGTGATTTCGCCGACGAGCATTTCGGCAAGCGGCGACTGCGCCGCGATGCGCCGGCTGATGCGGATGCCTTCGACCAGCGTGGCGATGTCCGAGCCATCCTCGTCGCTGATGAAGTAACGTGGGTCGATCGCCGGATATTCGATTGGATTGGCCGAGCGCAGGCGAATCTCGCCGCGGCTGTCTGGCCGCTGCAGCGTGGTGTGCAGCGTGATGCCGGGTCTGGACGAAAGGAACCGAACATAGTCGCGATGCGGGCTGATGGCGCCGTAAAGCTGCAGGTCCGGCTCGATATCGGGCCGGCTCTTGACGAAGCCGCCCGCCGCCACCCAGGGTGAGGAACGCGGACCGCTGCGCGATGTCTGCCATTCCGCGAAGTCGCGCTGCAGCGTCTCGTCGGTCCAGGCGCCGACGCCGATCTTGTCCTTGGTATAGAAGGTGATCGGAATGTTGATGTGGTCCTGCAGATCCTTGCCCACGCCCGGGAGGTCGTGCACGGGAGCAACGCCGACCTGGGCGAGTTCGTCGGCCGGCCCGATGCCCGAAAGCAGCATCAGCTGGCAACTGCCGATCGAGCCCGAGGACAGCACCACCTCGCTGTCGGCGAAAGCGGTCTCAGGTTCGCCATTGACGAGATAGCGGATGCCCTTGACCCGGCCCTTCTCGACGATCAGGCCCGTCGCCAGCACACCGGTTTTCACGGTCAGGTTGGGTCGTTCCCGCGCCGGGCGCAGATAGGCCTTGCCGGTGCCCCAGCGTTCGCCATTCTTGATGGTGAACTGGAACAGGCCGACGCCTTCCTGCTCGACGCCGTTGAAATCGCGGTTCTGCTTGTAGCCTGCGGCCTTGCAGGCCTCGATCCAGGCAAGCTCGTTGGGATCGACATGTCCGACATTGCCGATATGCAGCGGCCCGTCGGCGCCGTGCAGCGGGTCGTTGCCGAGTTCGGCATTGCTTTCACTGGCCTTGAACACCGGCAGCACGTCAGCCCACGCCCAGCCGGGGCAGCCCATCGTCGCCCAGCCATCATAGTCGGACGGCAGGCCGCGAATATAGATCATGGCGTTCAGCGCGCCGGAGCCGCCGATCATCTTGCCGCGCGGCCAGAACACCCGCCTGCCGCGGCAGCCGGCCTGCGGCTCGGTGTAGTAGCTCCAGTCGACTTGCGTGTTGAACATGGTCGGCCAGTCCGACGGCACGTCCGAGGCGAGCGGCGCCTCGCGCCCGGCCTCGAGCAGCAGCACCTTGCGGGCAGGATCGGCGCTGAGCCGGTTTGCCAGCACGCAGCCGGCCGAGCCGGCGCCCACTATGATCGTATCGAACATCGTCAGTCTCTCACTTTCCGGCCGGGGTCGGGCTTTGCACAATGCTGCTTGCTGCCGGCTTGCTGTCGGGGCTGGCGCGACGGCGCCCGAGCCAGTCGATGAGATCACCAAAACGGCCGACCAGCCCCTTGGGCATCAACACCACCGACAGGGCGATGATCAGGCCGAGCCCGAGCGTGCGGAACTCGCCGCTCTCTCGCATCAATTCGTCAGCCAGCACCAGCACCACCGTCCCGACCAGCGGTCCCCAGAACGTGCCGACGCCGCCGACCACGACGATGGCGATGATGAACATAAGTTGCGACATCGACAGCACACCGGGGCCGATCGCCTGGAAATGCGCGGCATAGAAACCGCCGGCCAGCCCGGTGAAGAAGGCGGAGATGCCGAACACCAGAAGCTGCGCCTGGAAGCGGTTGACGCCGCGGGCCACCGCATAGCCCGGATTGTCCTTCAGCGCCCGGAAGGCAAGGCCGATAGGGCTTTTGACGATCGCGTAGGTGAAGACCATGGTGAGCGCGAACAGCACCGCGATGATGGCGTAATTGCCGACCAGCCACTGCGCCCGGAGCAAGGCCCTGGTGCCGAGGTCGCCGAAGCGGGCAAAGCCGACGGCGCCGCCGGTGAACTGGCGGCAGACGGAGCCGACCATGACGAAACATTCGGTGTCGGTGACGATCAGCAGATACATCGTCTGGGCGATCGCCAGCGTCAGCAGCGCCACATAGACGCCGGTCAGGCGAAGGCAGGCGAGGCCGACGACCAGCGAGAACAGCACGGCGCCCAGCGCGCCAGGCACAAGTGCTGCCCAGACGTTCCAGCCGAAATAGAAGCAGAGCATCGCCGTCGCATAGCCGCCGAACGCAAAGATCGCCATTTGCGCTAGCGAGAAGATGCCCGAGAAGCCGAACAGGAGGTTCCACTGCGAGGCGATCGTCGCATAGAACAGCGCCAGCACGATCTGGCCAAGGATGTAGCGGCTGTCGACCAGGAACGGCAGCGCGATCGCCGCCGCGATCAGCATGAGGCTGATGGCAAGATCAGTCCTGCCCGAGCGAGACATGGAGGAACGGGACATGGGACGTGTCTCTGTCATGATGCCCCTCACATGCGCCGGATTTCGACGTGGCCGAAAAGGCCGGACGGCCGCCAGATCAGCACGGCAATGACGACGAACAGCAGCGATGGAAAGCCCCACCTGGCGCCCAAGGCGTACTGGACGAAGGATTCGAGCAACGCCAGCCCAAGTGCTGCTGCGATGGCGCCCGGCAGATTGCCGAGACCGGCGACCACGCACATGATGAAGGCCTTCAGCATCGGGTCGTTGCCGAGTGGCGGCGACAATTGCGTCATCGACGAGACCATGACGCCGCAGATGCCGGCGAGCGCGCCCGACAGCATCAGCACCTGCAGGTAGACGCGGTTGACGGCGACGCCCATGAGCTGCGCCGCGTCGCGGTTCTGCGCCGTCGCCCGGATCGCACGGCCCATCCGCGTGCGGCCGAGCGCCGCCGAGACGACCACCATCATCACGACCACCACCGCGATGATCAGAAGGTTCTGCCAGGGCAGCGTCAGCGGTCCCAGGCGTAAGGCACCGGCGATCGAAACCGGCTGCTTCAGCGGCTGCCCGCCATAGGTCAGGAGGATGGCATTCTCGAGGGCGATGCCGATGCCGACCGTGGCGATCATGACGTTGGCTTCGAATGTCGATTTGTCATTCTGCAGGAGATTGCGAACGATCGCGAAATAGAGGATGGCGCCGGCCAAAGCACCCGCGACGATGGCACCGGCGAAACCGATCGCGACCGGCAGGCCGAGCGAGGTGATCACCGTGAAGGCGACGTAGCCGCCAAGCGTCAGCATCGCCGCATGGGCCATGTTGAGCATGCCCATCGAACCCCAGACCAGCGACAGCCCGACCGTCGCCAGCGCATAGAGCGCGCCCGAGGTGAAGCCGGCGACGAGAATGGCCATGAGAACGTCGGTCATGGCGTCAGCCTCCGAGGTAGGTTGCGAGGAGTTCGTCGCGCGCCATCAGTTCGGCGGGCTTGCCTGACCAGACGATGGCGCCGTCGTCGAGCAGATGCAGGCGGTCGGCGAGGTCCTCGACCCGGGCCGGGTTCTCCTCCACCAGCAGGATCGTGCGCCCAGCCTTGCTCAGTTGCGAAATGACGTCGTAGACCTGATCGATGATCAGTGGCGCGAGGCCAAGCGACGGCTCGTCGATCAAAAGGATGCGCCCGCCCATCATCAGGCCGCGGCCTATGCCGACCATGCGCCGTTCGCCGCCCGATAGGCTCGAGGCGATCTGGTTGCGACGGTCGGCAAGCTTCGGCAGAAGCGCGTAGACCTCGTCCAACCGACGCGCGATCTCGGCCTTGTCCGGCGCGAGATAACCGCCCATCAAAAGGTTTTCGAGCACGCTCATCTGCGCGAACAGCATATCGCCCTGCGGCACGTGGGCGACGCCCAGCATCGCCGTCTCATGCGGCTTGCCGGACAGGCGCCGGCCGTCGATGCTGATCTGACCGCCGCGCAGCGGCACCAGGCCGGAAATGGTCTTGAGCAATGTCGACTTGCCATGGCCGTTCGGGCCGACGACGGTGATGAATTCACCGGCATGAACGGTCAGCGAAATGCCCTTGAGCACGTCGAGTCCGTCATAGCCGCAGACGATGCCGTCGAGTTGCAGGACAGGTGGTTTTGCGGCTGCGCCCGTCATGGCGTTCCCCCCACCGCCGGATTCGTCATGGCGGCTTGCTCATCGAAGAATTTCTTCAGCCGTTTCTGCGTGCCCTGGCCGAGATAGGTTTCGACAACGGTCTGGTCCTCGGCGACCTTGTCCGGCCGGCCTTCAAATATCACCTTGCCATGGTGCATGATGATCACGCGGCTGGAGAGCGCCAGGAGAAAGCGCATGACGTGCTCGATCAGGACGATGGTCAGTCCCTGGTCGCGCAGTTTCAGCACCATCGCCATGATCTGGTCGATCTCGGCGACGTTGAGCCCGCCCACCGGCTCGTCGAGGAAGAGCATTTTCGGCCGGGTGGCGATGGCGCCGGCAATCATCAGCAGCTTGCGGTCGAGCACCGGCAGCCGCGCCACGGTCTCGTCGGCCTTGGCCGCAAGCCCGACGAAGTCCAGCGCTTCGATCGTTGCCTGCCGGACATCCTCGCCGAGGCGGAAGCCGGCCAGCCTTCGCCGCTGCCGGCCGAAATAGGCGGCGATCTCGATGTTTTCGCGAACGGTCAAGCTGTCGAAGGCGGCATTGAGCTGGAAAGTGCGGGCCATGCCGAGTTGGCAGATGCGGTCGGCCGGAAGCGCCGAAATGTCGGTGTCGCCGAAATGCACCCGGCCGCCACTGGCCGGCGTGATCCCTGTCACCACGTCGAAGAAGGTCGTCTTGCCGGCGCCGTTTGGCCCACCAATGCCAACGATCTCGCCCGCATTGACCACCATCGACACGCCGTCGACGGCGGCCAGCGAGCCGAACCGTTTGACCACACTGTCACAAACCAGCATCGGACCGGCGGCCTCAGTCATATTTCTCACCCAATGGAGCCGGTCGGGCAAAGGGCCCGGCCGGTGTCGTTGGTTTCATTTCCGCGTCCGGTCACTTGATCCATGGCGGCAGGATGAAGCTGTCCGTGGCATAGAGCGCCGGCGCGATCAGCTTCGGATCGGTTTTGTAATCCTGATGCTGCAGGAACTGGTGCGGCATGCCAAGCGACGGATCGGCCACCTGCGTCGGATAGCAGAAGGCCGATTGGCCGGCCGGATCGGCCCGGTAGGTGCCGTTGACCCCGCGATAGACCAGGCGCTTCATCGCATTGGCCACCTTGGTGGTCTGCGCCTTGTCCATCGGTTCGCCTGGACCACCGGCGATTGCCGCGGCAAGCGCCCACATCCACAGGCCGTCATAGGTCTGCGATCCCGTGATGTAGGCCGAGTTCGGACCGAATTTGGCCCGGTAGCTCTCGCGGAACGGCTTGGAGAAGTCGTCCGGCAGGCAGCCGATCACCGTCGAATAGACGACGCCGTTGACCGCCTCGCCGCCGATCTCGCGGAAAGCCGGCAGCGATGGTCCGTACTGCATGTAGATCAGGCTGTTGATCGGCTCGGCGAGGAATTGGACCATGAACTGCGCCAGGTCCTGCGGCAGGAAGTGCGTGACCAGGATCGCCGCCGGCGGGTCCTGGCGGAGTTTCGCCAGCGTCGGTCCCCACTGGTTGGTCGGGAACGGAACGGTCTCGAACAGGCTGACCTCGAAGCCATATTCGGCGGCCTTGTCGCGGATCGCGTTGGCGATGACGATCGAATATTCGTTGGCAGACGGGATGATGGCGATCTTCTTGTTGGGCGCCTTCCATTTGCCGTCCGCGGCAAGCGTCTTGAGGAAGTTCAGGCAGCCCGGTCCATACCAGAACTCCGGCGGATCGCCCTGGAAGGAGCTGTAATAGCGGGCAGGGTCGGTCTTGAACTTCTCATTGTGCGAAATCAGCGTGTTGTAGTGCATCATGATGACGTCGTTGTCGGCGGCGACGTCCATCTCGATCATGTTGGTGCCGAGATTATAGCCATTGATGATGACCGGCGCCTCGAAGCGGTCGATCAGGCGCTGCATCGACTGGCTGACGAGGTCGGCGCCCATTTCCTTGGTGTCTTCGATGTGGATCTCGACAGGCCGGCCGAGAATGCCGCCCGCCGCATTGATCTCCTCGGCGGCAAGTTCGAGACCGTTCTTGAACTCGATGCCGTCGGCGGCGGCGATGCCGGACATCGGCAGGGCCGAGCCGACCGGAATGGGCTTGGTGTCCTGGGCGATCGCCGCAGTGTTCATATCGGCAAGAAGCGCGGCACCGGCCGCACCCGCGCCGACCACGCCCTGCAGCATTGCACGTCTGTTCATCATGGCAAAGTTCCCCTTTTGGCGTTGGTTAGAGTCTTTTCTTCATGCGAAATCTTTCACACCAGATCTTTCTGGCGAAACGCGTGGGTCATGGGCACGAAAGCGGCTTCCAGGTCGGCTGCCGCCGAAAGCACGCGGGCATCGTCGCCGCGCGCGCCGATGATCTGGAAGCCGACGGGCAGGCCCGCCTCGGTCATGCCGCAAGGAATGACGCAGGCCGGTTGCTGGCTGAGATTGATCGGGTAGCTGAACGCCGCCCATTCGATCCATCGCGAGAGGCCGCTGCCCAGAGGCACTTCAAGGCCAACGTCGAAGGCTGGAATCGATGTCCCCGGCGAAACGATGAAATCATAGTCGTCTAGCAGCCGGTCCATGGCGGCGCCGAATTCGGCGCGCTCCAACTGTGCGGCGACGAGCGTATGGACGTCGAACGCCGCCCCAGCCTGCGCGATCTCCAGGAAGCCCGGATCGATGCCCGCCCGTTCGCTCGGCGGAACCAGCGCCAGCCGCGCCGCGGCGCCGGTGAACCAATGATGCTGGAACAAATCGAGGAGATCGCCACCGGGAAGGTCAATCGGCTCGACCGTCGCGCCGAAGGCGTCGAAACACGTCAAGGCGTGGGAGACGACGGCGGCGATCCCGGAATCCAGCGCTCCTGAAGGCGGCTTCGACCAGTAGCCGATCCGGGCGCCCCGCAAAACTTCTTCGATCCGGCCAAGCGGCGCCAGCGTTCCCACGCCTTGCTGCCAGTCGCTGATATCGCGGCCGGACATGGCGCCGGCCATGACGGAAAGATCGAGTGCTGTCCGCGCCATCGGTCCGATATGGGCGACGGTTCCGAACGCGCTGGACGGATAGGCGGGCACGCGGCCGAAGGTCGGCTTCAATCCGGCGATGCCGGTGAACGAGGCCGGAATGCGGATCGAGCCCCCGCCATCGGTACCGAGATGGAAGACGCCGGCGCCGGTGGCGGCGGCCACCGCCGCTCCGCCGGAGGAACCGCCGGGGGTCTTTTGCGCATTCCAGGGATTGCGCGTGATGCCGCAGAGGCCGCTGTCGGTAATCGCCTTCCAGCCGAATTCGGGCGTCGTCGTCTGTCCGATGAAGACGGCGCCGGCTCTGCGCAGCAGGGCAACGGCGGGGGCATCCTTGTCATAGGCGGCGGAAGTCGTCGTCCTGCTGCCGTAACGCACGCTCCAGCCCTCGACCCAGACGATGTCCTTCAGCGTCGTCGGTATGCCGTCGGCTTCCGACAGCGGCTCGCCTGCCCGCCAGCGTTTCTCGGAAGCACCTGCGGCCTCGATCGCACCCTTGCGGTCGATCATGGTGAAAGCATTGAAAAGCGGATTGATCGCTTCGGCGCGATCCAGCGCCGCCAGCGTTACCTCGACGGGCGACAGCGATCCAGCGCGGTAGGCGGCGCTAAGCTCCGCAGCAGCCAGGCGGCACAGAACATCGGCGTCGGCAATGGGAGACAGCCCATTCGGCATGCAGTTCGAACCCCTCACTTCATGGCCGCTCTTGCGGCAGCCTTGTCAGCCCGGGCAATCTGGCGGGTTTTTTCATCACCATAAAATGTATTGTTGTGGGGAACATTCGCTATTTAATGTAACAAAGAGCCATGAATCTGACCATTCGGCAGTTGCGCTATGTCTGCGAAGTCGCCCGCCTTGGCAGCGTGCTGGCGGCCTCCAGATCGCTCTACATCTCGCAATCCTCCATCCTCGGGGCGATCACTCTGGCCGAGGCCGGGATGGGGGCGCGCATTTTCGACAGGCGGCCGGCGCGCGGCGTCTCCATCACGCCGGCCGGCCAACGCTTCGTCGCCGCCGCCCGCATCATGCTGGCGGCGGAAACGGAGTTCAACCGGTCGATCGGAGACCTCAACGGGCGCGTGCCGAAGGTCCTGCGCATCGGCTGCTTCGAGCCGTTCGGCGCGCTGTTCATGCCGGAGATGCTGCGCAGCTATCTCGACAGCGTCGGCGATGTCGAGATCGACCTTGTCGAGGCCGACCAGGTCCAGTTGCAGGAACGGCTTGTCGCCGGCCAGATCGATCTGGCCATTCTCTACGATATCGGTCCAATCGGTATCGACAGCGTCATCCGCATCTGCAAGGTACCGGCGCATGCCGTGCTCAATGCAGACGATCCCCTTGCCGCGCGCGACGGCATCTGGCTGGCGGAACTGGCGGCACGTCCGCTGGTGCTGCTCGACCTGCCGCACACGGCGACCTATCTCCTGACCCTGTTCGACGTGCTGGCGAAACGGCCGGAGGTGCGCTTTCGCACGCGCTCTTACGAAACGGTGCGCTCGGCCGTCGCCTCCGGCTTCGGCATGGCCGTCCTCAACATGCGGCCGATCGGCCGCGCCACCGCCGATGGCGAGGAGATCGTTCGAAGACCAATCCTCGATGAACTGCCGCCACCGACGCTGATCGTCGCCGACATGTACGGTTCGGCAAAGCCACTCTTCGTGCGTGTCTTCATCGACATGTTCCATCGCTTTTTCAGCGCGGTGGGCCCTTCGGGCTTTTCGGTGACGACGCCGGAGCGCGAACCTTTTCTACTGGTCGCCAGGGAGGATGGCTGAGCCGCCCCCTTGGCGTTGCGGACATTTACAGGACTGGCGTTGCAACCGCGCCGGAGGCGCGGGTTCCGGATCGAGATGTTCGAGATCGACGGCCGGCTCGGCGAAGCCTACCGGCGCGACAAATGACGAAGCCGGCGCATAGATTGCATGAGCACTGGCCGTTGCCGCTAAACTGAAGTTTTGGCGCAACCACTCGGTTGCGGGCGCGTTTGTGAGCAAGGGCATCGATTGGAGGGATAGATTCGTCAACAGTTCCAAGCAAAAGCGCCCGAATTACGAAACTCGCTGCGGTGCGCTGGCTCGCGCTGTGGTTATGCTTGGGAACCTGTTCCAGCTGCTCGGGAGCCCAGTCGGCGCTTGATCCGGCTGGAGAGGAAGCGCGCCAGATCGCTGACCTTTTCTGGCTCATGGCCATTGCTGGCGGTTTTATCTGGCTGACGGTCATCGGTCTTCTGGTCCACGCGACGCGTCATGAGCGCACTCCCATAGACGAGCGTATTGCAAGCCGGCTAATTTTCTGGGGCGGGGCAGCCATTCCTTCGCTACTCCTCTTTCTCTTGCTAGGCTATGCGCTTTGGTTGATGCCTGGACTGAGACCTTTCGCACGAGCCGGCGAAGCCAATGGTCTCAGGATCGAAGTGACCGGTGAGCAATTCTGGTGGCGGGTCGCCTACCACCCGGCTGACGGCGGAGTTCCTATTCTTTCCGCCAACGAGATCAGGCTGCCGGTTGGCGAGCGCGTCGAGTTCTTGCTGAAAAGCACCGACGTCATCCATTCCTTCTGGATTCCCGCGCTCGGTGGCAAGATGGACATGATCCCGGGTCGCGTGAATCGGCTCTCGTTGCTGGCTACCAAACCTGGCACCTACCGCGGCCCTTGCGCGGAATATTGCGGGACCTCGCACGCGCTGATGACCTTCACGGCCGTCGCCATGCA
The DNA here is from genome assembly GCF_040324155.1 of Mesorhizobium sp. M0011. Taxonomy (NCBI): domain Bacteria; kingdom Pseudomonadati; phylum Pseudomonadota; class Alphaproteobacteria; order Hyphomicrobiales; family Phyllobacteriaceae; genus Mesorhizobium; species Mesorhizobium sp. M0011. The sequence goes on along the minus strand of NZ_JAMYVQ010000011.1, from coordinate 69,791 downwards.
GCCCGCTGCCTTCCGGGAATGGCTGGCTGTGCGGGCGAACCCTTCGCCCGGCGCATCCTTGCCCGGACGCGACATATTCCTTCGCAACGGCTGCGGCGCGTGCCACCGCGTTGCGGGCACACAAGCTGAGGGTGGTGTCGGCCCGGATCTCTCGCATATGGGTTCGCGGGGAACGATTGGTGCCGGCGTTTTGCCCACCGACGATGAGGCCGTTCGTAGCTTCATCGCCCATCCGCATTTGATCAAGCCGGGTTCGAAGATGCCCGACTTCAACATGTTGCCCCAACAGGACATCGCCGAAATCGCCTCCTGGCTGAAGGGGCTCGAATGACAACCCTCAAAGCCCGCATCAAGCGAAACGCCTTGCCCTCCGCAGAGAAGATCGAGGAAGAACAGCTGCGCCTCGTCTGGAAGACGCCGATCGGCTGGCGTTACTGGACTTCGGTCAACAATACGCAGGTTGGCCTCTGGTACGGGGGTGCGGCCTTTGCCTTCATGCTGTTTGGCGGCGTGCTGGCGCTTCTTGTGCGCACGCAACTCGCGGTTCCGGGAAACAATTTCCTCTCTGCCGACTTCTATAACCAGGCCTTCACGCTGCACGGCACCGTGATGATGTTCCTGTTTGCCGTGCCCATCTTCGAGGCCGTCGCCATCTTTCTGCTGCCGCCAATGCTCGGTGCGCGTGAACTGCCATTTCCCCGTCTCGGCGCCTTCGGCTTCTGGAGCTTTCTGATCGGCGGTGTCTTCGTTTGCGGTTCGATCTTCTTCGACGCCGCTCCCTCTTCAGGCTGGTTCATGTATCCGCCTCTTGCCACTGACAAGGCATATTCCGGCATTGGTGCCGACATCTGGCTGCTGGGCCTCTCCTTTATCGAAGTCGCCTCCATTGCTGCGGCGGTCGAACTGATCGTCGGCATCATGAAGTGCCGCGCGCCGGGCATGCGCATCAACCTAATGCCACTGTTCGCCTGGTACCTGCTGATCGTCGCGGGCATGATCCTATTCGCTTTTCCGCCGCTGATCGCCGGCGACATCTTGTTTGAGATGCAGCGCATGTTCGACTGGCCGTTCTTCGACCCGACGCGGGGCGGCGACCCACTGCTGTGGCAGCACCTGTTCTGGATCTTCGGGCACCCCGAGGTCTACATCATCTTCTTGCCCGCCATCGCGCTGATGGCGATGATCGTGCCAACCTTTTCGCAACGTCCGATCGTCGGCTATTCCTGGATCGTGCTTGCCGCTGTCGGCACCGGCTTCCTATCGTTCGGCCTCTGGGTCCACCACATGTTCGCGACCGGCCTGCCGCAGATCTCGCTGGCATTCTTCTCGGCCGCCTCGGAAGCGGTCGCGATTCCAACCGGCGTGCAGATCTTCGTCTTCATCGCCACCATGCTGGCCGGACGTGTCATCTTCTCGGTGCCGATGCTGTTTGGCGCTGGCGGGCTCGCTATCTTCGTCATCGGCGGGCTGACCGGCGTGATGGTCGCGCTCGTGCCGTTCGACTGGCAGGCGCACGATACCTATTTTATCGTCGCACATCTGCATTACGTGCTGATCGGTGGAATGCTGTTCCCGCTGGTCGCCGGCGTTTACTATTACTATCCGCTGATCAATGCGCGGATGCTCTCGCCCCGTCTCGGGCGCACCGCCTTCTGGCTGATGTTTGCCGGCTTCAACGTCGCCTTCTTTCCGATGCATCTCAGCGGCCTGCGCGGGATGCCGCGCCGCGTCTTCACCTACCCCGAGGGGATCGGTTGGGACTGGCTGAATCTCATCTCCACGATCGGCGCCTATGTTTTCGCGGCAGGGGTGCTGGTGGTTGTCTTCGATGTTGTACGGCCGAAGCATCGCGAACCTCGCAGCGAGCAGAATCCGTGGAAGGCGGGCACGCTCGAATGGCTGAACGAGCCCGAGGAGAATTGGGGCGTTCGATCCATTCCGATCATCGAGAGCCGGTATCCGCTTTGGGACCAGGCGGATCTGATGCAAAAGGTCAATGAGGGCGCCTATTATCTTCGCAGTGCCAAGGAGAATCGCCGCGAGACGCTCATCACCTCGGTGCTCGACGCCCATCCGCTGCAGTGCCAGCGCGTGGCGACATCAACCACGATCACAATAATCTCGGCCGCATTGCTCGGCGGCGTCTTCGTCGCGCTCACCTTCGAACTCTGGATCCTTGCCCTATTGTCGGGCATCGGCACGCTCTCTGCCATTTTGTGGTGGCTCTGGACCGGCACCGGCGAAACCCCGGAAAAGAAGACCAAGGATGTCGGCCTTGGACTGCGCTTGCCGCTCTATGCCTCCGGCCCGGATTCTGTTGGCTGGTGGGCGATGTTCATTACGATGGTTGGCGACGGAACTGCCTTCGCCAGCCTCATCTTCGGCTATTTCTTCTACTGGACCATCCATCCCGACTTCACTCTGGGGCAGCCGGGTCCCGGTATGCGGTGGCCGATGATCGCGCTCTCTCTCTTCGCCGCCGCATGGGTCGCGATGCTTGGTGCGCGCCGACTGAACGCAAGCGGGTGGATCGACGGCGCACGCGTTGCGCTTGTTGCCGCGTTTCTGCTGACGCTTGCTGCCTCTGCAGCCGGTTTTGCCGGACCCTGGCAGCATGACATGCAGCCGACCGCGCATGTCTATCCGGCGATCGTCTGGATTCTCGTCATCTGGGCGCTTGCTCATGCCGCGGTCGGATCCGTCATGCAGCTCTATTGCCTTGCGCGCAGCCTCGCCGGTCGCCTGACGCGGGAGCACGACATGGAACTGCACAACGTCGCGCTCTACTGGCATTTTATGGCGATCACCGCTGTCATCACCTTCGCCGTCATCGGTCTTTTCCCTGAAGCGATGTGAGACGGTGATGCGCATCATTCCCAAAGAGGTCGAAACGCTCTGGACGCTCTTCACCGCGCCCGTGATCTGGGCCGGACATTTCCTCGCCTGTTACGCACTGGCCGCAATCTGGTGTGCAAAGCGCGGTGACCTCGGTTTCGCTGTCGTCCAGGCTGGCATAGTGGCTATGACGCTGGCGGCACTCGCGATGATCGTCTTGTCCGGGTGGCTCGCCTGGAGGCAGTGGGGCTTCGGCACGAACGATCCGCCGCACGACGATCCCACAGCGACGGACCGCAACCTCTTCCAGGGGTTTGCCACGCTGCTGCTTTGCGGCCTGAGCTTCGTCGCCGTGCTCTACGTGGCGCTGCCGCTGCTCTTCATCGACGGATGCTCCTCATGAGGACGGCAAGCCTGTTGCTGGGCTTCGTCACCCTCGCGCTGGTCTGGGCGGGACCGCTGCTCGATGCGTGGCGTGGCTCGTTCGCGGCCCACATGCTTGCCCACATGGGCGTCGTCGCGATCGCGGCGCCGCTGATCGCGATCGGTATTGCCAGGACGATACGCTCCGTGGCCACCGCCGCTCCCCTTATCGCCTCTCTCGTCGAACTGATTGTCGTCTGGGGCTGGCATGCGCCGGCTGCGCGCCAGTGGGCCGAGACATCGACCATCGCCACCATGATCGAGCAGGTGTCCTTCCTTGGCGCCGGACTGTTCCTGTGGCTGACGTGCGTGGCGCCGCGCAATTCCGATGCGCCGGCTAGGGACGCTGCCGGCGCCTTCGCGTTGCTCCTGACCTCCATCCACATGACGTTGCTTGGCGCGCTGCTCTCGCTCGCCTCGCGACCGCTCTATGGCCTCGGCGATGTGACGTGCTTCGGCCTCGTGCTCGGGGCGGGACAGGACCAGGCGCTCGGCGGCATCATCATGTTGATGATCGGCGCTGCCGCTTACCTCGCTGGAGGCGTCTTCCTGCTTGCCAGGCTCCTAGGCGGCAAAACCGAGAGGCTGGCCGGCTGATGCACGTCAACTGGAAACACTTGGCGATAGGCCTGGCGATTTTGCCGGTCGCCGTGCTTTTCGCGACCTGGATCGGCTTCTTCAACGTTGGCGCCTCGACCGGCCACTGGAAGGTGACCGAGTGGTTCCTCCACTTCGCCATGCGCTCGGCCGTACGGACATACGCACTCACGGTCAAGGTGCCGGACGAGCTGCCGCGCTACGCTATTCAGCCGGCTGCCGGCCATTTCGCGCGCGGCTGCGCCATCTGCCACGGCGCGCCCGGCGAACCGCGATCGCCCGCCGTCCTTGCGATGCTGCCGCAGCCGCCGGACCTTGTCGGTAAGGTCGGCGAATGGACGGACGCCGAACTCTTCCGCATCGTCCAGCACGGCGTGCGCTTCACCGGCATGCCGGCCTGGCCGACGCAGCAGCGCGACGATGAAGTCTGGGCGATGGTTGCCTTCCTGCGCGAACTGCCGATGATGGACCAGGCGCGGTGGCGCGACCTTGCTTATGGCAGTAGCGAACCGCCGACTGGCCAAACACGAGGCCTCGAACGCGCACTCGCCGACTGTACCCGCTGCCACGGCACGGATGGGCTCGGCCGGAGCCCCGCAACGCCCGTCTTGGCCTCTCAGCGCGAAACCTATCTTCTTGAAAGTTTGAGAGCCTACGCTGCCGGCCACCGCCAGAGCGGTGTCATGGGAATTTCTGTCACCGCTGTCGACCCTGCACTCCTCGCCGATCTCGCGCGGCATTTTTCCGCGCTGCCTGCGCCTGCAACGTCGACGCAACCGGACCGTGCCCGGATCGCGCGTGCCGATGAGATCGCGCGACGCGGCATTCCGGAGCGCGACGTTCCGGCATGCCTGGGTTGCCACGGTCGTCCGGACCGCAACCCCATCTATCCGGAACTGTCCGGACAGCCCGCCAAATACATTGCGACCCAGCTCGAGCTTTTCCGCGAGGAAAAGCGCAGCGGCACGCGCTTCGCCCATCTGATGCGCAACGCTGCTAAAAACCTCTCGGACGAAGATATTGCCGCACTGGCCGCCTATTTCGCGCAAATGTCGCGTGCCGCCGCAACCGGAACGCCCTGATGGCGTTACGTCACTGTCCCAATCTCGGGAATATCTGATGCGAAAAATTCTCGGCGTTTTACTCGTTATTGTCGCCTTCGTCGTAATCGCGGGGGCGAGCTTGTTCTTCTTCTCGCGCGAACAGGCCACCGTTCCGATCGAGCAGACCTACGGTCCAAACCCGACGCTCGCCGAACCCAATCCGACCTGGATACCCACGGTCCACGTTGCCGAGGCGACCCCTTGGCCCCAAGGCAAGATGCCGGTCGCCGCCCAAGGCTTCGCCGTCAACGAATTCGCTGGCGGCCTCGACCATCCGCGCTGGCTGCACGTGCTGCCCAATGGCGACGTGCTGGTCGCCGAAAGCAACGCGCCGCCAAAACCTGACGAAGGTTTTTCCATACGTGGCTGGTTCATGAACCTGTTCCAGAGCCGGGCTGGCGCCGAGGTGCGGAGCGCCAACCGTATCTCGCTGTTACGCGACGAGAACGGCGATGGCGTGGCTGAGACCAGGACAGCCCTCCTCAGCAGCCTCTTCTCGCCCTTCGGCATGACGCTGCTCGACGGCAAGCTCTATGTCGCCAATGCCGACGCGGTCGTCACTTTCCCCTATCGCGACGGCACCACCGAGATCACTGCTCCGTCCGAGAAGATCGTCGACCTTCCGGCCGGCCGCAATCACCATTGGACCAAGGACGTCATTGCCAGTCCGGACGGAACGAAGCTCTATGCCACCGTGGGCTCCAACTCCAATGTCGGCGAAAACGGCATGGAGGAGGAAGAAGGCCGCGCCGCCGTGCACGAAATCGACCTCGCGACGCGGCAGACGCGGCTCTTTGCGTCGGGTCTGCGCAACCCGAACGGCCTCTCCTGGAACCCTGAAAGCGGGGAACTCTGGGCGGTCGTCAACGAGCGTGACGAGATCGGCAGCGACCTCGTTCCCGACTACATGACATCGGTCAGGGATGGCGCCTTCTACGGCTGGCCCTACAGCTATTTCGGCCAACACATCGATGTCAGGGCGCAGCCACCACGTCCGGACCTCGTCGGCAAGGCGATCGTGCCCGACTACGCACTCGGGGCGCACACCGGGTCGCTTGGGCTCACCTTCAACACCGCCGACCTGTTCGGCCCGCACATGAAGAATGGCGCCTTTGTCGGCCAGCATGGTTCATGGAATCGCATGCCGCGAAGCGGCTACAAGGTGATCTTCGTGCCGTTTGCCGACGGCAAGCCGTCGGGGCCGCCACAGGACGTGCTCACCGGATTTCTGAGCAACGATGACAAGGCATTCGGCCGTCCGGTTGGCGTCGCCATCGACCGAACTGGCGCATTGCTGATCGCGGATGATGTGGGCAACAAGATTTGGCGGATTATCCCGGCGGCCGACTAGGCCGGCGCGTTGCTTCGGCGCGTGGAAGGGTTGGGCTCATGGGCCAAAACGACCGAGGAGCCGAGCGGATCGTTTTTGGCGAAACAGGGTTTCTCGGGGGACGATCGAGATGCCGATGGCGCTCGGTCTGGTTGGCGGCGCCACCAGACGCGTCCGCTGCCCACATCGCGCTCAAGATCCTCGGGGTGAAGGGTGCGCAGGAACTGGCCGAGGCGGCGGTGACCGTCGGCCTGGCACAGAACATGGCGGCGATCCCGGCGCTGGCCAACTTATCCTGAATGAGTGTGCGAGAAGAATGCATGGCTCCAAGTTGGCTTGCGGTTTGCGCGCCCAAGGCTGGTTTGATCAACTGCACACCAGGACCGTGACGATAATTGAAACCGTCGCGAGCTCCGGCCCTTGGGCCAAACGGCCACATAAGTTTATTCGTTTTTGACCAATACGCGCCGGCGGATTCCTGTAATCTTCAGAAAAACACCGGGCTAACCGGGGCCAACCAGAAAGGTCGGGGAATGAAATACGTCGTCGATACGATCGGCGGTCCCACAGGCGGTGATGCCTGGCAAGCCGCTGTTACCGAAGCCTATTTTCCGCTCGACACCGAGTATCGGAACCGTCGTGAATTTTCAGGCACGCTGGAAACCTTCTCGCTTGGGCTCGTCAGCGTGTCTAAAATGCGCTGCGATGCCGTAAGCTATCGCCGCCATCGCCGCCACTTCCTCAACGAACGTGACGCCAGCCTGCTCATCACCATCCCGGAGATGTCGGAGGTGAATTTCTCGCAAGGGTCGAGGACCGTCAATTGCGGTCCGGGGGGCTTCCTCGTTGAGAGGGGAGATGCGCCTTACGAATTCTGGCACGGTAAGCCAAACGCGCTGTGGGTCCTGAAGGTGCCGTCGTCGAGCGTTCGGGCGCGGATCGGGTCTGCCGAACGGCTCAGTGCGCTCAGTTTCGACGCAACCCAAGGCGTCGCCGCGCTCTTCCTTGACACGGTGCGAACCACGATCGGCCATGTCGATGAGATCACTGAAGTCGCTCGTGAGATGATGGGCAGGCACATCCTGGAAATGCTGTGCCTGTCGATCGTGAGCGACGATCGCGTGCTGGACAGCAGCATCTCGTCGATCCGGGCCGGCCATTTGCATCGTGCCGAGCAGTATATTCGCGACAATCTGAAGAATTCCGGCCTCGGCCCGCAGGCGGTGGCCGATGCCTGCGGGATTTCCCTGCGTTACCTGCAGGTTCTTTTTCAGGACAGCAATCAGTCGATCAACGGCTTCATCCGCGACGCCCGGCTTGAACTTTGCTCCGAGGAACTGATGTCGGTGACCAACATCAGCAGCGTTGCCGAGATTGCTTACCGCTGGGGCTTTGCCGACCAGTCTCAATTCTGCAAGCACTATCGGACGCGGTTCGGTTGCGCACCGACTGATACCCGTCGCGAAGCAGCTAACCGGGCAGGCCGCGCTTCGACCTCAAGAGAGCGGCACTAGACCCGGCGAAATCCGGGCCAATTCCATAATCTATTGCGACGTCGCCCCGGCAAGGGCGGCGAAAGCCGGGCCTTGCCCGCAAATATCCCGCGAAGGAACTGTCATGAGCAGAATAAGAGTTGCCGTCGATGTCGGAGGGACTTTCACCGACATCTGCATCATGGACGAAGATAGCGGCGCGATCCGCATCGAGAAGACCGCCTCCACGCCTGACGATCCCATGCAGGCGATCATGAATGGCGTGGAGCAGGGCCGCATCGATCTTTCGGAGGTGACGCTGTTCTCTCATGGTACGACGGTCGCCACCAATGCGCTGATCACCCGCCGCCTGCCACGCACCGCAATGGTCTGCACCGAGGGTTTCCGTGATGTTGTCGAGATCCGCCGCGCCAACAAGGAAGACCTCTGGGACACCTACAAGGATGTCGCCAAGCCCTATATCCCGCGCCGCGACCGGCTGACAGTCCGGGAACGGGTCAGTGCCGAGGGCACGATCCTGGAAGCACTGGACGAAGAGGCCGCTCACCGCGTCGCGGAAATTCTCGTCAAACGGCAGGTCAAGTCCATCGCCGTCTGCTTCATGAACTCCTATGTCAACGGCGCCAATGAGCGCCGTATGCGTGAGATTCTGAAGGAGGCCATGCCGGATCTGCCGGTTTCGATCTCCTCGGAGGTGATGCCGGAAATCTTCGAGCACGAGCGTTTTTCCACCACCATGGCCAACGCCGTCTGCGCCCCGGTCGTCGTCGACTACGTGTCGCGTCTCGGAGAAAAGCTTGCCGCGGCCGGATACAAGCGAGATCTCCTGTTGCTGCACAGCGGTGGCGGGGTCATGACACCCGCAAGCGTCAGGGATTTCTCAGCCCGGCTCGCAGGATCGGGCATCGCCGCCGGTGCGATCGCAAGCCGCTTCATCGGAAATCTCTGTGGCTTCCAGAACTCGATCGGCTTCGACATGGGCGGCACCAGCACCGACGTCTCGCTCGCATGGAACGGGGAGTCGCGCATCACAAAAGACTGGTACATCGAATTCGGATATCCGATCCGCTTCCCCTCCATCGAGGTGCTGACCATCGGCGCGGGCGGCGGTTCGTTGGCATGGCAGGACGAGGGCGGCAGCTTGCGCAACGGACCGCAGTCCGCCGGCGCCTTTCCGGGCCCGGCCTGTTACAAGAATGGCAACCGCACCGCCACCAACACTGATGCCAATGTCGTGCTCGGTCGTCTCGGCACCAGCCTTGCGGGCGGCAAGATCACGCTCGACCCCGCTCTGGCCGCCCAGGCGGTTCAGGAGACGGTGGCGGAACCCTTCGGCATGGAACTCCACCAGGCGGCTGAGGCGATCATCGCCGTCGCCAACGCCAATATGGGCAATGCCGTCCGGCTTCTCTCCATCAGCCGGGGCTATGACCCACGAGACTTTGCGCTCGTCGCATTCGGCGGTGCAGGCGCTTTGCACGGAGCGGCCGTGGCGAAGGAGCTTTCGATTCCAACCGTGATCGTGCCGCCCAATCCTGGCGTCACCTCCGCGCTCGGTTGCCTTCTCGTCGACGTGCAGCATGATTTCTCCGAAAGCTTCATGGCCGATGCTTCGACGGTCTCGCCCGCCGAGATGCAGACGGCCTTTGTTCTGATGGAAGAACAGGCGGTTGAGCGCCTGACCCATGAGGGCGTGGCGCGCGAAGACATGGCGCTGCAGCGTACGGTCGAGATGATGTACCAGGGCCAGTGGCGCTCGCTCGCGGTGTCAGCCCCGGCGCGGATCGAGAGCATCTGCTCGCTGATAGAGGCATTCCACAACGAGCACGAACGCGAGTTCAACTACCGCCGCGAAGAGGCGCCGGTGTCGATCTTCCGCATCGCGGTCAAGGCGATCGGCATCGTACCGAAAGCCGAGATGCCGCGGCATGAAGTCTTGCCGCACAAGCCACAGCCGGTCGGCCGCCGCGGCGTCTGGTTCGACGGCGTATCTCATGATGCGGCTGTCTATGAACGCGACCAACTCAGCGCCGGCGCTGCCTTTGCGGGACCCGCCATCGTCGAACAGTTCGATTCCACCACCGTGGTTCCGCCGGGAATGAGCGCCACCGTCGACGACTTCCTGAACATTCTCATCGTGACGAAAGGCTGAGACATGACAAAGCTGATTGAAACGAGCCCTGGCCTCGATCCGGTAACGTTCGAGGTGCTGAAAAACTCCTTCATCACCACCGTCGACCAGATGGCCGAACAGATGCTTCGCACCTGCTATTCCTTCGTCATCTACAACCGAGACTTTTCGAACGCCCTGCACGACGCCGATGGCAACTCCGTTGCCCAGGGCAACTACGACATCGCGGTCCATGTCGGCACACTGCACAACACATGCAAGGAGGTGATCCGGGTCTTCGAAGGCGATATGGCACCCGGTGACGTCTACGCAATCAACGATCCCTATGCCGGCGGTACGCATTTCAGCGATGTTCGGCTCGTCCGACCGATCTTCGATGAAGACAAACTGATCGGCTTCTCCCAGTCGAACGGACACTGGTCGGATCTCGGCGGCTCGGTGCCGGGTTCCTTCGACGTCACCGCCCGCGACATGTTTCGCGAAGGCCTGCGGATCACGCCGTTGCGCCTTTTCCAGCGCGGCCGCTTCTGCTCCGACGTCGCCAACATGATCGCGGCCAACACGCGCGATCCCGCGTCGATCATTGGCGACATCCATTCCCAGGCGCAGGCGACGCAGGCCGCCGAGCGCGAACTGTTGCGGCTGGTCAAGAAGTACGGACGCGGCCAGGTCATGCGCGGGATGGAGGAGGTTCAGGACTACGTCGAACGTGCCGTGCGAAAGCGTCTCGCGGAGCTGCCCGACGGCACTTGGGAGACGGTCGACTACATCGACCGGGATCTCGGTGCCGGCGAAGGCATGATCCCGATCCGCATCAAGATGACGATCAAGGGCGACACGATCCACTACGACTTTACGGGAAGCCATTCGACCATTGCCTCGATGTACAATTCCGCCCCGGGCGCGACCTTCTCGGCCGTGGTCGCCGGCATGAAAACCTTCTTTCCGGACCTCCCGCTCAACAGCGGATTTTACCGGATGATCGAGGTGACTGCGCCAAAGAACAGCATCGTCAGTGCGGAATGGCCGGTGGCGGTGACCGGGTTCCTGATGCCGTTCGAAAAGATCATGAACGCGATCTTCGAGATGTGGTCGAAGATCATGCCCGAACGCGCTATCGCCTGCGCCTTCAACCTCGAATATCTGCTGGCCGGGGGACGGGACGCGCGCAAACCCGAAAAGCCGATCTTCATGTTCTACGAATGGCTGCCGGGCGGTTGGGGCGGGCGCAACGGCAAGGATGGTGCCGATGTCACCACCGCCTGCTTCGGAACCGGGTTGATGTCGCAACCGAACGAAGGCAACGAACGGGTGAATCCGACTCGGACGGTCGAGTTCCAGATCAAGCAGGATTCAGCCGGGCCTGGCAAATGGCGGGGCGGCGTCGGCGTGCAGAAGACCTCGTTGCTGCTTGAGGCTGAAAATGCCGTCATGTCCTATATTTGCGACCGCGAGCGCGCTGTCGTCTGGGGTGTCGAAGGAGGCCTGCCGTCGATGCCCCACGGCTTGACCATGAAGCGCGCCGGAGAAGAGACCGAGATCTGGCTCGGCTCCGTATTCTCCGATTACTCCGTCCACACAGGCGACCAGTTCGCTCGTCCGACGGCCGGCGGCGGCGGTTTCGGCGATCCACTGCAGCGCGAGCCCCGCAAGGTGATGGAGGACGTGATCGACGACTACGTTTCCCTGGAGCGCGCCAAGACTGACTACGGCGTGGTGATCCGCGAAATCGACCGCGACCTGTGCCAGTACGAAATCGACGGGACGGCAACCGAAGCCTGCCGTGCCGACATCCGGGCGAAACGGAAGGACTGGGCACGCATGGATCCTGAGGAGGTCGCGCGCAAATATCGCTCCGGCGAGATCGATACGCTCGATGCGGTTCGGCACTATGCCGTGATCCTCCACTGGGAGACTGGCGAACTCCTCCCCAGAACCACCGCCCAGTTCCGTGAGAGCTTTGAGAAACGCACGGTCGCTCACTGGGCCTGAGCGCCAAAGAGCACGCCGCAGAGTTATCTGTTTTTTCGATACGATACTCAAAGAATTACTATTTCACAGGAGCCTAAAGCTGGAGCAACAATGCTGCAGCGCCGCGAAAGTTGGCTGCTTCCGAGGGGTATGACAGATGGCACCAAGCGTGGAACGATCGTTCACCGCAGCCAGCACGATTGAAGAGGCAATGGCCGCACGCCGGCAAGGCGCGGCGGTGCTTGCCGGCGGCACCTGGATGATGCGTGATCCACGGCGCGGGGTCGACCTTCCCGAGGCGGTGGTCGCACTCCACCGAATACCCGCCTTGTCCAAGGTCGAAATCGAACCGGACCATGTCGTGATCGGCGCAGCCGTTACCCATGCAGTCCTTGGCCGCGCGTTGCACGGGGCAGTGGGCTTCGAAGGTCTGGTTGCCGCGGCGGAGAATGCGGCCAATCCCGGCATCCGAAAGGTCGCCACCGTGGGCGGCAACCTTTGTGCCCTCGACTTTGCCGCCGCCGATCTCGCCCCTGCGCTTCTCGTCTGTGAGGCGGCGGTGGAACTGGAGACGTTCGAAGGCCCAAAACTTCTCGGCATTTCAGATTTCCTCAAAGACAGGCATACGCTGCTGGCCGAAGCGATTGTGACGAGAATTCATCTGCGCCGCGACCTTGTCGCAAGTGCTCATATCCGCCTGCCGCTTCGGAAAGCCGGCGACTATCCGGTCGCCATCGTCTCGCTTGCGGTAGACAAAGACAAACGATGTCGCATCGCCGTCGGCTCGGTGGAGCCGGTAGCGCGGCGCTGGACGGCGCTCGAACAGGCCATGGCGGCGGACTCGGCCTCTGCGTTCGATCCGGAACGCGCCGCCGGGCTTGCGCTGGAGCACAATGATTTTCAGGGCCGCGACGGCAAGGAGGCGGAGGGTTGGTACCGCCGCCAGGTTCTTCCGCCGCTGGTCAAACGCGGTGTTGCCGCACTTCTCAAGACTGGGGGCCTGGCATGACCGTGACATTCCAGCTGAATGGCGAGGACTGCCGCTTTGATGGCGATCCGATGACGCCGCTCGTCGACATCTTGCGGCAGGAACGATTCCTGACGGGGACCAAAGCCGTGTGCCGCGAAGGCTTTTGCGGCGCGTGCACGGTGCATGTCGACGACGAAGCGGTGCCGTCCTGCCTGAAGCCGATTGGCCTCGTCCAGGGATGCGCGGTGACGACCATCGAGGGATTGAGTTCCGGAAACCAGGCGCTGCACCCGCTCCAGGCCAATTTCGAGGCGGCCGATGCCGTGCAATGCGGCATGTGTTTTCCGGGAATGGTCATGAGCCTTTCGGCGTTCGTGCGTGACAATCCGCATGCGAGCCGTCCCGAAATCAAGGCGGCGATGGTCGGCAACATCTGTCGCTGCACGGGATATGAGCGGATAGTCGACGCCGTGGCCGACTGCCTCGACCAAGCGCGGATGGCTGGCCAGGTGGTAAGAGGCATCCATGTCTGAGCTGTCCGCCACGGTGATGAATCTTCCCCGCCGCGATGCGCAGGACAAGCTGCGCGGGCGCACGAGATACACCAACGACCGGGTTCGCCCCGACATGTTGCATGCCGTGCTGCTGCGGTCGACCGTTCCCGCTGGGCGGATCCGCAAGCTCGACGTTTCGGCAGCACTTCGCTGTCCTGGTGTGCGCGCGGTGGCGACCGGCGCCGACGCGCCAGGGCTCTACGGCATCGGCATTGCCGACCATCCGCTCCTGGCCATCGACATTATCCGCTATCATGGCGAGCCAATCGCCGTCGTTGCCGCCGAAACGGAGAAGCAGGCGCGGGCGGCGCTTGCGGTCATCGTGCTTGAGGTCGAGCCGCTGCCACCGGTGTCCACCATGGCCGAAGCGCTCCAGCCCGCCGCCCGTCTCGTCCACGAGGGCTGGCGCGGCTATGAGGTGATCACCGAGGGCGGTGCACGTGCCGGCAACATCGCATGGGAGGCAAAATCCAGCCGCGGTGACGTCGATGCGGCCTTCGCCCGCCCCGACATACGCATTGTCGAGAGCAGCTTTACCGTCGGCCGGCAGAACCATGTGCCCTTCGAACCGCGCGTTGCCATCGGCTCCTGGGAGGACGGCCGTGCTCACATACAGACCTCGACGCAGGTGCCTTGGACCGTGCGCAACGTCACCGGAAAGGTCATGCAGCTTCCGCCCGGGCGTGTGCGGGTCACAGTACCCCCTGTCGGCGGCGGGTTCGGCCTGAAATTCGATGCATCGATCGAGCCTATCACTGCACTTCTGGCGCGGATGACCGGGCGCACGGTGGTCCTGGAAAATACCCGGCAGGAAGAGATGGCAACCTGCCTCTGCCGCGAGAATGCGGAAATCCGCATCCGGTCCGCTGTCACTGCCGAAGGATACATCGCCGGGCGCGAGGCGGTCGTGCTGATGGACTGCGGCGCGTATGGAGGCGAACAGGTTTTTCTGACGACGATGACGGCGCACACGCTGGGCGGCAATTACAGGGTTGGCGCAACGCGGCTCGTCAGCCGCGCCGTATACACCAACACACCACCCAACGGTGCTTTCCGGGCTTGCAACGGCGTCTACAACACATTCGCTTTGGAGCGACACACCGACGAAATCTGTGATGCGCTAGGCTTCGACCCGATGGAGTTCCGGAAGAAAAATGTCCTGGGAGATGGTGATCTCGGTGCCACGGGCCAGGTTTTCGAGGCCGACGTGCTGGGTCCGATGCTCGATCGCATGGAGACACTGCGCGCCAGTACCGGTACATCAGAGGCCGAGGCCGACGGCAGGCTCTATGGTATTGCAACCACGGTCGGCACATGGTTCGTTTTCGTCGGGCCTTCGGCGGCGACGGTGAATTTGAACGCCGACGGCAGTGCAACACTGGTCACGTCGGGTGTGGAGATCGGATCTGGCACGATGGTGCAATCCCTGCCGCAAATCGTGGCCGGGCAACTCGGCCTCGCTCCCGACCAGGTGATCGTGCGCGAAGCCGACACCGATGCCGCCGGTCTCGATGTCGGCGTTGGCGGCGGACGAACCACCGTGTCCATCGGCGCGGCAAGTGTGGCTGCCTGCGCGGAAGTGCGGGAAAAGCTGCTGCGGACCGCCGGCGAGATGCTCCAGACCCGACCGGAAGACTTGGTGCTGCGGGATGGTCGTGTCGAGATCGCGGGACGTCCCGGTTCCGGCATGTCGATCCCCGCCGTCGTCGCCCATGCGCAGGCCACCACCGGCCCGATCACAGGAAGCGGAGCCTTTACCGCCAAGAACACTCCGGCAATGTCCGGCTGCGCCATGGGGCATTTCATCGATGCGCTCGACATCCCCGTCTTCGTTGTCCACGAGGCCGAGGTGGCGGTTGACCCGGACACCGGCCATGTCGAGGTGCTGGCCTATCGCGTGGTGCAGGATGTCGGCCGCGCACTCAACCCGCGCGCGGTCATGGGCCAGATACAGGGTGGTGTCGTGCAGGGTCTCGGCTACGCCCTGCATGAGGAGGTGACGATCACCGCCGACGGACGCATCGCGCAGGACGATTTCGAGACCTATCGCCTGCCGCTGGCGCAGGACGTGGTTCCGGTCGCCGCCGACCTCTACGAGGGCGCACCGTCGATGGGGCCGCTCGGCACCAAGGGCGCGGGCGAGGTCCCGATCCTGGCCGTGGGCGCGGCGATCGGCTGCGCTGTGGCACGCGCTATCGGCAAGCCGGTGCGGCAGCTGCCACTGACGCCGCCGCGCGTGCTTCGGCTGCTGCACGAGCGCGAACCCCCGCCGGAATTCCCGCACATCGCCCCCGGCTGGGCGTCGAACACTCTGGGCTGAGGCAAGCAAACCATGGTCACCCTGAACTGCGACATGGGGGAAAGTTACGGCAACTGGCGTTTCGGCGACGATGCCGGCATCATGCCTCACATCGATTGCGCCAACATCGCATGCGGCTTCCACGCCTCCGATCCATGGACGATGCTGAAGACCGTGCGGCTCGCGCTTTCGCACGGAAAGCAGGTTGGCGCGCATCCCTCCCTTCCCGATCGCGAGGGATTCGGCCGGCGCGAGATGAAACTTCAGCCGGAGGAACTGACAGCCGCCTTCCTCTACCAAATCGGTGCGCTGACAGGAATGCTGGCCGCCGAGGGCGGGCAACTCAGCCATGTCAAGCCGCACGGCATCATCTACGGCATGGCCGCGCACGACATGGACACTGCCCGGGCGATTGCCGCGGCGGTCAAGCCGTTCGGCGTCCCTCTCTTCGGCCTGGCGGGAACCTGTCACGAGACGGCGGCAGCCGAACTCGGCGTCGCCTTCGTGGGCGAGTTCTTTCCCGATCTTGCCTACGCTCCCGGCGGCAGCCTGATCATTCCGCGCGTCCAGTCGGCCATCGACCTGACGCTTGCCGAGCACCGCATGGTGGGGGCGCTTACCCGACGCGAACTCGTCACGACAGACGGTACGATCCGCCCGGTCGACTTCGACACCGTCTGCATCCACTCCGATCCTCCGAATGCGCGCGACGTCGCCGCGCTGATGCGGCGGATCATCGACACCCATTCCAACAGCCTGCCATGATTCATTCCCGAATCGTGAAAGCTCCACGCATGGGATCGAGGACTATCTTGCACTCACTGCCCGAACCATTTCCCCAAGCCGCTGAGGACTTCCATGGATGCGCTTTCCAACTCTCTCGCCGCCGCCGACATCGCCACCTCCATGCACCCCTACACAAACCTGCGTCAGCACGAGGAAACCGGGCCGCTGATCATCAGCCGCGGTGACGGCATCCGTGTGTATGACGAACGCGGCAAGGAATACATCGAAGGGCTCGCCGGGCTGTGGTCGGTGGGCGTCGGCTTTTCGGAAAAGCGGTTGGCCGACGCTGCCTACCAGCAAATGCTGAAGCTGCCCTACTACCACACCTTCTCCTCCAAGGCGCATGAGCCATCCATCCGGCTCGCTGAGAAACTTGTGGAGATGACGCCGGAAAACCTGACGCGTGTCTTCTTCACCTCGTCGGGCTCGGAAGCCAACGACACCATCGTCAAAATGATGTGGTTCATGAACAACGCGCTGGGCCGGCCAAAAAAGAAGAAATTCCTGGCACGGACCAAGGGCTACCACGGCATCACCGTCGCCTCCGGCAGCCTGACAGGCCTGCCGGTCAACCATCGCGACTTCGATCTTCCGGCGATTCCCGTTCGCCATTTGACCTGTCCGCACTTCTATCGCTTCGGCATGGAAGGCGAAGACGAAGCCGCCTTCACGGCGCGTCTGCTCGCCGAGCTGGAAGCGGTGATCGCGGAAGAAGGGGCTGACACCATTGCAGCCTTCATAGGCGAGCCGCTTATGGCAGCCGGCGGCGTTCTGCCACCGCCGGTCGGGTACTGGGAAGGCGTGGAGAAAATCTGCCGGGCAAATGATATCATCCTGATAGCAGACGAGGTGATCTGTGGTTTCGGGCGGCTTGGTACGCCTTTCGGCGCTCAGAAATACGGCTTCACGCCTGATATCATGACGGTCTCCAAGCAAATCACGTCGTCTTATATGCCGCTTGCCGCCGTCATTTTCTCCGATGCGATCTATCAGGCGATCGCCGACAACACCGCAACGATCGGCAATTTCGGCCACGGCTTCACGGCGTCGGGTCATCCGGTCGCGACGGCGGTGGGTCTCGAAAACCTCGCCATCTTCGAGGAGCGGGACTTGATCGGAAACGCGGCCCGCCTTGAGACGTCGTTCCAGGCCGGCATCCGCTCGTTCGCCGATCACCCGCTTGTCGGCGAAGCGCGGGGCACCGGTCTTATCGGCGCCGTGGAGCTGGTGGCAGACAAGGCGACGAAACGCCCCTTCGCCAAGGTTGGGCGCGCAGGGAGTATCGCAGCGGGAATCGGCCACGAGGAAGGCCTCATCTTCCGCGCCATCGGCGACCAGCTCGCGCTCTGTCCGCCGATGATCTCGACAGAAGACGATGTGAAGGAAATCATGACGCGCATGGGCCGGACGCTTGAGCGCCTGACCGGTGCGGTTGCCAAGGAGGGGCTTGAATGACCCGCATGAAAGCCGAACCGGTCGTCCATATCGACGACGAACGCTTTCGGGTCACCGAATGGCGCTTTGCCACCGGGGCCGAGACCGGCTGGCACATCCATGGCCATGACTACGTCATCGTGCCGCTTACGGACGGCAAGCTCGGTCTCGAAGGCCCGGACGGCGCGCAGTCGCAAGCCGCTCTCACCCAAGGGGTGCCTTATTCGCGGCGGACGGGTGTGGCCCACAACGTCATCAATGCCGGCGATGCACCGCTCGCCTTTCTGGAGGTCGAAGTCGTTGAGGCTGGCGATCTCGCAGCCAGGCGGCTCGCCGTGCTCGACCGGTTCCTCGCGGCCTGGAACGCTCGCGACGTGGGCGCGCTGATGGACTGCATGGTTGAGAATTGCGCTTTCCACGGCTCGGCCGGCCCCGATGCCGAAGGGCGCAAGCATGTGGGGCGTGACGCAGTGCGCGTCGCCTATGCAGCGCTGTTCGATGCCTTCCCGAAAGGCGCGTGGATCAGGGGACGGCACATCGTGACGGGCGACACCGGGCTTTCATCATGGCGCTTCGTCGGCACCACGGCAGCGGGGCAGCAAATCGAAGTCGACGGCTGCGATATCTTCGCTTTCTCGGGGGAGCTCATAGCGCTCAAGGATTCCTACCGCAAAGCGCGAGGGTAGCGAAAATCTGGATTCATCGGGCGACAAGGGCGGTCCAAACGGGCCGCCCTCGTTTTTTGCTCAAAGGCAATATCCTCAAAAGACGAAAGGCCCAGTCATCCCAAAGGAACAGGGCCTTCCGCATATGAAGGGCCGGGCTTACCCGGCCCATCTTCTCCTACTTGAGCAAGGCTTCCATCGGTACCGGCTCGGAAATCGTCCAGTTGCCTACAACACCCGGCTTGCCGGCCTTGGTCTCGACGATCAGGTACCGCGTCTGGTTCTGGTGATGCAGTTCCGGCGTGAAGGTACGAGGCCCGAACAGTGTCGGCTCATTCTTCATCTTTTCCAGTTCCGCGACGACCGCGTCGGCATCGGCCGTGCCTGCACGCTCCACCGCCTTGGCCCAGACGTCGACCATGACGTAACCCGGAAAGACATACTGGCTCGAGGGATCGGCGCCTGTCTTCTGCTTGTAGGTGGCATTGAACTTCAGCACGGCCGGATTGGGATCGTCGCCATAGATCGATCCCTGAACGGGGACGTAGAAGTTCGTCAGATCGGGCACAGCCGAGAGCCAATAGCTACCGTCGACGCCCGATCCATTCAGGATCATGGAATTGATACCCGCGGCGCGAAGCTGCTTGATGGCCGAGACGGCGCCCGGCATCATCGTGCAAAGCATGATCGCATCCGGCTCCTTCGGCAGAGACTTGATGCGGGTGATCTGCGCGGCGATGGAGGCATCCTCGTTCTTGAAGGTGTCTTCACCGACAAGCTTCGCGCCCTGGGCTTCGAGCTTCGGCATCATCCAGTCGAAGCCGTCGCAGATGCCCTTGTTGTAGGCCGTCCAGGTATCGAGCAGACGGTAGAAGTCCTTTGCGCCCTTTTCCTTGAATGCCCACTCGGCCATGGTCGCTCCCTGCACGGCCGCCAGCACCGACGCGGAGAAGCTGTGCGGGCCGACACCCTGGATGCCGGCCTTGACCGATTCCGCGCACAGGAAGAAGGAGATACGGCCTGCGTCCTCGGCCGCGAGCGCAGCCGGCGATCCGAAGTCGTAGTCGCAGGACACGACCACGAGATCCGCACCCTGGTCGAGCACGGAGAGGCCAGCCTTGGCGCCTTCGGCCCGGTCGGACTTGGTGTCGGCCTTGACGACCTTGATCTGCTTTCCAAGCAGACCGCCAGCCGCATTGATCTCGTCGATGCGGATCAAAGCCGCCTCCTGGGCAGGCTTGTCATAGGCTTCCATGAAGCCCGACTCCGCAGTGGCGAAGCCGATGACGATAGTCTTGTCATCGGCCAGGGCCGGGTATGCGATGGACATCGAGGCCAGAGCGGTTGCGACAATTCTCATTTTGTATGCCATGCACGTCTCCTTTTTTGTTTTCCGGTCGGGCTTGTGCCGCCGGTCACTTGTTGCGACTGCTGCGAGGTAAGGTGAGTTCGCGGTTGCCCATGAGTCCGGATGGGCGAAGCGCGAGGATCACGATCATGATGACGCCGAGGGCTATTTCCTGAACCCCTTTCGGGAGGGCGAACGTGGACTCGCCGAGCGATACGCCTGCCTCCAGCCAACGCAGCGCCTGGATGAGGGCGGACAGCAGGACGACACCCACCACACCACCCGACAGGCTGCCCATGCCGCCGACGACGAGCATGGAAAGGGTGATGAAGGTGAGACCGAGATAGAATGTATCGGGTGTGACCACGCCGATGGAATGAGCCATCAGCGCACCGCCCAGCCCCATCACCGCGCCCGATACGACGAACGCCACCAGTCTTTCCCTGGGAATGTCGATACCGGAAGCCGCGGCGGCGGTGGGCTCGTCGCGGGCAGCACGAAGGGCTAGGCCAGACCGGGAGATCGCGTGCACCCAGGCGATGAAGATTGCGACCACGGCGCCGATGAGATATGGCCAGATCACGCGCACGATCGGAATGCCGACGACCGATGAGGTCGCTCCGGTCACGCTCTCCCAGTTGGAATAAATTGTGTTGATCATGGCGAGCATCGCGAAGGTCGCGATCGATGCTGCGATGCCCGATAATCGCATCAGCACCCGCCCGAAGATGAGAGCGGCGAGGGCGGCGAACAAGGCTGCCAGCACGGCCGATTGCCAGTAAGGCAATCGGGTCGCCAGCAGCCATTCGGGCAGTCCCGGCAACGAACCGCGTTTCATCATCGGGTTGATGGTGAGCCACGCGGCCGCGTAGGCGCCAAGGCAGGTGAAGCCGATATGCCCGAAGCTGAGAACGCCCGAATTTCCGATAAAGATGTATAGGCCCACGACGAGGATGACACGGACGAACACGTCGATCACCGTCTGGTTGAAGGGCCGCGATCCGGTCATCACCGTGATCAGCGCGATGGCCAGCAGCAGCAGAGAAAGCAGGACCGGCGTCAGGATTGTGCGGCGCGCAAGTGCGAAGCGGGCGGGCTTTTGCTTGGCAGCCGCGGCACCGGGAGCGGTAGAGTTGGCTAGGGAGGCGGCGACAGCCATGAAATCAGACCCTTTCCTTGGTGCCGCGCGCGGCAATAAGCCCTTGCGGGCGGAAGAGGAGGACGAGGATGACCGCTCCATAGACAAAGGCATCGCGGAATGGCCGGGCGTCGATGGGCAGCATGACCTGCATGATCACCGAGGCGGCACCCAGCAGGAAGCCGGCGAGCACGGCTCCCCCGAGGCTGCCGAGGCCGCCAATGACGGTGGCGATGAAGGCCATCAACATGATCGAGGCGCCCATCTGGATGTCCAGCGTGCCTGTCTGGGCGCCAAAGATCAGCGCAATGGCGGCGGCCAACGCGCCGGAGAGGGCGAACGCACCCATGATGACCCGGTTCGCACGCACACCCAGCATGCGGGCCATCGAGAAGTTCTCGGCCGCCGCCCGCATCTCCAGGCCGAAGCGAGTTTGACGCAGGAACAATGTCAGGCCGATCAGGATGACCATCGTAGTCACGATCGTTATGAGTTGGAGGAGGGGAAGCCGGGCACCGAGGATCTCCACCGGCTGGGACAGTTCGGGCAGCAGCGAAATCGATTTCGGCCGACTGGAGAACAGCATGAGCAGGAAGTAGCGAATTACGAAACCGAGCGCGAAGGAGGCGATCATCATGGTTGCCGGATTTGCCTGGCGGAACCGCCTGAAGACGACGATTTCGCACAGCACCGACAGCCCGGCCCCGCAGAGGAGGACGAAGGGCACCAGAAGGTACCACGGCAATTGGCCGGCGAAGACGATGGCCATTGCGTCCGTAGACGGCCATAGCAGCGCGAAGACGCAGAAGGCGATGACGTCGCCATGCGCGAAGTTCACCAGCCGCATGACGCCGAAGATGAGGGCGATGCCGAGCGCTCCGAGCGCGTACAGCGAGCCAAGCGAGAGTGCGTCGAACAGGATCTGAAGCATCTCAATTGTCCTCGTAGCCGAAATAGGCAGCCTGGATCGCCTCGCCGTTGCCGAGCGTCCGCGCGTCGCCATCGAGCACGATCTGTCCGCCACGCATCAGGATCATCCTCCCGCCCACCATCATCGCTCGGGCCGAGCTCTGCTCAACGATCAGGAGCGTGAGCTGGCGCAGCGCACGCAGCGCGATCAGCCGCTCGTAGACCTGGTCGTTGATGTTGGGGGCGAGGCCCAGCGAAGGCTCGTCAATGGCTACAAGCCGCGGATTGGTCATCAGCGCGCGTCCGATGACCAGCATTTGCTGCTGCCCGCCGGACAGCAATCCCGCCTGCCCGTGCCGCCTCTCTTTCAGCATCGGGAAGGTTGCGTAGACGGCTTCGAGTTCGTCGGCCGCTCGGCTGCGCCAGCCGCGTTCGCGGGCGTGCATGCCGGTTCCGACCAGGAGGTTCTCTTCGGTCGTCAGCGAGCCGAAGACATCGCGCCCCTCCGGCACCATGGAGAATCCGAGCCGGGCGATGTTTTCCGGCGCCTGGCCGGTGATCTCATGACCTGCAAGGTCGATCCGGCCGCCCGCCACCGGCGTAACACCGGCGATCGCGCGCAGCAGCGAAGACTTCCCGGCTCCGTTCGGGCCGGTGATGAACAGGATTTCTCCCTCGGCCATGGAGAAGGAGACATTTCGGACCGCCGTGAGACGGCTATAGCGAATAGTGATATCGGAAAGGGCGAGCAGGCTCATTCCATCGCCTCCAGCACAGGCAGGTCGGTGTTCGCGGCAGTGCCCATATAAGCGTGGCGCACCTTCTCGCTGTCGCGGATCGCGGCAGGCGGGCCTTCCTCGATGATCGCTCCGGAATCGAGCACGACGATATGCTGGCAGAGGCCGAGCACCAGCCCGACATTGTGCTCGATGAGCAGGACACCACAGCCGAGATCGGCGGCGATGTGTCTTATCAGGGCCGAAAGCTCCCGCGCCTCCAGTGCGCTCATGCCAGCCGCGGGCTCGTCGAGCAGGATGTATGCGGGCCGTCCCATCAGGGCGCGGCCAATGGCGACGCGGCGCTCGTCCGTATATGGCAACGTTCCGGCGATGCGGGTGCTCAGCGCACCGATGCCTATCCAGTCGAGCATCGCTTCCGCTTCGGCGATGGCAGCGCGCCGGCTCATTCCCAGGCCAACGCCGGTTACCTCCAAATTGTCCAGCACAGGCAAGTCGCGGAAGAGCCGCCCACCCTGGAAGGTGCGGGCGATGCCGCGCCGCCGGACCTGATGCGGCTTGAGACCCGTGAGTGCTGCGCCGTCGAGCTTGATGGTGCCTTCCGTCGGTGCCTGGAAGCCGGTCAGCACGTTGACGAGCGTGGTCTTGCCAGCGCCATTCGGGCCGATGAGGCCATTAATGCGGCCGGGCGTAATTTGGAGGTCTACCGATGACAGGGCCTTCAGCCCCGCAAACGATACCGAGACGTTCTCCGCGCTCAGATGACTCATGACCCTTTCCTTCTTTCTACCGACGGAAAGGCGCGAAGCATCCGGCCTTGCGGCCAGTCACGTTGCAAATGTCTTCCCCTGTCGGTTCCGGCGGTCTCTAGCGGACTGCTCGGATGCCAAATTCACGCCGTTGCCCGGCGTCGTCTTGTCGTTTCGCGCACCGGATTTTGTCTTCCGCCACGCACGGTCGGTTTTGGCCGGCCGATCTCCTCGCCACCGGCTCCTCCGCCGGCATTTTTCCGGCTGACGTCAGCCGGCCAGATGTCCTTCAGCACGCGCCAGCGCGGCGCGCTGTTCGGTTCGCGCGGCAAGCGCGTCTTCCAGCGTCACCGGAACGAAGCGCGCCGGGGTGTGCGGCTGGAGCTGGGCGATAAGGTCCATGTCGGCCGATATCACCACGCCCAGCATCATGTACCCGCCACCCGAAACCGCGTCCCGGTGAAGAACGATCGGCTCCGTGCCACTCGGCACCTGGACGGATCCGTAGGGATAGCAGGCATCGACGATGTTCGAGGGGTCGGAGCCCGCACCGAAAGGCTGCTCGCGCTCGACGAACTCCAGCGGCGTCCCGCCCCGGAAGCGATAGCCGATGCGGTCGGCTTCGGGCGCGACCTTCCAGGTTTCCTCAAAGAACCGATTGCCGGCAGCCTCGGTGATCCGATGCCAGTACATCCCGGGAAGCATTCTGAGTTTCGCCGGACTATTGCCCGCGCGGCGCAGATTTGCAGGCAGTGAAAGACCGGCTTTGCCGGAACCTTCGCCGAGGGGAAGCTCATCACCCGCCTTCAGCGTGCGGCCCTGATGGCCGCCGAGTGCGCCCAGAATGTAAGTCGAGCGCGAACCGAGAACCACGGGTACGTCGATGCCGCCGGAGACGGCCAGATAAGCGCGCGCGCCGCCCTTGAGGAAGCCGAAGGAAAGCCGGTCACCGGCCTTCACCGGAAAACTTTCCCAGGTCGGCCGCTCCTCGCCATTGAGTTTGGGGGGGAGTTCTCCGCCGGTGACGGCGACGACCGCGGATTGGGTGAATTCGAGTTCGGGGCCCATGAAGGTGGCTTCGAGCACCGCGGCACCCGGATTGTTGCCGACAAGCAGGTTTGCGATGCGTGTGGCAAAGCGGTCCATGCCGCCGCCTTCGGGAATGCCGACATGATAGTGGCCTGGTCGACCAAGGTCCTGCACGGAAGTGGAGAGGCCGGGAGAGATTACCTTAACGGTCATTGATAAGCTCCATCAGCTTTGCATTGGTGCCGTAAATATCTCTGTTGAAGTCCTTCAGGCTGAAGGTGCACTCGCGAACCGTCGGCTGCCACCGATTGGCTTCGATTTCCTCCAGCGTGGCGTCGTAGTCATCGCGACCAATGGCCTTGAACTTGACGATGTCGCCTGGCTTGAACAGGCACATGTCATCGGAGAGGTAGCGCACCTTCCTGGTCGGGTCGTAGATCGGGGCCGGGGTTATGCCATACATCTGGTAGCCGCCAGCGCCGCGTACTGAATAGATCGCTGCGAAGCAGCCGCCATGGCCAATGGTGAGCTTGGGAGTGTCGGTGCGTGGACGCAAGTATTTCGGCGCCTGAATCTGTTTCTTGCGCTCAACCATCTGGTACAGGAAGGGCAGTCCGGCGACGAAGCCGACCATCGATACGAACCAGGGCTGGCCGGAATAGGCCTCGATAAACTCTTCCACCGTGGCGTAGCCGTTGATGCGGGCCGAATATTCAAGATCGGTGGAGGAGGGGTCCTGATGGCGCTCGCGGAAGCGCAAGCAGGTTTCACGCGTCCATGGATCCTGGAAATAAACCGGCAGTTCGATGATCCGGGTCTTCAGCACCGGGTCCGCCTTCGAGGCCGCCTCTTCCATCGACTTCAGTTCGCTGAGCAAATCCTGCGGCTTGACGATGTCGGGGTTGAAGCGAATCTGGAAGCTGGCGTTGGCAGGGCAGATCTCGGTGACACCTCGGATGCCTGCCGTACGCACCGCGTTCGTCATCGAAAGGCCGGTAAAGAAGGAGGTGAGCGACATTTCCTCGGACACCTCGCCGAAGATATGTTCGTCACCGCCGAAGTTGAATCGTATCGACATCGGTCCTCCTTAACCCGCCAAAGCTGCGGCGTTTTCGATGAGCCAGCCTTCCAGCCAGCGGGTATGCACGTCTCCCGCCCGCACCGCCGGATCGGCGGCCAGCGCAAGAAACAGCGGCTTGGTGGTCTTGAGCCCGCCGATCTTCAACTCGTTGAGCGCGCGGATCAGGCGCACTATCGCCGCCTCGCGCGTCTCTGCATGCACGATCAGCTTGGCAAGCAGCGAATCATAAAAGGGCGGCACCTGATAGCCTTGGTAGAGCATCGAATCGAAGCGTACGCCCGGACCGCCGGGAATGCGAAGCTCGGCCACCTGCCCCGGGAATGGAGCGAACTCCTTCGCCGGGTCTTCGGCATTGAGCCGGACTTCGATCGCATGCCCCTTGACGGAGACATCGCCTTGCCGGATCCGCAGCTTCTCGCCGCCGGCGATGCGAAGCATCTCCGCAACGAGGTCGATGCCGGTGATCGCTTCGGTGACCGGGTGCTCGACCTGGATACGGGTGTTCATCTCGATGAAGTAAAAGCGATCTGCTTCATCGTCATAAAGATACTCTACCGTGCCGGCACCAGAGTATTTGACCGCCTTGGCCAAAGCGACCGCCGAAGCGCAGAGCTCCTCGCGCAGCCTGTCTGAAAGTGCGCGCGACGGCGCCTCCTCCCAAACCTTCTGGCGTCGCCGCTGCAGCGAGCACTCCCGCTCGTAGCAGTGGATGGCATCGCTTCCGTCCGCCAGCACCTGCACCTCGATATGGCGGGCCTTGCCGATCACCTTTTCCATGTAGAGGCCACCGTCGCCAAAGGCGGCGAGGGCTTCTGCTTCGGCTTGAGGAAAGGCTTGCTCGAACTCGGCGAGCGAGTTGGCGATGCGGATGCCCCGCCCGCCGCCGCCTGCCGCCGCCTTGATCATCACCGGAAAACCGGTTGCGGTCAGCACCTCGTGGCCAGCCTTGAGGCCCTCGACCCGGCCAGCCGAGCCAGGCACCACAGGGACACCTGTAGCGGCGGCGGCGGATCGCGCCGAGACCTTGTCTCCCATCATCCGGATCGCATCTCCCGACGGGCCGACGAAGACCAATCCAGCGCCTGTGACCGCGTCGGAAAACGCGGCATTCTCGGCAAGGAACCCATAGCCTGGATGAACGCTGTCGCAACCGGTGTCGCGGGCAGCCTTCAGAATTGCTTCGACATTGAGATAGGACTTCTTTGCTGCTGGTGGGCCGATGTTGACCGCTTCGTCCGCAAGCTGGACGTGGAGCGACTCGGCGTCTGCGGCCGAATACACCGCCACGGTGGTGATCCCCAAATCTTGCGCGGCCCGGATGATCCTGACCGCTATCTCGCCCCGGTTGGCAACCAGAAGCTTTTTCAGCATCAGTCGAGATCCGCAATAGGTGCGCCGGCCATGATGGGGTCTTCATTGTCGGCAATGAAGCGGATGTTCGTACCGGCCGTCTCGGCCCTCACTTCGTGGAACGACTTCATCACTTCGATGAGACCGATTACGTCTCCGGCGGAAACCGCGTCCCCATCCGCCTTGTAGGGCGGCTGGTCTGGCGAAGCGCTCCGATAAAAAGTGCCGGGAAGAGGCGAAAGAATCTGGGCCATAAAAAGCTCCGGAAAACTGCGGACAGACTAATTTGGAACCGCCCGCGCGGGCGGGTTCGGTCGAGTTCAGTGCCAGGGGGCGATTGCGGTGCGCACGGCTCTGGCTATTTCGATGGCGTTCGGCGTATCGGAATGCACGCAGATGGTTTCGCAGCGTACGGGGAAGAAACTGCCGTCCTCTGCCGTGCCCTCGCCCTCCCTGATGGCGCGTACGCACCGCTCGGCCATCTCTGCGGGGTCCTTGGCGTCATGAACGCGTGTCAAGATCAGCTTGCCGGAGGCATCGTAGTCGAGATCGGCATAGAACTCGGCGACGAATGGGATACCGCGCTCTTGATAGATCTTCTCATGCAGGGTGCCCGTCATGCCGAAGAGGGGTACGCCGAAAACCTCTGCGGCGTCACACACGCCATGGGCGATTGCCTCCTGCTGCATGGCCATGAAGTAAAGGCTGCCATGCGGCTTGATGTGGTGGAGTTCCACACCTTCGGCCTTGAGGAAGCCGGCAAGCGCTCCCACCTGGTAAATGATGGTGTTCCTGACTTCTTCGCGGGTCATCCGCATCTCGCGCCGGCCGAAACCCTGAATGTCGGGCAAGCCTGGATGGGCGCCGATCTTAACGCCACTCGCCTTGGCGCTGCGGACGGCGGCGTGCATGTGATCCGGATCAGAAGCGTGGAAACCACAGGCGACATTGGCAACGTCGATGATGGGCATCATGCCCATATCATCGCCAACCTTGTAGAGGCCAAAGCTTTCGCCCATGTCGCAGTTTAGCGTCACCGCCATCGCATTGTTACCCCTCGAAGCTGCCGTCTTTGCGGCGTTGCAGCATTTTTTGCGCATGCGAAGGCGTTTGTGAAATAGTAGTTTATTGATTGTCATATCAAAAAAACAGATAATGGTTCTGGGCCGGAGCGCACCATGACCATCACCTTGAAACAGCTTGATTATTTTATCGCGACCGCCGAGAGCGGACAGGTCAGTCATGCTGCGGTGGAACTCAACATCTCGCAATCGGCGGTCACTGCGGCGATAAAGACGCTTGAGGCTGACCTGGGCGTACGGCTTTTGGAGCGTAACCACGCTGGCGTAAGATTGACGATGGAGGGCGCGCGGTTTCTTGAACATGCGCGGGTTATCACCGGGGCCGTCGCTGCCGCCGTCCGAAGCCCGTTGCGCGATAGGAAAGGCCTGGCGGGCAAGCTGCGGCTGGGCATGACCTACACGGTCGTCGGCTACTACATGTCGCGCCACTACGCCCGGTTTCGAAAGACCTATCCCGAGATCGAGGTCGAGGTGCTGGAACTGCCCCGAGACGCTCTCGAAAGCGGGTTGATGTGCGGGGACATCGACATGGCCGTGATGCTGGTGTCGAACCTGGAGCACACCAAGGAGTTGGCGCAGGAGGTCTTGATGCGGTCGAACCGCCGGCTCTGGCTTTCGGCTGATCATCACCTGCTCGCGCGACAGGAAATCAGCCTCACCGATGTGGCGGCGGAAGATTATGTCATGCTGACGGTTGACGAGGCACGTACGACGGCCGCCCGTTACTGGGATGCCGCGGGGCTTTCGCTCCGCGCCGTCCTTACCACCAGTTCGGTCGAGGCCGTGCGGTCGCTCGTGGCTGCCGGCATGGGGGTCACTGTCCTGTCCGACATGGTTTACCGCCCCTGGTCCTTGGAGGGGCAGCGCATCGAAGTGCGCGGGCTTGTCGAGCCCATCCCCACTATGGATGTCGGCCTGGCCTGGTCGCGTGACAGATCAATCGAACCGGCAGCGGCGGCCTTCCGGGCCTTCATGTCCGTGACCATGGGCGGCGGCGGCTAACCGCCTGCCGTCAGGCAGGCGCTATGGCACAGGCTTGGAATGGTGGCGACGACGCGGATGCCGAACGGTGCGAGTTCCACGGCCATGGCCCGGGTGGCGGCAATCGCCCAGCCCTTGAAGCATTGCACCAAGTCAAATTCGGGCGAGGCGAGACGCCGCCGTTGGCGATCCGGTCGAACATCTCTTCGTCCATCGTCTCGAGCGCCAGGGCGGCTGGGCCACGCCGGCATTGTTGACCAGTATGTCGAGACCGCCAAAGGCCGAGCGGGCCAGGTCTACCGCCGATGGCGACCTTGCCAGCAAGTCTCATATCTGCTCCTCCATTGCCGGCACCATCGGGGAAGTCGCGTACATTGCACAGTCCGATTATCTGAACGCCCTTTTAGCTTTCTTTGTTTGAGGTCGACCGGCGTGGGAGGCATGGTCGCCACGGAATTGTGAGGAGGAAGGGATGACGCTGAATTTCGACCCGCGGGCGAAGGCCACGGCGCTCTACCACGGCGAATTCCGGCCGATGTTCGTCGGCGGCAAGTGGGTTCCGGCACGGTCCGGCCAGGAGATGCAGGCGCTCAACCCGGCGACTGGCGAAGTGCTGGCCACCGTGCCGCGTGGCTCGGCGGCCGACGTCGATGCGGCGGTGGCCGCTGCGCGCACGGCTTTCGAAGGGCCATGGTCAAAATTTTCGCCCTATGAGCGGCAGTGCGTGCTTCTGCGCATCGCCGATCTCTTCGAGACCCATTGGGAAGAGCTCAGCGTTTCGGACACTCTCGACATGGGACTGCCGATCACGCGCACGCTCGCCAACCGGCGGCGCGTCATCGGCATGCTGCGCTTCTATGCGGGCATGGCGACCGCGCTGCATGGCGAATCCATAGACAATTCGATCCCTGGCGAGATCGTCAGCTTCACAAGGCGCGAGCCGGTGGGCGTTGTCGGCGCGATCATCCCCTGGAACGCTCCGACCGCCGCTTCGATCTGGAAGATCGCGCCGGCGCTCGCCACCGGCTGCACCATCGTGCTGAAGCCCTCGGAGGATGCCTCGTTGACGCCGTTGCTGATCGCCAGGCTGATGCAGGAAGCCGGCGTTCCCGACGGCGTCGTCAACGTCGTCACCGGCACCGGGGCGGAGGCCGGTGCGTGGCTCGCTAAACATCCCGACGTCAACAAGATCGTCTTCACCGGCTCGACGCTGACCGGCCAGGCCATCGCGCGGGCGGGCGTGATCAACCTCAAGCGCGTTTCCCTGGAACTCGGCGGCAAATCGCCGATCATCGTCTGCCGGGATGCCGACATCGACAAGGCGGTTCCTGTCGCCGCGATGGCGGTGTTCGTTCATTCGGGCCAGATCTGCATCGCCGGATCGCGGCTGTTCGTGGCGCGCGAAATCCATGACGAATTCGTGCGCCGGGTCGCCGAGTTTGCCGGCAGGCTTCGCATCGGCCATGGCATTGAGGCGGAAACCGAAATCGGCCCGCTCATCAATGCCAGGCAGGCCGGCAAGGTGGTGGGCTATATCAAGGCCGGCCGCGACGAAGGCGCGGAACTGATAGCGGGCGGCTCGCGACTGACCGGCGAGATCTACGACGGCGGCAATTTCATCGCGCCGACTGTCTTCGGCGCGGTGTCGGACAAGATGACCATCGCGCGTGAAGAAATCTTCGGTCCGGTGATTTCGGCGATGCCGTTCGACACGCTCGACGAAGCCGTTGCGCGGGCCAATGCGACGCCCTACGGCCTGGCCGCCGGCATTTTCACCAGTCATCTGGGCACCGCCCACAAGCTCGCCCGCCGCATCAAGGCCGGCTCGGTGTGGGTCAACATGTACCACGCCATCGACCCGGCGGTGCCGTTCGGCGGCATGAAGATGTCCGGCTACGGCCGCGAGGGCGGCATCGAACATCTGCATGAATATCTGGAGACCAAGTCGATCTGGATCCAGACCGACTGAGCGTGCGCTGATATTCAGGTGAGGCCGGCCTGCGAATGACGGCGTCCCGCACCATTCTCGGCGCTCGTGCAAGGTGCCTGTCCGAAGGCGCGATGCTCAGTTTGCCAGTTCGCAAATTGGTGCGGATGAGGTTCATCAGCTGTTCGGAGAAGGACTGGTGCACATAGCCCCGCGGTGATGATGCCGACGGAGCGGTGGGCGTCGCGATGGTCGATCGGCACCACTCGCATGCAGTGTGGAGAAAGACGATGAGGAATCGTCGGTTGTGTCCTCTGCCGGATTTCACCTGCCGCAAAGCTCAGCCCGATGCCGGTAGCTGCCGCGATCCCGTGACGGTACTTTCTTGAGTGACGGGAGTGTCTGGCCCGGCAGTCAAGCGGCTCTACTTTCCCCAGCTTCCGTCCTATAGGCCGTTTCCCTCGATCATCGCCATCAGGCAATCGCCAGATTGTGTGCCGCTGATGCCCAGATCACGCACGCTGTTCATGTGGTTTCGGTCATTCAGGCGGAGGTCGCAGACAAGGTGCCCCTGCGCGCGTAAGCGCTTTCCGAAGTCGGCGGCCTGCTGGTGAAAAGGTGACGTTTCCTGATCTCCGACGAGAATGGTCGCTGCCGTCTCCGGGTCATGCCACCGCGTCATCGGGGTGAAGGCAGTTGCCTCCTCATCGGTGATTCCGATTAGCGGCTGGAGGAAGGACGTCTGAAGGGGCTTGAGGTCGTAAAGGCCGCCTAGCAGCAGCGCCGCACGTATGGGCGATGGCATTGGCGTCTTTTCGAACAGGAATGTGGCCAGGTGCGCGCCCGCCGAATGACCACTTACGCTTAGCCGGGCAGGGTCACCGCCATGGGCGGCTATATTGTCCAGCACCCATTGTTTGGCACGCCGGATCTGGTCGACGATTGCCGCCATCCTGACTTCAGGCATCAGCGCATAGTCGACGATGACCGCGATCGCCCCAGCTTTGGTGACTGTGTTCGCTACATAAGAATAGTCGCTTCTGGAGAACATGCGCCAGTAGCCACCATGGATGAAGATGTGCACGGGAAGATCCCTGCGCGCGCCGGGCGGAAAGAACAGGTCCAACCTTTCGGCCTTGCCCTCGCCATAGGCGATATCAGCCGACATCGGCAGGGTCGCCCGGGTTTCGGCGCTGCGAGTCACTATGTCGGCCACGATATCGTCAAAATCGGCCACATGGTCGCGCGTGCGGAATGGGTCCTTTGACATAACTGCCGGTTCAGAAGGTGACGGCAATATATTTAGCCTCCATGAACTCGGC
The DNA here is from genome assembly GCF_040324155.1 of Mesorhizobium sp. M0011. Lineage (NCBI taxonomy): Bacteria > Pseudomonadati > Pseudomonadota > Alphaproteobacteria > Hyphomicrobiales > Phyllobacteriaceae > Mesorhizobium > Mesorhizobium sp. M0011. The sequence continues at coordinate 37,547 of NZ_JAMYVQ010000011.1, read as the reverse complement.
GATGCCGTGGTGCTGGCCGCCTTCGCGGCCAAGGCCACTCTGCTTGACGCCTCCGAATGGTGCGGCCGGATCCGACATCAGTCCTCGGTTGAGACCGATCATGCCGGCCTCGATCCCCGACGCCACCCGCATGCCGCGTCCAACATCGCGTGTGTATATATAAGCGGCCAGGCCATATTCCGTGTTGTTAGCATGTGCGATCGCCTCGGCCTCGGTGTCGAAGCGTGTGATGGGTGCCACCGGGCCGAAAATCTCCTCGTGCGCCATCTCCGCATCGGGCGGCACATCGGACAGCACTGTGGGCGGATAGAAGAATCCTTCTTCCTCCGAAATCGCCCCGCCGCAAAGCACCTTGGCTCCCCGGCCCACGGCGTCCTTGACCAGGCGGTCGATCTTGTCGACAGCCTTTCTGGTGATCATCGGCCCGCATTCTGTGTCTGCATTCGGACCCGCCCCCACCTTAAGTGCCGCCATGCGCTTGCGGAGCCCGTCGGCAAAAGCATCATAGATTCCCGATTGCACATAGAGGCGATTGGCGGCGGTGCAGGCCTCGCCGGCGTTGCGCATCTTGGCGATCATCGCGCCGTCGAGGGCGGCGTCGAGATCGGCATCGTCGAAGACGACAAACGGGGCATTGCCGCCGAGTTCCATCGAACAGGAAATGACATGCTTTGAAGCCTCGCCGAGCAAGGTTCGGCCGACACCCGTCGACCCCGTGAAGGACAGTTTCCTGACGCGTGGATCGGAGAGCATGGCGGAAGTCAGCGGCCCGGGACTGGTCGTGGTCAGCACGTTGACGACGCCGGCAGGCACGCCGGCTTCGCTGTAGAGTGCCGCCAGCGCATAGGCCGTCAGCGGTGTTTCACTGGCCGGCTTCAGGACGACAGTGCAGCCTGCCGCCAGCGCCGGCGCGATCTTGCGGGTCGCCATCGCGGCCGGAAAATTCCACGGTGTGATCAGCACGCAGATTCCGATCGGCTCATAATCGACCACGATCCGGTTGGTGCCGGATGGCGCAGTGCCGAATTCACCGGTAATCCGGACCGCCTCTTCGGCATTCCAGCGGAAGAACTCGGCGGCGTACGCCACTTCGCCGCGCGCGTCGCGCAACGCCTTGCCATTCTCCAGCGAGATCAGCATGGCGAGCGTTTCGGAGCGTTCGACCATGAGCTCAAAACAGCGCCGAAGGATTTCCGAGCGTTTGCGCGGCGCCGTCTCCCGCCATCCCTTAGCTGCTTTGGCCGCGGCCTCGACGGCGGCGGTGGCGTCCTCGACTGTCGCATCGGGAACCGCCGCGATCACCGCCCCGGAGGAGGGATCGACGACATCGATGAGCCGACCGTCGGAGGACGGTCGCCAAGTGCCGTCGATGTAGAGTCCGTGCAAAAAACCGCGCACGTCATAGCCATCCTGGTCGAGCTGCTGAGCGTTCAAATTCATCGCTTTGTTCCGTTCTTCACATAACGCAGGCGGCGATGTCGCCGTCATGGGCAGCCTGGACGAGGCGTCGCATCGTGCCGAGATCGAAGGCACGCGGATTGTTCTTGATCAGGCGGTCGATGCCGAGCGCTTGCTCAGCGGTCCAGTCAAGCTTGTCGGCGGGGAGGCCTAGATCCGCCAGTGTTGGCGTAATGCCGATCGCCGCGAACAATCGCCTGATCTCCTCGATTGTGGCGGCTGCCATCTGGGCGGTGGTTCTCGCCTTCGTTTCCAAGCCAAGTGCCGCGCCGATCTCTGCCATCTCGTCAGCGGCGACGCGGCTGTTATAGGTCATTACGTAAGGCATCATTGTCGCCACGCCCAAACCATGGGCGGTGTGGGTGAGGGCGCCTGCCGGATATTGCACGGCATGCGCCGCCGCCGTTCCGGCGGTGCCGAATGCGCAGCCCGCTGCCAGAGCGCCCATCATGACATCGGCACGCGCGTCGACATCGGTGCCGTCGCTGCAGGCTTTCTCCAGACTCCGGCCAAGCAGTTTTATCGCGAGCAACGCGAAATGGTCGGTCAGGGCAGTCTTGCCGATGAAGACATGCTGTTGCGGCAGATTGGGGTCTTCACCGCGCCGCATGGCGGTGAAGGCCTCGATCGCATGGGTCAAAGCGTCAGCGCCAGCGATCGCGGTCAGGCCAGGGGGGCAGGTCATTGTCAGTTCGGGGTCGCACAGGGCGACTGCAGCGATAAGGTGAGGGCTCGATATGCCGACCTTGAGCGTCCGGTCCGGGTCGGAAATCACCGCGACCGGCGTCACCTCGGAGCCGGTGCCGGCCGTGGTGGGTACGGCGATCAGCGGCAGTGTCGGACCCGGCACCTTGAACTCCCCGTAATAGTCCTGGAGCTTGCCGCCATGGCTGAGAAGCAGCGTGGCGCATTTGGCGAAATCGAGACAGCTGCCGCCGCCGATGCCGATCACCATGTCCGGCCTGAACCCCTTGGCTTCCTCGACACAGATGCCGACCGTGTCGCGTGGCACGTCGGGCAGAACGCGGTCATGCACAAGGACTTCGATCGAGGCTGATTGAAGGGACTTGATGATGTCGACGAATACCGTTGTGCCCGCGAAACGCTCATCGGTGCAGACCAGCGCACGTTGGCCGAACCGGGCGGCGACCGTGGGCAGCACATGGCGCTGCCCTTTCCCGAACAGGATTTCACGCGGCAACCGCAGGGCGGCGAAGAGGGTCATGATCGGTCCTTTGACGGCGGCTGACTGGAAACGGAGGGATTGAACTGGGCTTGGGATCGGACGGTCTAAGCGCGTGTCTCTCGCCCCTAAAACATATCCGCTTTAAAATCGTATAGGATATAGGATTGCATCGACGGAACCATCGTGTTAGCAGTCCTGACTGTCAAGAGGCAAAATATGCACACCGCAAACTTAGCCGACCCAAGCGACGCCACCATTGGAGTTGGTCGCATCCAGCGCGCCAACAGTCTCGTCGAAGATGTCTATGAAGCCATCTTCGCGCAGTTGATGGCGCTGAAAATCCCGCCAGGCTCACGTATTACAGTCGATAGCCTGGTCAAGGAATTCAACGTCTCGCACACGCCGATCCGCGAAGCCCTTGGCCGGCTCGAAGGCGAAGGCCTCGTCCTCAAGACGCATTTGATCGGTTATCGTGCTGCACCCCAGATCACCCGGCGCCGTTTCGACGAATTGTACGAAATGCGTCTGCTGCTCGAACCGCATGGCGCCGCAAAGGCCGCCGTAATGATGGACGAGGCCAAGTTCAATGTGTTGCTCGAAGCCGCCGGCGTGATGTCACGCCGCGACGGCAAGGATGATCGCGTACGCTATTCGAACTTCGCCAGGCAGGATGCGATCTTCCACGACAAGATCTTGGAGTTTTCTCAAAACGAACTCATCCGAGAGACGTTGGGCCACCAGCACACGCACTTCCACATCTTCCGCCTGATGTTTCATGCACGTGTGACCGAGGAGGCACTTGACGAACATGAGGCGATTCTTGCCGCGTTCGGCTCTGCCGATCCCGATGCCGCCGCAAAGGCGATGCGCATCCATATAGAGCACTCGCGCGATCGCCTGCTCCCGGCATTCGATTGAGGTCGGAACGGATGTCCATTGCCGCTAATATCGCCGGGGAGGGCGGGAGCACGTTGTCCAGCAATGCGCATGGTTCGCTCGAACCGGTGGTGCGCGCCCAGCAATTGTCCAAGCAATACGGCCCGGTGACGGTGTTGTCGGACGTCACTTTGGACATCCTGCCCGGTGAGGTCCACGCCATCATTGGCGAGAACGGTGCCGGCAAGTCGACGTTGATGCGGCTGCTGTCCGGCTATGTCGAGCCAAGCCACGGCACATTGTCGATGAGCGGACATGCGGTGAAATTTGCCAAGCCCAGCCAGGCGCAGGAAGCCGGTATCGCTTTGGTTCATCAGGAGATCCTGCTCGCCGAGGGGCTCACGGTCACCGATAATCTGTTTCTCGGGCGAGAGCTTTCGCGCGGCCATGTCGTGGATGACCGCACCATGCGCCGGCTGGCGGCCGAGAAACTGGCGCAGATCGGTTGCGTGGTCTCGCCAAGTGCACTGGTGCGCGATGTCTCGCTGGCAGACCGGCAGATGGTGCAGATCGCTCGCGCTCTGCTTGACGACTATAAATTGGTTATCTTCGACGAGCCGACCGCCGTTCTGACCGGTGGCGAGGTCGAGCGCCTGCTGGAGATCGTCCTGCGACTGAAGGCTCACGGCACCGCCGTGCTGTATATCAGCCACCGGTTGGACGAGGTGCAACGGGTGGCCGACAAGGTGACCGTTCTGCGCGACGGCAAGATGGTCGGCACCTATCCCGGCAAGACGCTGAGCCAGATGGATATGGCGCGGCTGATGGTCGGTCGCGAACTGGCCGCACTCTATCCTGAAAGGACCGCAGCGCCTTCGGATGTACCGATGCTGAGCGTGAGGAACGCCTCCGTTCCCGGCTATGCGGAGGACGTGTCGTTCACGGTCCACAAAGGCGAGATCCTCGGGTTCGCCGGCATGGTCGGCGCAGGCCGAACCGAACTCTTCGAAGGCATTATCGGCCTGCGCCCGGCGGCCGCCAAAGTCGAACTTGAGGGCAAGTCGATCCATTTCCAATCGCCGCGCGCGGCGATCGACGCCGGCGTCGGCTACCTGACCGAGGATCGCAAGGGCAAGGGATTGCTGCTGCAAGAGCACCTGGCGCCTAACCTGACGCTGTCGGCGCTCGGTGTGTTCCATCCCGGCCTCTCGATGGGTCGGCGCCGCGAAGCGGAGGCCTTGGAACAGGCCGTGGAGACATATGACATCAGGCTGAAGAGCCTCGGTGCCAAAGCGGGCCAGCTTTCCGGGGGCAATCAGCAGAAGCTGCTGCTGGCGAAGGTGCTGCTGACCGATCCTTCGGTGGTCATTATCGACGAGCCCACGCGTGGCATCGACATCGCCAACAAGGCGCAGATCTATGCCTTCATCCAGGAGCTTGTGGCCAAGGGCAAGGCCTGCATCGTCATCTCTTCGGAGATGCAGGAACTGATCGGCATCTGCGACCGCATCCTGGTGATGCGCGAAGGCCGCATCACCGGCGAGGTCAGCGGCGCCGAAATGACCGAAAGCAACGTGGCGGTACTGGCGACCAGTGGCCCCAAGCCAGGGCCAAAAGCCAAGGGAGGCACAGAATGGCTGTCATGACCGAATCCGCACCCAGGCGTCGCCCCCTGGATCTCAATGTCAGTTGGACCGACATCGGGCCCTTCCTTGCGCTGGCGGCCCTCCTGGTCGTGGGTTACCTCATCAACCCCGATTTCCTGTCCGCCACCAATCTCGCCAACGTCATCACCCGCAGCGCCTTCATCGCCATTATCGCGGTCGGCGCGACATTTGTGATCTCGTCCGGCGGGCTCGATCTTTCCGTCGGCTCGATGGCCGCCTTCATCACCGGCATCACCATCATGTTCATGAACACGGTGGCGCCGCATGCCGGTATCTGGGCTATTCCCGCCGGCATGGCGGTGGCGATCCTGGTCGGCCTGCTGTGCGGGCTTGCCAACGGCCTCATCGTCACGGTCGGCAGGATCGAACCATTTATCGCCACGCTGGGCACGATGGGGATTTTCCGGGCGCTGATAACCTATCTGACCGACGGCGGCACGATACCGATCGACCGGTCGCTGCGCGAGGCCTACCGGCCTGTCTATTTCGGCACGGTTGCCGGCATCCCGGTTCCAATCCTCATATCCGTCGCCGTCGCCGCGGTCGCATCCTTCATCCTGTACAAAATGAAATACGGCCGTAAATGCGCGGCGGTCGGCGCCAATGAGGATGTCGCCCGCTATTCCGGCATCTCGGTGATCAGGACACGGACCGTCGCCTATATCGCCCAGGGTGTCTGCGTGGCCATTGCCGCGATCTGCTACGTGCCGCGCCTGGGCGCCGCGACGCCGACGACCGGACAGCTTTGGGAACTGCAGGTCATCACAGCCGTGGTGATTGGCGGCACCGCGCTGCGCGGCGGCAAGGGCCATGTGTGGGGGACGGTCGCCGGAGCCGTCATCCTGGAGCTCATCGCCAACCTCATGGTGCTGTCGGACTTCGTCTCCGAATACCTCGTTGCCGCTGTTCAGGGCGTCATCATCATCATCGCCATGCTCATCCAGCGGTTTTCGAATTCGAAATAGCGCCGCGTCCGGACCACGCGGATCAACGTTCTTATAGGTCCAAGGGAGAAGACAATGTTCAGTAGAAAATGGATTGCGGCGGCGACACTTGGCGCGCTGCTGCTGGCCGGCCAGGCCATGGCGCAAGACAAGAAGGTCATCGCGGTGTCGATACCGGCAGCCGACCACGGTTGGACGGCGGGCATCGTCTATCACGCACAAGCAGCGGCCAAGGAAATCAACGCCGCGTTCCCGAACGTCGAAGTGGTCGTGAAGACGTCGCCGTCCGCGGCGGAGCAGGTCAGCGCGCTTGAGGACCTGTCGGCCAGCCGCAAGCTGGATGCTTTGGTGATCCTGCCTTACAGCTCGGAAGAGCTGACTCAGCCGGTCAAGGCTATCAAGGACATGGGCACGTTCATCACCGTCGTCGATCGCGGTCTGACTGACGCCTCCGTCCAGGATCTTTACCTCGCCGGCGACAATATCGCGGTTGGCACCAACACAGCCAAGTTCATGATCGATAAGCTCGGCGGCAAGGGCGACGTCGTTGTGCTGCGCGGCATTCCGACCGTCATCGACGACGAGCGCATCAAGGGCTTCCAGGACACGATCAAGGGTACGAACCTGAAAGTTCTCGACATCCAGTACGCGCATTGGAACAGCGACGAGGCCTTCAAGCTGATGCAGGACTATTTGGCCAAGTACCCGCATATCGATGCGGTCTGGGCCAATGACGACGACATGCTGCTTGGCGTGCTCGAAGCGGTCAAGCAATCGGGCCGGACCGATATCAAGCTGGCGCTCGGTGGCAACGGCATGAAGGACATCGTCAAGAAGGTGATCGACGGCGACGCCATGACGCCGGTCGAGACGCCATATCCGCCGTCGATGATCAAGACCGCGATCTACATGACCGTCGCCAACCTGATCGGCCAGGCACCCGTCCGTGGCACCGTCAAGCTCGACGCGCCGTTGATCACCCAAGCCAACGCCAAGGAATACTATTTCCCCGACTCGCCATTCTAACCCTATCCGATTTCACCGAAAGGCAGGGCGCGGTCTGCGCCTTGCCTAGCTCAAACACTGAGAGGAAGAGCCATGCCAGGCAAAAAGATACTGATGCTGACCGGTGAGTTCACCGAAGAATACGAAATCTTTGTCTACCAGCAAGCGATGGAAGCCGTCGGTCACACTATCCACGTGGTATGCCCAGACAAGAACGCCGGAGATCTGATCAAGACCTCGCTGCACGACTTCGAGGGCGACCAGACCTACACCGAAAAGCTCGGCCACTATGCGCTGATCAACAAGACTTTCTCGGAAGCCGAGAGGCAGCTCGATCAATATCATGCCGTCTACTGCGCGGGCGGCCGCGGCCCGGAATACATCCGCACCGACAAGCGCGTGCAGGCGATCGTGCGCCATTTCCACGAGGCCAAGAAGCCGATCTTCACCATCTGCCACGGTGTGCAGATCCTGATCGCTGTTGACGGCGTGGTGCGTGGCAAGAAGGTCGCAGCACTCGGCGCCTGCGAGCCTGAGGTGACACTGGCGGGTGGCACCTATATCGACCTGTCGCCGACCGAGGCCTATGTGGACGGGACAATGGTTTCTGCCAAAGGCTGGACGGCGCTTGCTGCGTTCATCCGCGAATGTTTGAAGGTGCTGGGAACGGAAATCCGCCACGCATAAGCTTCTGGAACCGACGCATTTCGCCAAGGGATGCGTCGGTTGCTTTCAACAGCGCCTCCATATCCATAAATTCGGTCGGGATCGCGGCTCCCGAACACAACGATATAGGCGAGATGCTCAAGGATCGCCGCCTGGTTACGCCGCTTTTCGTCCTTCTTGTTTCACTGATCGCGGCAGTGCTGTTCGACATGCTGGCGCGCGGCGTTGTTTCAGCGTCCGGATTAGAGGTCGTGTCGTCGACCGTGCGGCCCGTCGTCGCCCCGAGGCCATCACGCTCGGTGCCGAGGCCCGGTGAACAAGTTCTCATAAAACCTTCTGACAGCCGTTCGATCGGCGCTCAGGCGCGACGTCACCATGAAAGCGTGATGCGCCTCAGTTCAGGCCTGCGTCAGTGAATATGGCATCGCGGATAACGAATAGTCCCTGGCGTCCGGGTTGGTCATCGGCCTGACGAAAAGAACGGCGTCTAGGAACGATTCCGGCCGGCTGCCGTTGCCTAACATTAGATATCTCTTATGGAAGTTGCGAAATGCCGCTGTGTCAGAATCTATGCCCTCTTGAAATGACATTCAAATGTCCACGTTGCGGATTGGCTTTGCTGAAACCCGGGCGCTGGTTCCAGGTTGCATCCAAATATCGCTGCGAGGGGTGTCACAGCGAAATCCGGATTACTTATCCCGACAAGATTGCACTGTTCCAGAAGTATGCGGCGCAGCGCGAGGGTCTACCTCCGCCAAAGCATAGCTCAGTCCTGACCAAGTCATTCAGCGGCTAGGCCATGGTCCTGCCAGGGGTAGTCTGAACGCTGACTGCCGGCGGTAGTGTTGCCTGTTGCATGGAACGAAATCCGTTCCTTGCGGTTGGAGTTCATGCCTCCAGCTACACGCAATTGAGCCGGCCATGCCCTGCAGTCAGGAGCAGTGATGCAAACATACCTGGTAGAGCAAATGGAAGGGGACGACGTAGTTGCGGCGAGTAATGTCAATGCGTCCAGCCCGTTCACGGCAGCGACTATATCAACAGGACGCCAAGTTACCCTGCGGACATGGGAAAACAACTGGGTTCGTGTCACGGATGAGCTTGGAGGAGAAGTATTCGCATATTGCTTCGTTTCAGGCGCCGGCGAAGCGGACAGCAGCGCACAGCCCGACACCTCGGTAAGGTAGTCCCACAGCCCGTGCGGGCGCAGGCTGGCATGCTCAACTTCGAACGATTCAAGCGATCAAGACCGCCTGGCGCATCATCCGAATGATTGATGAAAAGATCATGCCGCGGGGCGATAAGCGGCAACAATCCTAGCGTGGGGCCCTTATGTCTCTGGCGCATTTAGAATCTTCGAGGGTGATTCGAACGGTGCAGACTGACTACCAAGCGGTGGTCTCTTGTCGATGGTCAAAAGTTCCCGATCATGCTCTTGACGAGGGCGGGCCCGTTCTACGTCTGCATCAACGGATGGGAACTGGCTTCGTCGACATTCCGGTCTTTGATCACCTGAGGGAAATCGCCGGGCATTATTCCGAAAAATTAGCCGCCAGCGACGGCACCAACCGACTGACCTATTCCGAGCTTTTTCGGGCGGTCGAGGCCTTGGCCAGCCGGATTGAAGCCGTCGTTCCCGACGGAAATGCGGTTGGAATACTTCAGGCCAACTCGGTCTGGTACACAGTTGCGATGCTGGCCAGCATGGCATCCGGTCGACCGTCAGTACCGCTTAACGTGCGAGATCCGGACTCGCGCATCAACGAAATCGTCGCCGACGCGAGGCTCTCCGCCATAATTGGCGACAAAGGCATCCATGGCCTTGATCTGCCCCAGCACGTTGCCCGGATCGAGATAGCGCAATCGTTGCAGGCAACGCTTCGTCCAGCTGAACACCGTACCGTTTCTGTCGATGCACCGGCAATGGTGCTTTATACCTCCGGCAGCACGGGCCGCCCCAAGGGGATTGTCAACAGCCAGCGGAGCTTGCTGTGCCGAGTGCAGCAATATGTCGACGCCTGCCACATCAATGCGCAGGATGTTTTCCTGCCCCTGACCGGCCCGGCCACCATCGCCGGTTGCCGGGAAATCCTTGCTGCTCTTCTTACGGGTGCTACGTTGCAGCTTGTGGAGGTCGAAGCCGTCGGCCTGCGCTCGGTTCGCGGCCGCATGCAATCGGAAGGCGTGACGATCACGTATCTGGTGCCGGCATTGCTTCGCGCTCTCCTGGCGGATGAGCCCGCGGACGCCTTTGGTTCACTCAGGGTTGCCCGAATTGGAGGCGAGAAGGTGTCCTCGGCCGACATCCGCCTGGTGCGCAAGGCTGTCCCGCCAACTTGCCTGGTGCAGATCGGCTATTCATCGACGGAAACGACTGGATCGCAGTGGTTCTTGCCGCACGATTGGCCGGAATTCGATTCCTCAGCTCCCGTCGGTTGGCTGCTTCCGGGAATCAGCTTCGCAATTGTCGATGAAGAGGGTTACCCGGTTCAGCCCGGCAAGATCGGAGAACTGTTGATCAGAAGCCCGTATGTCGCACTCGGATATTGGGAAAACGGGGCAGTTGTTCCGTTTGAAATAGATCCCGCCGACCAGACGCTTCGTATCTTTGCAACGGGCGATCTTGTGCAAATTGGGAGTGATGGCCTGTTGCGGATCATCGGTCGCAAAGGGCGCCAGATAAAGGTCAATGGGCGGCGCGTTGAGCCGGCCGAACTCGAACGGGTTCTGCGTGGCGCGCCGTCGGTGAAGGATGCCGTGGTTATCGTCACCCCGGCGAATGAACTGGTTGCGTTCGCCGTACCGCACGGCAGGGCGGGAGTCAGTTTTTGCGACGAGCTGCGCCAATTTGCCAGGACAAAATTGCCGCCGGCGCTTTGCCCGCTGCGGCTCCATGCAAGCGCCGAGATACCGCGGCTGGCCAGCGGAAAGATCGATATGGCAATGCTGGCTGCAATCGACCTTTCGGTGCGGGAAACAACGCCCCCACCGCAAATCGCCCATGCGGGAAATGAAGTTCCTGCTCATCAGATCGTACGGCGTGCCTGGACCAAGGTCCTTAAAACGCGGGTCGCACTGGGGTGCTGGGATGAAGCGGGGGGAGATTCGCTGAAGCTGCTGCATTGCGTGATGGAAATCGAAAGCGCGATCGGGCAAGAGCTCGGATTGGAAGCCTTCACGGTTGGAATGAGCTTCGATGAGATGGTTGCAGCGGTCATTTCCGCTCAAGGAGGCGGAGAGCACGCGCCCGCCTGGAAACACGAGCCTCCGCTGCTTTTCCTTTTCCCCGGGTCGGTCGGCTATGGTCCGAGCCTTGCTTCGTTCGCATCAGCAATAAGCAAGGTCGCCAGGGTGTCTCCCATCAGATATCCGGCCCTGGGCATGATCCTGCAAGGTCAGAACACTGTCGCCGCAATGGTCGAAGCTGCAATTGATCATATCAACCGCGTGCAGCCGACCGGCTGTGTTCGCCTGCTTGGCCACTCGCTCGGAGGAGCGGTCGCTTTTGAGGTTGCCGCGCGTCTGCTTGATCAAGGGCGAGCGGTAGCGTTCACGGGCATTCTGGATACCAGCCTGGTTGGCGAGCGCAGCAAGCGTTGGGAGACCATTACCCGGACATTTCACCGGATCCGAACCAATCGTATATCGGCTAGTCGGGTGGCGTGTCGCGCGCTTGCCAAGGTCGCGGTCAAAATGCACTGCGAATCCCGGCTTGCCGGCTTCCTCGACCGCTATGCCGAGGGTCAGTTCAATCCGACGAGCTTCAGAACCAAACTGGAACTGCAGGAGGTTCTGCGGGCGCGGGCCTTCTTCCAATGGCTGACAGAACCTAGGCCGATACTGCCGATCACCGGCACCTTATTCCGTTGCGCGCGGCCCGGAATGCCCCTTGCACTCGGGTGGGATCGGGCATTCGTCCATCTGGACGTCATTCCGATCGCCGGCACCCACATCGACATGGTCGTGGAGCCTCATCTGACCGTCAATCGCCCACTCATCGAAAACGCTGTGACCGAGACCTACTCTTCAATCGAGTCACGCAAACAGGAGGCAGTGTCATCGACCTGATCGGCGAATTCAGCAGCGATGTGCTGGCGCTCGATGCCCGGCTGGAGATCGATCGCATCGTCGAGACTTTGCGCGAACAGGTTCTCGGCACACAACGGCGTCGCGGAGTGGTCGTCGGGCTCTCCGGAGGCATCGACAGTTCGGTCGTCGCAACGGTGTGCGCACGGGCGTTCGGAAAGTACAAGGTACTGGGCCTGTTCATGCCGGAGCGCGATTCGTCAGGCGACTCGTTGAGGCTTGGCCGCAGCGTCGCTGGGCAGCTTGGCATCGACACCATCCTTGAAGATATCGAGCCGGCGCTCGAAGGCATTGGCGCCTACGCCCGACAGATCGAGGCCATCCGAACTGCCGTCCCTGGATATGGCGAAGGCTGGAAATGCAAGCTGGTCATGGCATCGGTGCTGGAGAGCAGCGGCCTCAATATCACGCGCCTTACGGTCGAGGATCCGGACGGAAAGATCGACACCGTGCGTCTGTCGCCGGCGGCTTACCTGCAGATCGTCGCTGCTACCAACTACAAGCAGCGGGTTCGCAAGATGACCGAATATTATCATGCGGACCGCCTCAACTATGCAGTGGCAGGCACGCCAAACCGGCTCGAATACGACCAGGGCTTCTTCGTCAAGCAGGGCGACGGCGTCGCCGATGTGATGCCTATCGTCCATCTCTACAAGACCCAGGTTTACCAGCTGGCGGAATATCTCGGGATTGACACGGAGGTCCGAACAAGGCCGCCGACCACGGACACGTTTTCCATGGCGCAAACCCAGGAGGAGTTCTACTTCGCCTTGCCCTATCAGTTAATGGATTTGTGCCTCTACGGCATGAATCACGGAATTTCGGCCGGCGCGGTCGCCGCCGCCGCCGGCCTCACGGCCGAGCAGGTCGAGAAGGTCTATAAGGATATCGTCAGCAAACGCCGCGCCGCACGCTACCTTCACGCACGGCCGCAGCTGTCCGCTGCGATGGACAGGGATTGACCCATGTGCGGCATCGCCGGAATTGTGGCGCTGAAAGCGGCTGCGGAGCCTCCGTCACGAGCCGCGCTTCTGAGAATGGCAGCCGCGCTCTCCCATCGAGGTCCGGACGAAAGCGGCCTTTACCGCGACAAGCGAGCGGGGCTGGCGCATACCCGCCTGTCGGTCATCGATCTCTCGACCGGACAGCAGCCTCTCGCCGACACAGGCAATACCACCTGGATCGTGTTCAACGGCGAGATCTTCAACTACGTCGAGTTGCGTGACCAACTCATAGCCCTGGGACATCGTTTCCGCACCCGCAGCGATACGGAGGTCGTCGTGCATGCCTACCGCGCCTGGGGCGTGGGCGCGTTCGAGCGGCTGAACGGGCAGTGGGCACTCGCCATCTGGGACTCGCTGACAGGCCGCCTCGTCCTGTCGCGCGACCGGTTCGGCATCTGCCCGCTGCATTTGTGCGAACACGCTGGCCGCCTGCATTTCGCCAGCGAAGTTAAGGCCATCTTCGCAGCCGACCCGGCGATACCGCGGGCCTTCGATCCGGCGGGGGTCGACCAGACTTTCACGCTGTGGACCGTCGTACCGCCGCAAGGCGTATTTCAGGGAGTACAGGAACTTACCCCCGGCCATGTCCGCATCTACGACAATGGCAGCGTTCGTGAGCAGGCTTTCTGGAAACCTTGCTATCCCGAGAGCGAGGACCTGTCCCATGGCACCTTCAGGGGCTCGCTGGAGGATGCGGTGGACGAAGTGCGCGGCGCCTTGCAGGCCGCGACGGCGCTTAGGATGGTGAAGGCGGATGTGCCGGTCGGCTGCTACCTTTCCGGCGGGCTCGACAGCTCACTTGTCGCCATGCTCGGGAGGCGCTTCGCCGGCGCGCCTTTCCAGACTTTCTCGTTGCGTTTTGCTGACGCCGAATATGATGAAACCCGTTACCAGCGGCTGGTTGCAAGTGCGAGCGGCGGCGAGCACCACGAGGTGATGGTTTCGCGCAGTGACATCGCCGACATCTTCCCAGATGTGATCCGTCACGCCGAGCGTCCGATTCTCAGGACGGCGCCGGCGCCGTTGTTCCTTCTCTCGAGGCTGGTGCGCGAACATGGCATCAAGGTCGTGCTGACCGGCGAAGGGGCCGACGAGATGTTCGCCGGCTACGACCTGTTCCGGGAAGGCAAGGTCCGCCGCTTCTGGGGGCGGCAGCCCGCCTCTGCCCGACGCGCGCGACTGCTGGAACGCCTCTACCCTTATCTGAGCCGCTCGCCGGTCAAGCAGCAGGCGATGGCGCGCCAGTTCTTTGGACATGGTATCCATGCATTTGGCGCGCCCGGCTTCGCGCATGATACCCGCTGGCGCACCACCAGCGCCATCAAACGGCTGTTCTCGGCCGACATGCACGCCGAAACGGCGCGTCACGACGTGGTGGCGGACCTGCTCTGCCGCCTGCCCGAAGAGTTTCAACGATGGGGTCCTCTCGCGCAGGACCAGTATCTTGAGATCAGGACGCTGATGTCGGGCTACCTGCTCTCCTCGCAGGGAGACAGGATGCTGATGGCCCATTCCGTCGAAGGGCGGTTCCCGTTCCTGGACGACAGGCTGGTGGCCTTGGCGAATTCGCTACCGGCCGACTACAAGCTGCGCATTCTGGATGAGAAACACGTGCTGAAGCGTGTTGCGAAATCGATCGTGCCCGCGGAAGTCGTGGCCCGCAAGAAGCAACCCTACCGGGCGCCCAACGCACTTTGCTTCATCGGCGATAGCGCACCCGCCTATGTCCGCGAAGCACTCTCGGAGACTGCCCTGCGCGCGGCGAATGTCTTTGATCCGAACTCGGTCGCGCGCCTGCTGGACAAATGCGCTGCCAAGACCGGCGATGGGGATCTGTCCAACTCGGACAACATGGCGTTGGTCGGCGTGCTGTCGACGCAGCTCCTCCATCAGCAGTTTGTCGCAAGCCGCCCTTCGAGCGGGTGTGCGGTCGACCTCAGGATAGATGTCGATCACCTGCACAGGCAAGAGGTGCTGGTATGATGCATGGCGCCGTCCCTCTGCTGCACGACTACCTCAGCCATTCGGCCGGCCGGCTCGGCGACAAGGTGGCGCTGGTGTGCGGCGGGCACCGGCTCGCCTATGATGAGCTTGAGACACGTTCCGACGCGGTCGCCCATCATCTCGTCACGTCCGGGGTCGCCCCCGGTGACCGCGTCATGATCTTCGCCGACAACACCGTCGAGACCGTGGTCAGCTTCTGGGCGGTTCTCAAGGCGAGCGCCGTTGTGTGCGTCGTCAATCCGCTCACCAAGAGCGACAAGCTGGGGTATTTGCTCAACGATTGCCTGCCGGCGGCATTGATCACCGACAAACATTTGCAGCCGATCTTTACTGAGCCGGCGCGTAACTGTCCGTCGCTGCGGCGGCTCATCGTCTCCGGTCAGGTGGACGACGCCGAGCTCCGGGGATTGCCGCATGCCGTGCGCTGGGATGAGGCGGCTGCCGGCCACGGCAAAGCGCCGGCCCGCCGCCGCATCGATATCGATCTCGCAGCCATCATCTACACGTCGGGCTCGACCGGCGAACCCAAAGGCGTGATGCTGACACACAGGAACATGATGGCAGCCTGCGCGTCTATCGCCTCGTACCTCGAGCTTGGCGAAGACGACGTGATCCTCAATGTCTTGCCCCTGGCCTTCGATTACGGCCTCTATCAGATGATAATGGCATTCCGTACCGGGGCGCGGTTGGTCCTCGAGCGCTCGTTTGCCTTCCCCGCACAGATACTTGCGATCATCGAAAGGGAGAGAGTTACAGGCTTTCCCGGCGTGCCGACCATCTTTGCCGCGCTGTCGGATCTCAAGACGCTGAAGGCAAATGATTTTGCAAGCATAAGGTATGTCACGAACACTGCTGCGGCACTGCCGCTCAAGCACATTCGCCTGCTCCAGGAACTGTTTGCCGATGCCCGGATCTATTCGATGTACGGCCTGACCGAATGCAAACGCTGCACCTATCTTCCGCCGGAAGATCTTGCGCGAAAACCGTTGAGCGTGGGGATCGCCATCCCGAACACCGAAATGTGGATTGTCGATGAGGATGACCGAAAGGTCGGTCCCAATGTCGTCGGCCAGTTGGTCATCCGCGGAGCAACGGTCATGAAGGGCTACTGGGGTAAGCCGGAGGCTACCGCGAGGAAGCTCAAGCCTGGCCCTTTGCCCGGCGAGCAGGTTCTGTACACCGGCGACTACTGCCGAATGGACGAGGAAGGGTACCTCTATTTTGTCGGCCGCAGCGATGAGATCATAAAATCGCGGGGAGAAAAGGTGGCGCCTAGGGAAGTCGAAAACGTGCTGATGGAAATCCCGGGAGTACGGGAAGCCGCGGTTGTCGGAGTTCCCGACGACCTGCTGGGGCAAGCAGTGAAAGCGTTTGTCGTCATGGAGCAAGGAACGATCATAGGCGAAAAGCAGCTGCGGATGGAATGTCAGAAGCGGTTGGAAAACTTCATGATTCCGAAGTCCATCCAAATTGTGTCCAGTCTACCGATGACGGACACGGGCAAGCTCAAGAAAATAGCGCTGTCATAAAGCGATACCTGGAAATCATTTGGATCGGAGGCCAATTCAATGCTGAGCACGAACAACAGAATTGACACCTACAGCGATCAGATACGCGCCTTTCTGGCGTCAAATTTCTACGTGGCCGACCCGCGTGCCCTGGAGGTTGAAACGTCGTTGCTCGACCAGGGCATCATAGACTCGACTGGAGTGCTTGAAGTTATCGGCTTCGTCGAGGAGACATTCGGCATCACTGTCGAGGACAGTGAACTTCTGCCTGAGAATTTCGATTCCATCCAGGGAATTGCACGTTACGTGGTGAGCAAGGAAAACTGATCGCCGGGCGATGGTAATAAGGGCGTCTTCCCAACCGAGCGCGCAAACCCATGGCGCGGCTCACGCTGGCGTTCTGGCTCGTGCACAAACCACCCTGGCTTCACCAGCATTGTTCGCAACCGTGCGAATGCTCTCGTAGCCTTTGGAACGTTCAACCAAACTCATGACCTGCCGGTCCTGGCCAAGCCCGACCTCGAAAAGCAGCATACCACCTTGCCGCAGATAGCGCCGCGCCTCCTTGATCACCCGCATGTGAATGCTCAGGCCGTAGGGCCCGGCAGCGAACGCCTCACGTGGTTCAAGTTCCATCAAATGCGCGCGGTCGTTTTCGAGCCGCTTCTCGGAGATGTAAGGCGGGTTGCAAACGACCAGATCGATCGTGCCTTCGAGCTCCAGACCCGAGAAGGAATTGAACAGGTCGCCCTGCAGCACCGAAATGCGTCCGGCTAGGCCAAGATGGGCGACGTTCCGGCACGTGGTTTCTACACAGCTGTCAGTGAGATCGCTCGCCCAGACGCGCGCGGTGGGGACCTTGTATCCAATGGCGCAGGCGAGATTGCCTGCCCCGCAGCACATGTCGACGACACGCGGGACCGGCCGATTAAGTTCACGCAGCACATTGAGGGCGGTGCAGCCGAGCAATTCCGTCTCCGGGCGAGGGACGAGCACGCCGGGCGCGACAACCAACTTCAGTCCCATGAAGTCGGTGCGGCCGGTGCTGTAGGCGCTGGCGACATCTATTTCACCAATCACGACAAACCCGCTTTCTTGATTTTCCCATGCTCGATTTCTCAGGTCGCCCATGTCTTCATGCTGTGAGGCGAGGCATCAGCCTCATCGTTCCCGGCTAGGTTCACGTCCGCGTAGCTACTGGATCGCCGCACTCTGCAGGTCGCTGCTGAACCTCACC
This sequence comes from Mesorhizobium sp. M0011, assembly GCF_040324155.1. NCBI lineage: Bacteria > Pseudomonadati > Pseudomonadota > Alphaproteobacteria > Hyphomicrobiales > Phyllobacteriaceae > Mesorhizobium > Mesorhizobium sp. M0011. The sequence continues at coordinate 19,906 of NZ_JAMYVQ010000011.1, read as the reverse complement.
TCGATCGTGTCTCCAGGCGCGACCTCAGTGTCCTGGTCGACCGGTCGACTTCTCGACGCGTCGCCGGCCCCGCCGGTTATTGTGATCCGCGCCTGGAAGGTTTCGCCGGCGACCGGCAGTGGAAGAGCGGACGCCCCTGATGGCTGAAGCTTCTGGCTGGCTGCGTGGAGCCTTGCAGTGGTCTCGGCGAGGCGAAGGTCGGTGTCCCTCAACTCGTTCAGAAGGCCGATCCTTCGTTGATTTTCATTGCGTTCCTGCTGCCTGACGAAGTCTTCCTGCTGGCGTCGCGTTCTCATGAGTTCGACCGACGTCTCGAGCGCCCGGCTCGACGACATCAGCACGGCACGTCTGACGTCGGCGAGCCTGCTGTTGGTCAGGTTGCCCGATTCGAACGATTTGGTGACCCGCGCCAGATCGTCCTCATCCTGTTTCACCGCGGCCGCTTCCGTCTGCTCGCGCTTGAGCAGAACCTCGACCTCAGCCTCGGCATCCTTGGCGGTCTTGTCGAGATAGCTTTGCTCCTGTTGAAAATTGTTCAGCGAAATTCTGAGACCCTCCGCTTCCGCCTGCGCGACCGCCGATATCAATGCATTCGACAGGGGCGAACCTTGCGGCGGCTGCATGTCAAATTCTGCCTGGTTCTGAAGTTCGGCGCGGATACGGGCGCCATGAAAGTAGTCCCTGATGTAATCCCCCCAGATGGACTCGTAGTCGCGTCGCAGATCAACGGGATCAGGTCCGCTTTGGCTTGCCCGCGACCGCAGAAGGCTGAAACCGCCGGCGACCGCAATCGCCTGCCGGACTGTCATGAGTGGCCGGTAAGCCTGCTGCCCTGGCGTCAGCACATCGCCAGTGACGTAGATCGGCCGGTACTCCGCGATCACGGCCGTGACGTCGCTCGGCTTGATGACGATCATTTGCTCCCGTCCATCAGGCAGACGCTGGTGGACGATCTTGGTTGGCAGCACCGCTTCCATGCGCGTCTGCAATTCGGCCGGCGTCAACCCGCCAACCGGGATCATCCCGAACTCGGGCAGCGCGATCGAGCCATCCATCTGGACAATCGCGCGTTGCGTTCGTTCCGCTATGGAGGCAATTCCTATCTCCACCGTGTCGCCGGGGGAGAGCTTGTAGGCGGCCGGCGCTTCGGCCGCGGTTGCGCTGCTCAAGGCCAGGCATCCGACAAGTGCTGCAAAGGAAATTCGGCTAATGAAGGCCATTGATGGCAATCTCCCCTTGTTTCAGATCCGGCTGCTGCGGCCAATCGAGATGGGCGACGAATTCGTAGACCGGTCCGCCCGGCACCCCCCAATTGCTCGACCAGATCACTTGCGACCCATCGGGGGACGGGGAGGCGTGTGTCTCGCTCCAATAATCGAACGGAGCGTTCCGCGTCTGCACGATCCGTCGGACCTCTCGACTGCCGTCGACACGCAGCGCGATCACCTCGCGCGAGTATGGAGCCCAGTCCGGCTGGCTTCGAACCTCCTCGGGATTGCCCCCGTAACTCATGAATGCCCATTCGGGCCTGTCCAAAGCACGCAGCGACGCATGCTCGGCCTCGCCGAACTTCATGAGCGACATGACCTTTCCATCTGACAGCCGACGCTTGATCACCTGATATTTGTCGGGGCTGGATTTGCTGATTCCGACGTAAATTTCGCTACCATCCGCGTCGAGAGTCATATCGCCATGGCCGGGCCGATGATGGTCCTTCCAGGTCTGGCGCAAGGTGCCGTCGATTGCGAAAATGGCTCGCTGCTCGGTGCCGTCTGCCCGGTTTTGAAAACACAGGATGTTTTCTCCAAGCGGAGAAATGGTGCAGGAACTTGTCGTTCCGCCAACCTTGGCGAGATTGATATCCGGGTATTTCAGACGCCGATCGAGGTCATATGCGAAGACGACGGCAGTACCATCATCGCGGGTCGCGCGTACGGCAATGCGGCTGCCGTCACGACTTGGATTTCCCTTGGACGGGCCGAATTTAAGATCCCGATATTTCGCAGCGGCAAAAACTATGTCCTCACGATTGCTGCGGGGCGCCCAGGTCGAGATATTCTGATCATCGACACAAATCATCAGATCCGCGTTTCGAGGGTGCCATTCGCACTCACCCGGCTTGTTGCGATGGAACAAAGGAACGTAGTTTTTCCCGTCGAGGAAGCACATGCCGTTGCAGCCGTTCATGAGGACGAGGAGGCTCTGATCGGCATTCCACGCTTGCGCGCTCGAGTACCGATGACTGCAATATATTTTGCCGCAGACAATTCCGCTGCCAAGAGCTCCGGGCTTGGTGATCCGAGTAAAGCTGATCCCTGTCGCCGGATCGGTTGCAGGTTTCAGGTAAGCGGGCAGATCCATTGCCGGCTCCGTGCCTGCCGCACCGCTCGGCCGGTTTCCGGCTGTGTGCAGCGCCAGCAGAGCGGCCATCAGCAGCACAGCCGGTATGAGCCGCGGAAAAGTCATGTCATATAGCTCATTTCGCGTCGGACGCGGCCTTCGCTGAGGCGCGAGCGCCACCACTCGATGGTTCTTTCCAGACCGTCACGCAGGCTTGTATGCGCCCGCCATCCGACTTTACTTTCAAGGTTCGAGGAATCGGCGAGCAACGCGCGAACCTCGGAGTTCTGCGGCCGCATCCGGCTTTCGTCGCGACGGACCGGTTTCCTGGTGCCACTCAACTCGAGCACCAACTCCAAAACGTCCGAGACACTGACGGCGCGCTGGCTGCCGGCATTGTAGGCATGGCCAAATTCAAGCTCGGCCGCCCCTGCCGCCACAAATGCCGCCGCAGTGTCTTCCACAAAGGTAAGGTCGCGAATAGGGCTGGTGTCGCCGACCATGATCGCCGGACAGTTCTCGTCCAGAGCCTGCCTGATGATGGTCGGCACGATGGCCCGCTCGCTCTGGCGCGGCCCGTATGTATTGAACGGTCGCAGGATGACCACCGGCACATCGAAGGACCTGGCATAGGACGCCGCCATCATGTCCGCCCCGATCTTGGATGCAGAGTAGGGGGATTGTCCCTGCAACGGGTGGGATTCGTGGATAGGCATGGTCAGTGCGGTGCCATAAACCTCGCTCGTGGACGTATGCACAATGCGCTCGGTTTCCCAGTGGCGTGCCGCTTCGAGGACATTCACGGTGCCCAGAACATTGGTCTCCACATAGGATTGGGCAGCCGCGTAGGAATAGGGAATCGCAATCAGCGCAGCCAGATGAAACACCACCGCCTGGCCGCGCACGATCCGGTTGATGAATGCGCTGTCGCGAACGTCCCCACGAATGCATTGCAACTGGCTTCGAACGTGGTTGGGCAAATCATCCAACCAGCCATGGCTGTCGAACGAGTTGTAGAGGGCCAGTGCCGTGACATCGGCACCTTCGTGCACCAGCGCTTCCGTGAGGTGGGATCCGATAAATCCATCCGCACCCGTGACCAGGACCTTCCTGCCGTGATAGTTCACGACCGTGCACTCCTTCGATCATGTGAGCCGTCAAACTGGCGAACGAACAACAATCCATTCATGCCAAACTCCTCACTTACCAACTCTACCCACTTGCCACGGGAGGCAAGGACACGCCGAAAACCGCCCTAAAGCCCCGCATTATCCAGACGAGGTCCGATGCAATCGTGCGCCGCGGATAGTAGGCGAGGTCGATCGTTGCCTTGGCCGGGAACAGGACCTCTCGATAAAACAGGAGCGGATCAAGGGAGGGCGGGTAAAAACAGGCTTCGTGACGGAAGAGAACCTGGGTTGGGCCGAGCAGGCCAGGCTTCCACTGTAGGACAGCTTCATTGCCGCCGCGGAAACAATCGGCGAAGGCAAGGCTTTCCGGCCGCGGCCCGACAATTGCCATGTCCCCGGTGAAAACGTTCCACAGTTGGGGCAGCTCATCAAGTTTCGTTGCCGCGAGAAAACGGCCTACCCGCGTCATGCGGCTGTCATCGTTCATGGTCAGCGCAAGGCCGAAAGGATCGGCAGTTGTCTTGAATTTGCGGAACTTGTACATGCGAAACGGTTTTGCGCCGGCACCCAGGCGCGTCTGTGCGAAAAACACTGGCCAACCACCTTCGACAAAGAGTGCAACGGCAATCAGGAGCATCAGTGGAGCGAGTACCATTCCCGCTGCTGCAGCGAGGATGATGTCCATAGCGCGTCTGGCAATTCCGTGGCTGGTGCCAGCTACGGCGGGCCGATGCATCGTCACGTCGAGTGCGTTCATGCCGCGGCTCCCGCACGCCCGCTGCTTTCAATCGCGGTGGCTAGTGCAACAACCACCGACTCGATCGCACTTGCCGTAATTTGCGGGTGTAGTGGAATCGTCAATTCCCGCTGCGCGAAGTCCTCGGTCTTCGGCAGATGGATTTCAGTGAACATCTGGCGATAAAGCGTCATCTGGTGCACGGGCGTATAGTGGATTGTGGTCTGTATACCCTTCGTTCGCAGATGGTCGATTACCGTTTGCCGGTCGACGTCATGTGGCAGGAGGACAGGCATGATGTGGTAGGCCGAGGTCCGCGGTTTGCCGAACGGGACTGTCACAGCCGAGCAATAATCTGCGATCAGACGCCGATAGAGGACGACCAATATGCGCCGGATTTCATTCCATTCCTGCAGGTTCTGAAGTTGGACCAAGCCGATAGCGGCGCGCAATTCGTCCATGCGATAATTGAAACCGAGCATCGTCACGTCGTATTGCGGCGTGCGGCTGTTCAGCCGCTGATGTGTGCCACTGGTCATCCCATGTCCGCGAGCCTGGCGGATCGCTTCACGGAGCTGTGCATCCCGGGCGATAACGGCCCCGCCTTCCGCGGTGGTCATGTTCTTGTTGCCGTAGAAGCTAAAGGCCGCGGCCGCACCGTAAGTCCCCACCTCCTTAAGGCCGGGAGCATGCGCGGCATCCTCGACGATATGCAGTCCTCGCACACGGGCAAATCTCTGCCATTCTTCCCGGTCGGCGAGGTAGCCGGCAAAATGGACGAGAATGACAGCCTTGGTGCGTCCGGTGCACTTGGCTTCCGCGTCGCTTAGAGACATCAGTGGCACTTCGGCCGACTCTATGTCGACGAATACCGGTGTTGCTCCTACGTAGAGCACTGCATTCGCGGTCGCCACGAAGGTCAGCGAGGGAACCAGCACTTCGTCTCCAGGGCCGATCCCAAGTGCATGGAGAATGAGATGCAGGGCGGCGGTGCAAGAGCTGACGGCGACGCAATCGACCGCATCATGCACGGCTGCGAAGGCCTCTTCAAAGGCTCGCACCTGATCCCCCATCGTCAGCCACCCACTGTCGACAACTTTGGCCAGGGCTGCCTTTTCCGGAAAGCCAAGAATAGGAGCGCTGACCAAGAGCATTACGACCTCCTCATGTTGGCGCGGCCGAGCGTTCAGCCCTCAAGCGGCCGCTGCCGAGACCTCGATCGATGCGGACTGCTCTTCCCAGGCAATGGTTTGTGCGTTTTGAAAATCTTCAACGCGTCCGATATCCAGCCAGAGCCCGTCATGTTTGTAGACGTGCACATTCGTGCCGTTTTGCATCATCTGCAGCATGAGGTCGTCGAATCCGAAGGCGATACCGTCAGGTATAAAACGGAAAACATCTGGGTTCATGCAATATATACCCATGCTTACCAGATGAGATAGCGTCGGTTTTTCACGAAATACTTTAACAGTATTGTCGATCTCGTCGATGACGCCGAAGTCCATCTTGATGACGCGGGAAGCGGTGGCTATGGTGACTGGATCCGTGTGAGTCCGGTGTGATGCCACAAACCGGCTGAGACTGAGATCGGTAAGTACGTCCCCATTGAGAACAATGAACGGCTCGTCCAGTTCCTCCCTGATCAGGGAGAGCGGGCCGATAGTGCCGAGAGGTTCCAGCTCCTGGGTATAGCGTATTCTTAGATTCCACTGTGATCCGTCTCCGCATACGGTGCGGATCAAGTGCCCCAGATAGCCGGTCGTTACGTAGACTTCCTGAATGCCGTTCCGTCGCAGCCACTTCAAAAGCAATTCAAGAACCGGTCGAGCACCGATCGGCATGAGAGGCTTGGGCAAGATGGATGTGAAAGGCCGAAGGCGTGTTCCCATTCCACCGCACTGAATGACCGCTTTCATCTCGTCCTCCTATTGATACGACTGTCGCGGTGTGATGGGTCCAGCCCACCGGCCGGAAGGTACGCCAGTGTTGGTTTCGCCTCTCCGGGTGCAGCGATGGTAAGTGGCGCCCGAGAAGGCGTCGTCGTGCATTTGAATGGCACTTTCCCGGCGTTTTGATTTCAATATTCCAGCCGGCAGGGCATGGGCGCGGCAGGGCGGTCAATCAGAGCTGGGAGCTGTAGCCGCTCGATTGGCAACTGCTGTGCGCATGTCCGGCGCCGGTAACGACCTTCTCGGAAGGGCATCGCTACCGTTCGTACGAAAAAAACACTTTGCTATCTGGCCCTGAAATGTGTGCGATTGTAAGCTATATTAGCAGGTTGAAATGTGCGGATGGGCGGCGACGAGCGTCGACATACGGGGGATCAGCGGGCGGCTGATCTGTGTTGGGTCACCGTACAGTCCATCCAAAGGGAGGGTTCGGCAGCTAGGGACACATGCGGGCTGCCAAAAGGTGGGTGGTTCATGTATCGTATTATCATCGCCGATGATCACGGCTTGTATCGTCGTGGGCTGCGACTGGCATTGATGGCCGGCATTCCAGACTTGGAAATATTCGAAGCGGCGTGTTTTGATACCGTCATAAGCCTGCTTGAAGATCAGGCGCCCGTTGATCTCGCCGTCATCGACCTGAACATGCCAGGACTGTCCGGCCAGGACGATCTTCGCGACGTCTTACCGGCTCATCCCGACACACGGTTTGCAATTGTTTCAGGGACCGATTCACGCGCCGAGATTCTAACTGCCCTCTCGATTGGACTTCATGGCTATATCGTAAAGTCCCAAACGGACGAGGAGGTGGTCCTGGCGGTGAAGGAAATCCTGGCCGGCCGTATTTACGTTCCGGCACTTCTTTCACAAAGGCCCAAGGAGTCGGTACGCCTTCCATCCGTGGCTCCCACGCAAATGCCCCACAGGACCACCAGCGTCAACAATCTGGGCAGGCTTACGTCCAGACAGAAGGAAGTCCTCAGGTTGATGGCCGAAGGTTACTCGAACAAAGAGATTGCCCGCTCTCTTGAAATTGCAGAAGCGACGACGAAGATTCATGCCGCCGCCGTCCTGCGCGAACTTGGGGCACGAAATCGGACAGAAGCCGCGGTTCTGCTGAAGACATGGGCCGCCAGAGACGTCAACTAGCGCCGATTGCTTTTGGCGGCAGCCGGACCGAATATTTCAGTCCGTGATCCAGCATCTCAAGCTTGGAAGAGTGGCCCACGATAGGTTCACCGTCAGCTCCAATAATCAACGACCCAAAGCCACGCCGAGCCGAGGTGGAGACCCGGCGCTCTCCCGATTCCGACCATTCGAACACTATGTCGGCGCCGGGCTCTTGGGCTGCGAATTGCCACACGACCTCGATCCGGCCTGCCGGAGTGCCGAGAGCCCCATGCTTCACGGAATTGGTCGTAAGTTCGTGAACGATCATTGCGAAGCTCTCAGCCGAACCCTCTGCCATTTTTACTTCGGGTCCACTGATCGAAATGTTGTGCGTCCCCATATAGGGCTGCAATTCCTGAGCAATGAGGTCACGGAGGGAAGCCGACAGGCTGCCATCGCGTGAAAGAAGCAGATGCGTCGCCTGGAGTGCGCCGATTTTTTCGATCAGTGTCTGCTTGTAACGGGCAATATCGTTGTCGGGGGCACCGACCATATTTACAAGCGCCGTGATCACCGGAAACAGATTGTTGAGCCTATGGCGCTGTTCAAGCATGGCCCGCTCTCGCTTCTTCGCCGCAGCCCGCAGCAGAATGGTTATGCGCCGATCGGTGACATCCGCGGCGACTCCTATTCGCTGTGCACGACCATCGCGCAATTCGTCCCGTCCGCGAAGAGCAATCCAGCGGATGTGTCCGCCAGCTCGCCTGATGCGGATCTCCGCGTCATAGTTGGCGCCGGATGCAAGCTCTCCCGGGGCCGTCAAATTAGGCAAGTCGGCCGGATGAACGACCGCAGCCAGTTCCTGCAGCGGACGGCTCGGCGCGGGTGCCAGTCCCATCATTTCCCAGAACGCTGCTGAGCCGTTCACCAACCCGCTCTCGAGGTCTATGCGCCACGTTCCCAACCGGCTGGACGACAGCGCCAGGTCCAACCATTCCTTCTGAGCCCGGAGTGCCTCGCGGGCGGTTCGCTCTCCCGATATGTCGTCCACCATTACAAAGATGCTTTGAGGGAGAGCATCAGCTGGCACGGCCAAGGACAGCGCCAATCTTGTCCACAAAACCGTGCCGTCCTTTCTCAGGAGACGGATCTCCGAGCCGAACGAAGTCGTGTCTTTGAGGCGAGTCAACGCTTCCGCCAAAGTGTGGTTGTCGTCAGGATGGATGAGTGCCCTGACTGGCAAACTAGAAAGCTCCTCCTCGGCATACCCTGTCATCTCACAAAGACGTTTGTTGGACCGTTGCAATTCTCCATTCTCGCTCATATTGGCAAAGCCAATGGCGGCACGTTCGAATGCCCAGCGATAGCTGTTTTCGGTTGCCTCCAAGGCCACGAGTCTATCCTCGGCAACCTGCAAAAGGGTGCGGTAGTCCTGCCTCTGCCGGTGGAAAGTCAGGGCGATCATCCCCCCTGCAACCAGAAGCAGAATGGCCCGAATCCAAACCTCGACGTCAATTGGATTGCTCAGGATATCCCGCGTCAACAAGCCGACGGCCACCATCACAAACGTTGCCGCAAGGGCAATCAGGCGATCTTCGAGATATGAGATGGCAATAATGGTGGGAACAAACTCAAAAAAGCCGATGTCGTATGCCATGGAGGCGGGCAGCGCTGTCTCGACCGCAAGTGTTGCGACCAGGAGCGACATCGAGGCAAGGTGGGTTAGCAACTTGCCTGAGCTGTTCGGATGCAAACTGAGCGAATGCAAACGCATGTGCCAGACTATAACCTTCTGACTAGTCCGTCGAGATTAGACCGAAAAGCGTACAGACTAGTCCGACCGCAGGATTGTTCCCCGGGATTGTAGCGCGCATTTTGTCCGATGTCGGGGGCAGATCGGACCGCAACTCTCCAAGCGACCTGACTGACATGTTTAAGGCACCTCCTGACAGGGAGGCGTTGCCGTTTTGCGGGAGGTAAGAAAATGGCACTGGTTGGTAGGCAGGATGATGGAATTCTTGGTCGCCAATATGGAAGTTTCGGGGGAAAGCCCGTCTCGGCCTTGAGAACGCAGGGTGGCCATAGTTCCGCCTGGCACGAAGCACCACAAAGGTTCGACGGCGTGGCTGTCGAGCCAAAGCAGAGCAGCCTTGCATCTGTTGTGAGAATGCTTGATCGCATCGGGTGTGGCTATCTGATCCTGAACAGCGACAGGAAGGTCATGGAGTGGAATTCAGCCGCTCAAAACACCTTGGAGCGCGAGGGCGAGGCAGCTGATACGGCCGGCAAGGTGTCGGTTGCTCTGAGGCGGCTGATCGCAAACGTGCCGGGGAATTTTCTTCCTGGCACGCTTTCATGGGTGGTGATCCGCGGTATGGGCGACAGGCCCTTGATTTTGAACGAGAAGGGCATAGCAACGCCTGACGCGACGAGTATCGTGGCGCTGCTGGATCGTGAAAACAGGTCCGGGCCAAATCCCCAGACGCTGCAAAGAATGTTTGGTCTGACGAGTGCCGAAACGCAACTCGCGCTGCGCTTGGCGCAGGGCGATGCCCCTTTGGAGATAGCCCGCAAGCGGCGCTTGAGCCGGACCACGATAAGGTCACAGCTGGCGTCGCTCTTCGCCAAGACCGAAACACGGCGCCAGGCGGAACTGGTAGCTCTTCTTGGGCGCATATGCGTCTTGCCGTGAGGTAACGGCCGTACCATGCGCGCGCGCAACAGGCTTGTGCGCGCGCAATCTGTTGCCGGCGTGCTTGTCCGCCAGCCTCACCCTACCGCCGTCGTGTGCGCACCCGGCCCAATCTTGGGCGGATTGCAAACACGTGGTTAAGCACGTGCCAGCCCGCCACCTTCATGACGGAAGGCCGGAAGATCTGAATCCCGTCCAGGAACGTGGTCAACCAGGACTGCTGGTGGAACCTCATGGGAATACGAGCAACCCGCAATGCCCGCAGCAATGTCTCGGGAGGCGGGAGATGGTTGCGGTCCTTGATGAGATTCCAGTTAAGCTGTTTGACGGCGAGGGTCACTTCGTCGACCTCGCGGAAACTCTTTGACGTTGTAATGCTTGGATGGTTCGTTGCATCGTAAAAGGTAAGCGGATCGCTTATCGCCACCATGTCCCCATGGCTGGCTAGATCCACGAAGAACAGTTGATCCACTCCGGCCGGAATCTCTTTGTGCGTGCGCATCAAGCAGCCGGCACGAATGACGTCGCTGTTGATCAACAATGTGGATGGAATAATCCCCAGGCAGCGTGTCGCGCGCACCAGATAGAGGTCCATCAGGCACTGCTGGCTGGAATAAAGCGAGATCGGTTCCTGCTGCTTGGGGACTTGGCGAAATCGCACTCGCTTGTCCTCGATTATGTTTGCGGCTGACGTCATGAAGGCGACTGAGGGGTACTGTTTGGCAATTTCGGCGAATGTCCTGAGTGCACCTGGCGCAAGCCAGTCATCGTCATGCAGCAACTTGATCCATCGTCCGGAGCAAGCCAGCATAGCGTTGTTGGTGTTCTCCACCTGACCGCGACCTCGACTGTTTTCGATGATGCGGATGCGAGGTTCGCTCCGTGCGTAGTCGGTCACGATAGCCCAGGTCTCGCCCTCCGGCCCCTCGTCGTCGCTCACGACCAACTCCCAATCGGAGTAATCCTGGCCCAAGACGCTGTCGATCGCCCTGCGGATCGTATCCGGTCGACGAAAGGTTGGTATCCCGACCGAGATAAAAGGGCGTGACCACGAGAGATCGGCCCGGTCATGCTGGGTGACCGCAACTGCCGCTTGAAGGTTGTCAACCGACGACGAATTCATGGTGTTTTTTCCTCGAGACATTCATGTTGGATGCACGTTGCAGCGCCTGCTGGTTGAGGGTCGTGGGTCAACAGATACAGTGATGCTGCCATTTTCAGAGCGAAACCCGACGCGCCGCCGGCGGCCATGAAATAGATGACGGTGACTGGCTGCCAGCCCGCCTGGGCGCCGGCGAGCAGCGGGCCAAACACGAGAACCGCCCGTGCGAGGTCGATGACCAGTCTTGTTCCTTGCCGCCGTAACAGAGCGGGAACGTCGCTGAGCGGAGTCGACAACGCCTGTGCCGCGCCCATCAGCGCCAGTGCGGTCATGATTTCCGCAGTGGGCATCCAAGGCTCGCCCAGAAGCGGAACGACCACATAGGGCGCGGCGAGGCCGAGCAGCAAGATCGGCACCGCGGTAAAGGCGGCGGCCAGCAGGAGAAGCCCGCGCGCCACACCAAGCAGGTGTCCACGATTGCTGTTCCGGTTTGCTTCGGCGACAAAAACATTGCTGAGCGGTGTGGCGATCAGCGTCACCGGACCGGTGACCAGCCGCGCGGCCACGCCCAAATATCCGGCAAATGCGGTGCCGAACAGCCCGCCGACAAGGACTGCTGGAAGATTGTTGATTGCTATGCTCGCGAGCGTTGCGGGAATATCGAACAGAGGAAATTTGTATTCCCGCCGAGCCTTTTCCAATACCGCACGCCAAGGTGCCCAGGCGATGCCACGCAAATCCTCCCAACTCATCACCCGATAGCCGATCACCCCGATGAAGACGAACTGGCTTAAAATATGGGCATGGATCATCGCTTCACCGCCGAGTTCGGCGATGCCGAAAGCCAATTGCAGTGCAGCCATGCTCGCCGGCAGGATCAGGCGCCCGAGAGCAAAATCGCGCAAAAGCCCGGCACGCAGACTCCAGCAGTTCATGGCTTCGACCAGACCTGCGCCTCCCATTCCAATCGGAATGAGCCAGGCGAGCGAGCCGAGGCGATTGGGAGCAAGGTTCGACAGCATCTGTCCGGCCGAAAAGGCCAGGACGGTCGTCACGAACACAGCCAAGAGAATAAGCTTGACCGTCACATAGGCCTGCGCGTTCCCCTTGACCCCATAGAGCGAAGCCTCGAAGCGCAATGCCGCGACCCCGGCGAGTATGTTCACGATCGACAGATAAATCGTAAAGATGCCGAAATCGGCCGGCGAATAGAGCCGCGCCAAAACCGGGATTGCGGCAAGAAGGGTGAGCTGGCCGACAATCGCCATTGCCGACACTCCGCTTGCTGCACGAATGATCGAGCCGATCGGGCTCGGCCGAACAACGATGATGGCTGTGCCTGCCGCAGGAACCGTCTTGGGTCTCAGAAGGTCGCTTGGTGCCATCGGTTCGCGCTTCCGAGGGAGGCAAATATCGGGGATTGCCGCAGCCTACGATGCACACCGGACCTTGCCATCATTCACCTGAATGACGCGCTCTGCTGACAGGCTGCACCGTGAATCGTCCTGGCCGCTCCCTGGATGAACCGCCCCAGGATCGTCCGTAGCCCAAGGACGAGCCTGTGGCCGTCATGCTATTTGCTCGCGCAAGAGGTCAGCGCTGTCCTCGAGCCGATATCCGGCATGTTTTTTCAGATTCACTCGCGTGAGGACACTGCCAACAGGTATCGCAAGAGAACCGTTGCCCTGAAGGAGTTCCAGCACCCCGCGAGCGAGGGTGCGTGGCGTTTTCCTCCACCGGATGGCGAAAAGAACCACGTCCGCCCATCCTGGCAGAAATTTGGCTTCCGGCTGCCCCAGCGCCGACGGCAGGTTTATGATCACGATGCGATAGGTCGCGTGCAGATCCGCCATCACTTTGCCTCCGTCCTCGCATGATAGCAGCGCCAGCAGGTCGTCCGACGGAGCGGCGGTCATTACGTCGATCCCGATTTCATGCAGCCTGGCAACGGCACCTTCCAGGTCGCAGCGATTGCAAACATAGTCAGCGAAGGAATGGCGGTTCTTGCGTTCGCTGAACTGGTGCAGGAACTCGAGCGTGAGCTGAACGCCCTTGCGTTCAAGATCGACCAACAGAACTCGACCGCCCAGTCGCGTGCCGGCGAGCGCCAGGCTCCACGCGAGCTCGGTCCCGCCATCCTGCGGCACGCTGGAGGTGACAAGCGCCGTGTACGACGAACGAGCCCTTAGCGCATTTGGTGCCGCCGCAATCAGCAACGACGTCACGGCGCGGCTATATGCGGACCTGCGCTCCCCCAGCACGAGGTTTCGCAGTTGTTTGGCATGCATTCCGCCTGCTTCGGGAATCTGCCCCACACAGGGAACCTTGAGCACCGCTTCTGCCTCGGCCTCGCCACGGAAAGTCCGGTCGAAATGATTGCGCATCGTGACGTACATCGCCCCCAGAATGGCGAATAGGATCATCCCAGGGGGAACAAGGAAGATGGCTGGCAAGGTCTGCGGGATAGTCGGCGGCCAAGCAGCGGACAGGATGGAAATTCCAGCTGAGGGAACTCCGATACGCCGCGTCAAATCCTGTTGTCGACCAAGGAGTTCGTTATATCGCTGGGTCAGCAGGCTGACCTGCGGCTCGAGAGCCCGCAAACCGGAAAGCCGGCTGGCGGTGTCGGCCATGACCGCATCCAGGATGTTCTTTCGGCTTTCAAGAGCGGCGATCTGTGCACGGAAAATGTTTGCATCGGCAGCAATCTTGTCGACGCCTTGTTCGATCTTGCTTTGCGTCGTGGCTCTGAGTTCCTGGTCTGCCGGCGCGAGAGCCTGTCGAGCCGCAAGGTCGGCAAGTTCAGGCGCGCCAATAGCTTCGGCCAAGGCGGTGAGAGAGGCCCCATGCTCTCGAAGCCCCTGGACGTATCGAAGCCGAGATTCCACAGCGGCGAGGTCCGCCTTTGACATCGACAATTGCTGGCTGAGGTCGGCCCGTTCCCTGGCTGCATTGTCCGCCGAGCCTTGGTCGATGGCTCCGTGGCTCAGCCGATATTTCTCAAGGCGGTCTGCCGCTGCCTGCAGATCATTTTGCAGCCCGGGCAAACTGGCGGTGATCGCATCGAGCTCTTGCTGGTCGGATGCCTGCCTTTTCTTCGCTAGGGAGTCGACATAAACCTGAGCGAATGTGTTGGCCACGAGCGCCGCCCGCGCGGGGCTGTCATCGGCAAAAGCGACGGAGATTACTCTCGATCGCAGCTCCTGCCCGACCCGCATGCCTCGCCGCAAAGCTCTCAACTCGGAGGCATCCTCGGCTTGTGGACCGTTGGCTACCTGGTCCGCCCCTGGCCACAGCCAGTCCAGTAGACCGCCGGCAAGTGAGCGTGTCCTTGGGGGAGGGGTGGCAGACGGTTCAAGCCGGGAATTCCTGCTCGCGGAATTGTCCTGTCCGGTTTCCGCCGCACCTGTCTTGCGCAGTGCCGCCATGACGCGGCGCAGGTGATCTTGCGACGATAACATCGTGATGTGGTCATCTATGCTTGAATCAACGAGGTCCTGCGAAGACGGGGCGCCGACGGGCAGTGAACCGCGCGAGGGGGCGTCGACGATAAGCTGGGTTGTTGACTCGTAGAGAACTGGTCGAAGGCTTCCCAGCAACCCCGCCAACAAGCCGCCCAACACAGCGAAGGCAACAATAGACCATTTTCTCCTTGCCAGAATCACGAAGAGTTGGCGCGACGCGGTGGGCGGCTCGACATACTCACGCAATGACCGCACGGGCACTCTGCCTTCGAGAACCGGTGCTGGTAGTTGATTGACCCGTGGCAGCTGGATCGGGCTGATTGCGGAACCTACCATCTTACACTCCTGCCAGGTCGCGTTCATGAGTTGGGCCGGTTTGCTGTGCTTGCCGATTGGCCTTGCTCCGCCAGGCCTGGAACATCAACGCGGACCACAATTCGCGCGAGCGGTTATGGCCATCAATGTGATCGCGCCAGCAGGCGTCGATCTTCGCGGTGTCCAATACGTCACTGCTTTCGGTTCGCATGTCGGCGAGAAGATCGGTGGCCCAGTTGCGCAGCGGACCCCGCAGCCATGCAGCGATAGGGACATCGAAGCCTTGTTTCGGACGCTCGATCAGGTGCTGCGGGAGATAGCGGCGTAGCAATTGGCGAAGGATCCATTTGCCGGCGCCATCACGAACTTTCATGTTGGATGGCAGCCGCCAGGAGAATTCGACAACGCGGTGGTCAAGCAGAGGACACCGACCCTCAAGGCTGTTGGCCATGGTGGCACGGTCCAGCTTCACCAAGATATCGCCAGGCAAGTAGCCCGCCATGTCATCGTACAGAAGACGGGAGAGCAGGTCGTCAAGCGGCGGACCGCCGTAGCCGTGGGTTGGTTCGGTCGGCCGCTGATATCCAAGGTTTTCAGCTTGTGGCCGCGCCAGCCGCTGAAACAATTCGTCTTCGTTCGATGCCGTGAGCAGCCGGGCGAGGCGTTCCATTCGGTCGCTCCGGATAAAATGCCTCGCGCTCGCAGAGAGCGGCAGTTTGCCAACGGCATCGTCACGTCCGGCGCGTGCGAAAAACCCTGCCCCTGCCGCCAAGGTTCGGCGCAGTTGTCGGGGCAGGCGCAGGTGCCGTTTCAGCCGCTCCGCCATAAAGTGGCGGCCGTATCCTGCGAAGCATTCGTCACCACCGTCGCCCGACAGCGCTACGGTGACGTGCTGACGAGCGAGCCTGGCAACGAGCAAGGACGGTATTTGTGATTCATCGGCGAAGGGTTCATCCCAGACCTGGGGCAACTCGGGAATGACGTCACGTGCGGCGCTTGGCGAGAGGTGAAGTTCGGAGTGGTCGGTACCCAGATGACGGGCAACGGCCGCTGCGTATGGAGCTTCATCAAAGCCGCCCTCTCCGAACGAGATCGTGAAGCTGCGAACCGGCTTGCAGGATTGGGCCTGCATCAAGGCGATCACGGCTGAGCTGTCGATCCCGCCCGACAGGAAGCCGCCCAGAGGCACGTCGGCGATCATACGTTCCCGCACAGCCAGCCGAAGCCGGTTGTCCAGTTCGTCAACCAGATCTTCGTCGGTGCCGATGGCGGGATTCCGTCGCCCATCGGCAGCGACGGCAGCCAGCGACCACCAGCGGTGAACGCATCGGGAAAGACGGTCCGCGCTGCGGTCTTCGGCAAAATTCGCCGCCGTGACGGAAAGGACAGAACCAGGCGGCAGTTTGAACACGCTTCGCCAGATACAGCGATGGTCCGGCACCCATCCCGTCGAAAGCATTGCCGCGGCGGCATCAAGATCAAGTTCGGGAGAAAAGCCCGGAAAGCAATTGATCGCCTTCAGCTCAGAGGCGAAAACCAGCGCATCTCGGGTCGATGCGACATAGAGGGGCTTTTTGCCCATTCTGTCGCGGGCCAGATGCAGGGTTCTTGTCTTGAGATCCCACAATGCGAAGACGAACATACCGGCAAAGCGATTGAGGGCGGCCTCAAGCCCCCAATGCTCGATTGCGCAGAGCATCACTTCGGTGTCGCTAGCACCTTGAAAGGTTTGGCCCGCACACTCGAGTTCGCTACGCAAATCGCGAAAATTGTATATCTCACCGTTGAAGGTGATCACGTACCGACCGCTGGCGGAATGCATCGGCTGGTGCCCGGCGGCTGACAGGTCGACAATTGCCAACCGCCTGTGGCCCAGTGCGATTCCAGCTTCGCGGTCGATCCAGAGCCCCTCGCCATCCGGCCCCCGGTGACGCAGCGATGCAGTCATCCGCCCGATCGCTCCAAGCGGCTTTATGTCCAGAGCGTCCGAAGCCAATAGAATTCCCGCGATCCCACACATTAGGCCACCCTCGGTTCAGCAAGCTGTCGCCGAAGTGCGGTCGGATTTCCGGCAACGAGGCAGAAAGCCAGCGAAAACCACACGATCGGGTGGCGGATGATCAGGTGAGGCATGCTGAAGATTATCGTCGATCCCCCGAGCACCAGCAGGGCGTCGAATCCCGCTCGCCAGGCGGAGGACATGGCGGCGCCCACGATCCAGACCAACGCCATCACGGCAAGCAATCCGCCCTGCAGGTAAAGGTCGAGAACGGTGTTATGCGCCTCGAAAGGTCGCTGTAGAAATTGACGGTCGGCCACGGGAGGCCGCTCGAGGTGGGGGCCAGGGCCCAGTCCCAGGGACCCGGATTTCAATCCTTTTTCCACAGCCTCCTGCCACAGATAAAGCCGGAGTTCGAACGTTTCGACGGTCGCTTCCCCGCCTTCGTCTTTGGTAAGGCTCTTCGCAAAATTGGCGACGCTGGTCTCTTCGGTGAGCGCGTACGGCGTCATTGCAAGCGCTAGAGGGAAGGAGCCTGCCAACAGCATAATTGCCGCCAGGCGGGGCATGCTGGCGCGGCCGCTCGTTGCTATCCATGCACGAAGCCGCAATCCGATGAAGATGAGGCAGCTCAGGATGCTGGTATAGAGATAGGTGTCGCTCTTCGTCAGTCGGCCGACATAGAACGTCAGGAGCAGGCATGAGAATGCAAGCAAACGAGCCCATGGGTTGCGCGTGGTCGTGGCAAGATGCAAAGCCAGCGGGCCAAAGAGCGCGCAATAGAGCGCGAGTTGGTTCGGGTTCTCTGACCAGCCACGGAACCGGTCCCAATACCAGGGATCGACGCCGGATTGGTGGATCGCACCATAAGCCAAGCCAAGCTGTATCACAAAGGCCCCATTGGCAAACGCGACCACGCACCATGCGCTGCGGCGCAGATGCCGATCGGCGTCCGGCTCCGCCGCGGCCAGGCACGTAAAGCTTGCCAGCAACACATATGCCATAACGTCATGTACAAACCCGGTCAGATAAAGAACGGTGGTCAGGTAACCGACGATCGTGCCGATCCCCAAAGCGAGCGACAGGAGCAGCCAGAAGCTCGCCAGTTGGACAAAAGCGGGTGTGAGCTGGAGACGACCGCCAGCGAGTATTCGTCCAATCGCCAGCACGATCCAGATCGCGATGAACAATTCGCCATAGCCGAGCGGCAGTCCCGGAACGCCTAGTTGCGTCGCATAGGACATAGCAACCCCCAGGGCGAGCAAGGCGTCCCGGATCATTGATGTGCCCCGCCTCGGTGATTTGCGAGGCCGCCTCCAAGCCCAACGGCAGGGAGCGGTCGCATGTGCCCCGCGCGGAGTGTGTTGTCGTAAAGGTCGCAGTACTGGTCGACCACCAGCGGCAGGGCAAATCGCCTCCGGACAAGTTCAACAGAACGGGCGCCCATCGCCTTGGCCGCCGCGCGGTCGGACAGCAAGTCTATTGTTCGCGAGGCGAGGGCTTCGGCATCATGCGGCGCAACCAGGTAGCCGTTCCATCCGTCTTCGACGACGTCGCTGCAGCCTGGCATCCTTGAGGCCACGATGGGCAGTCCCGCCAGCCCCGCCTCGAGCAATACACGCGGAACCCCCTCGCGATACTGAGTGGGAAAGGCGAATACATCGGCCATGCCAAGGAGATCGGCGACATCGCGTCGTGGACCCAAGGCCAGCACATGAGGTGCATGCCGATCAAGCTCCGACTTGTCGATTGCGAATGAGCCTTCGGATTCTCGTGGGCCGACGAGCACAAACCGTGCCGCGGGCCTTGCGGACAGGATGCGAGGGATCGCATTGAGAAGGGTCGCCACGCCTTTCTGGCGCGTCAAACGGCCGACGAAGATCACCACTTCGGCGGACTGAAGGCCGAGGTCCTTTCGCATCTTCGTTGCTGAGGACCCGAGATGGCGCACCGTTGCGAACGCGTCGACATCGATTCCGGAACTGCGTATCAGTCGCGAACTTCCGCGACCGATCAGCCGAAAGCGCTCGAAGAACAGTTGGTCGTCGCTATTTTGGAATACGGTCGCAGCCGTCCAGGAAGACGCAAGCCATTGTAGTGCGCAATAGACCGGACGCAACGCCAGGGCTCGAGGCTCCAGCGATGAGAACGTCCACCCCAGTCCGTTGATGGTGCGAATGACCGGAACAGTTCCCCGTACCGAAAGGGGCGTTAACAGATTTGGCTTGGTGTCGAAGCTCTGGATGATGTCAGGCTGAAGCTCCTGCATCAAGCGGCGCATCGTTCCGAGGGTGCGCCATTCCCCGCCTCCGCTTGCAAAGCGGTCGAAGGAGAACCTGTGATGCGAAATGTCATGCCGTAAAAACGGTACGGGAGAACCGCTCGAGACCGCCGTAACGCGAAAGCCTTTCTCTCGCAGCGCGATGAGGAAGGGAACTCTCAAGGCGTGATCCTCGCCTCCTACGCAGACCAGGTGCGGGTTCATCTGCCTCTCCCAAGCGCACATGGCCGATTGGCTCTCATGCTGCCATGGCCCGGTTTCATCACCTCTGAGCGCATGCCGCCCGAGTGCACGCTAGGGGGACACCAGGTGCCTGTCCTCGTCCGTTTGAATGACACCCGTGATGTTTGGAAGGGTAGCGACCAGCGAGGCGAGATTCCCTCGCGATTGCCGGAGCGTTCATGTGACTCGTGTCTTGCGGGATGAGCGCGGTGTTCGCCTGAGCCGGTACGAGTGGCTGGTCTGCATCACCTTGGTTGTCCAAGGTTTTCGAGTGTCCAATTGCGGCGGCGTGGTGCCTGAGCTCCGCGGCTCGCTGATGGCAAAAAGTTTTTGACGCGTGGTTGCGCTGGGCCGTCAAGCCGGCCCTCGACCTGCGTCGCCCGGTCTTCAGGACGGAACCCGCACGTCAGCTGTTGGTCCACACATCCGGAACATCTGTCGGGGGGGGGGCCCGGGGGCGGCCCCCGCGGAAAATAGTGTGTTTGTTGGGGGGGGTGGGGGGGGGGGGGAATAAAGGCGCGGGGTGAGTCTAGCCGGGGGGGGGGCGGGGGGGGGTGTTGTGGTTG